>JBBSBE010000004.1:0-78480 GCA_038251625.1 Rhodobacterales bacterium
ACCCACTGGCCAAAAGCTCGAGTTCGACGCGATCGACGTCTGGACCGTCCGCGACGGACAACTCTATGAGCATTGGGACCAGTTCGACTGGCCCCGCGCCTTCGTGCAAATGGGCGTGAAAGGATTGCCCGCGCCCTTCTACGATATCGCTGCAGCTCCTGCGGACCGGTGAAAGCGTTGTCAAAGGAACTTTATGCGACCCAGGTCGCAGTGACCGGCGGGCGCGACGGCAGCGCGCGATCGGATGACGGCAAGCTGGACGTGGTGCTTGCCTTGCCCACCGCGATCGGCGGATCCGGGGCGAGCACCAACCCCGAGCAACTCTTTGCTGCCGGCTTCGGCGCCTGCTTTACCTCGTCACTCGCGCATGCAGCGAAAGGAATGGGGCTGAAACCGGATACTGTGTCGGTGGATGCAACCGTCATCCTGACAGTCGATGATGCCAGCGCCTTTGGCATCAAGGCAAATCTCGTCGCCGCACTTTCGGGATTGTCGGATCAGGATGCAGACCGTGTGATCACGGAGGCCCGCCGCATCTGCGCTTATTCAAACGCGCTGAAAGGGACCGCCATCGTGAATGTGACCCGCGCCTGACCACCAGCAACGGCCCGTCCCGAAGTGGGGGCGGGCTTCGCGCTCGGGATGGCGAACTCTGGCTTGATCAGGGCTTTTGCGTTTGCGCCAACCAGACAGGCTGGCCGTCAAGAGCCGCAACCAGCCGAAACACCCATCCGTCTGTTTTTACGCACGAAACCCCTTCTAAAACAGGTTGAAAGCGCGCCCTCGGAGTCGCTGTCCGCGGCTAGAACGGCGGTCAAATCCTGATCAACCTACTCAACGCATGAGATCATGGTAATCTCGGAGAATACGGCACACCAAGGCGGCTTGGCCAATCAATGAGGTCCGCAGACCAACACTTTTGGCACCCTATCGACATTTCTCAACTGTCAGACCGAACCAGAGTTGATTCAGCCTTTTTGCTTTCGATCTTGGCCGCCCTATCTAGTGGCTTTGGGAAACTTTCGGGGCTGCCATGACGACGTATCAGAAGACAGTAGTCACATCCGTGTATCGGGGCCTGAGAGGGTGGGTGCTGGCGCTTGCTGCGTTTGCCTTGCTGCATTCGGGGCGGCCCCTGCAGGCCGACACCTATACCCGCATCCCAACCCAATACATTGCCGCCTTGGGCAATTCTGCAGCGATGTCAGGCAATGATGCGCAGACCTGGGGCCTGTGGACAATAGACCCAGGACCGCGCGGCGTCAGGATCAAGAACTTTGCTGACCTGATGGCCAAAGGTGGGGTCGCCCCGGCCGGTTGGCAGTTCGACACGGCCGGATGGTGGATTGAAGAGCACGGGCTGATCATGGAGGCGCCGGTCTTTCCGCTCGCCCCCGGAAAATATGTCGTGACTGGCGGGCGTGCGGTGACGTCGGTGCTGACGGTCGCCCCTCCGGATGCCTCTGGCCATCAGGAATGGAGCCTTGCCGAAGGCGCCACGATTTATGATGTCACGCACCTGCGGTGCCGCGCTGCCTTATACACCGCGCAATCAACGGGCCAAGCCTGCACGCCAGAAAATACGCCTACAAGCGTGTTTCCCATGAGTCCCGGCATCGCGATGCCCGCAGTCGAGGGCTGCAGCAAGCGCGACTATCAAGTGCTGATCGTGGTTGGGATGATGGTCGACGGTTGAGACCGGCAGACGGTCCCACCCACATCATTTGATGACAGACATAAACCCTTTGCCATCGTCGCTCGCGAAGGCCAGGCTTTTGCGTGGGCACGTAGGCATCGCGCCGCCGCCCTATGGGGGAAAATCCAATGCGGGTCTTCAAAAGACTGCTTGGCCTTATGGTCGGCTTGATCATTCTGGTTGTTGCTGCAGTGTGCCTTTACGCGGTGCTGGTCCCCCCTGCACTGCTGCGCGTCGGCGCTGGCTACAGCGCCAAGATTGCTTGTTCGTCGCTGTTTTTGTCCGGTCGCGATCCCGAACAAGTTCTTGATATCGATGTGCAAGCGCAAGGAAATCCGCTTCTGAAGGCATTCTTCGTGAATGCAGATCAGGACCGTGGCCGCGTCCATGCGGCATTCCTGCGCTTCATTGCCCCTGTGGATGCGGTTCTGCGGCCGGGCCTTGGGTGCGCGACCGTTCCCGACGGCAATCTAGCCCGCGCCGGCGATCAATCTGCTCCGCCCGCGCCTGGTCCTTCCGACAGCACGGCCCTTTGGCCCGAAGGCGAAGGCGTTGACCCCGACGGGCACGACGCGCTGACTGCAATCTTGGCGGATGACGATCTGGTAGGTGCCGGCTTTCGGGCGATCGTGGTTGTCAGGGACGGAAGGATCGTCGCCGAACGCTATGCCCCGGGCTTTGACGCGCGCATGGCGATTCTGGGCTGGTCGATGACCAAAACGATCACTGCCGCCCTTGTTGGCACGGTGGTCGAAGCCGGCAAACTCACCCTCGACCAAAGCAATCTGCTGCCGGAATGGCAGGGCGATGGGCGCGCGGCAATCACCGTGGCAAACCTTCTGTCGATGTCGAGCGGACTACGCTTCAACGAAGACTATGGCGATGTCTCGGATGTAACCCGCATGCTCTATCTTGAGCCTGACATGGCAGCTTTCGCGGCCAGTGCGCCATTAGACGCGGCGCCGGGCGCCACGTTCCACTACTCCACAGGCACAACGATGATCCTGTCGCGCATCTGGCAAAATGCGTTGGGCGACACGAAGGCGGCCCTCGCTTGGCCCCGCGATGCGCTTTTCGGCCCCTTGGGCATGAAAAGCGCCGTGCTTGAAACCGATGCAGCGGGCACTTTCGTAGGCGGCTCTTACCTTTACGCCACAGCGCGGGACTGGGCGCGCTTTGGCCAGTTCCTGTTGCAGGACGGCGCTTGGAGTGGGCGGCAAATTCTGTCGAAATCCTTCGTGGACATGATGCACACCCCCTCTGCGGCAAACGCAGTCTACGGCAAGGGGCTGCTTTGGATGGCAGGCCCGTCGGATTCCGATTTTTCCGGCGACGATGCCGGGTTAGGTCTGCCCCCTGATACCTACTGGCTGCGCGGGCATGACGGCCAGACGGTCACCGTAATCCCCTCAGCGCGGTTGGTCGTCGTGCGGATGGGGCTGACGCCCGCGTATCTTGACTACAAGCCGCAACGGCTTGTCTCTGCCCTTGCCAACGTGCTGGATCCCTCCTGATCGGGCGACGGGGTTGGCGGAAACGGTAGATGGCAACACGCCGGATCCATAGCCAACTCTGGCGTGTCGTGGTCCGCGTGTCGGCTCGACGACGCGTGAACGGGCGGGTTTCGTCCGCAAATCATGCGGAAAGTTACTCGTTAGGGCCGGATCGCAGGAATTTGTGCCCTGATAGATTGCAGATTGCGTGACTTTCGGTTTTGCGTGCTACGCTTACAACCCAGCCAGCTGCAGGAACAGGAACCCCACGCATGTGGATTGCGCGCCAAGCCCTTATGAGCATCGCTGTGATTGCCGCTGCGCTCTACATCTGGATTGCCAACGTCCCTTCGGCAGTTCCGATGCTGGAAAGCTTCGGCATTCTGTCAGCGCTCGGGATTGATGCCGCGACGCTGGCGCCGAAAGCGGCACAGGCAGGTGAAAGGCGTTCCGGTGGGCCGGTGCAGGTGGTCGTGGCCGAGGTTCGTGATCGGGCGGTGGCCGACCGGGTCACAGCTATCGGCGACGGGAAGGCAGAACATTCCGTCACCGTGCGTGCAGAAACCGAAGGTTTGATCACCGAGATATCGCTGGGGCCTGGTATCCATATTGAAAGGGGGACCGTGCTTGCCCGCTTGCAGGACGAGGTGGAATCGATCGCGCTTGAGCGGGCCAGGATCACGCTTGCCAACGCCAAGGAAGAGGCAGATCGGGTTGCACAGTTGGAAACCATCGGTGCCGCAACCGATGTCAGGGTGCGCGAGGCTGCCCTGACGCTGCGGACGGCTGAACTGGCGCTGCGGCAGGCGCAGTACGATCTGGATCAGCGGCGCGTCATCGCGCCGATTTCGGGCTGGGTGGGAATTGTCGACGTTGGCGTTGGCGACCGCATTTCGACACAGGATACGCTGGTTACCATCACGGATCGGTCGACCATCCTGATCGATTTTCGCGTGCCCGAACGCATCATCGGCAAAATTGCCATCGGCACGCCGATCAGCGTCACGCCACTTGGGTTGCGCGACCTTGTGATAGCGGGCGAAGTGAGCGCGATTGACACGGTCGTCGAGCGCGCAAGCCGGACACTGCGCGTGCAGGGTCGAGTAGAAAATAACGAAGACCTTCTTCGCGTCGGCATGGCCTTTTCGGTCGAAATGTCATTTCCCGGCGAGACTTTTCTAGCGATCGACCCCTTGGCGCTTCAATGGTCCAGCGAAGGAGCCTTCGTATGGGCCGTCCGGGACGGCAAGGCCACACGCGTGGCCGTGACGATCCGGCAGCGCAATACGGATGACGTTCTGATCGACGGCGACTTGCGGTCGGGCGAACAGGTGGTGGTCGAGGGCGTGCAGAACCTGCGCGCGGGGAGCGAGGTTTCCATCGCCCAAAGTTCGGCTGCGACACAGACACCGCTACCGACTTCGACGCTTTAGGAAAGATTGCCGATGAGCGCACCTGAAACCCGTAACACGGCCTTTTCGTCTGGCACCGCACTTTTCGTGCGCAGGCCCATACTGGCGTTCGTGCTAAACGCACTGATTGTCCTTGCCGGTCTTGCCGGGCTTCTGGGCGCCGAGATTCGTGAATTGCCCAATGTTGACCGACCCGTCGTAACCGTCACGACGAATTTCGCCGGAGCATCGCCAGAGACCATCGACCAGGAACTGACGGGCCGGATCGAGGGTGCGGTCGGGCGCGTTTCGGGGGTGCGCACAATCTCTTCCAACTCTCGGTATGGCCGCAGTCGCGTGACGGTCGAATTCCGTGAAAATGTCGATATCGACATCGCCGCAACCGATATACGCGATGCCGTGGCGCGCATCGTGAACCAGCTTCCCGAAGATGCCGACACCCCCGAGGTCGTAAAGGCCGATGCCAATGCAGACCCCATCATGCGCATTGCCGTCACCTCGTCAGGCAGATCCCCGCAGGAACTGACCCAGATCGTCAAGGACCGCGTGGAAGACCGGCTGATTTCGATCAACGGGGTGGCGGACCTGCAGATCTACGGCGACCGTGAGCCGATTTTCCGTGTCGATATAGACCCGATGGAAATGGCAAGCCGTGGCCTGACCTTCGCGGACATGCGTAATGCCCTCGCAGATGCGGCCTACGATGCCCCGGCAGGCGATCTGGCCGGCGAACGGCAATCCATAAACGTGCGCACGACTGCGACGGTTGCAACCACCGAAGCATTCGAGGCGCTGAAGATTGCCGAGAACGTGACGGTGGGTGACGTGGCACGAGTGACCTTGGGCCCCGCGCCGAATGAAACCGTTCTTCGTGCCAATGGTCGGCTCGGCATGGGGATCGGCATCATCCGGCAGGCAACATCGAACACGCTCGAAATCTCCAGCAGTGTCCGTGCCGTGGTCGATGACCTCAACAGCACGTTGCCCGATGACATCGATATCTTCGTGACCTCAGACGACGCGGTATTCGTCCAAGGTTCGATCGACGAAGTTGTGAAAACGCTGGCGCTGGCGGTTCTGATCGTGGTGGCGGTGATCTACCTTTTCCTGCGCGACGCGCGGGCGACGCTGATCCCTACGTTGACCCTGCCCGTGGCGTTGGTGGGCACTTTGGCCGCCATCTATCTGGTCGGGTTTTCGATCAACATCCTGACCCTTCTGGCGCTGGTCCTGGCGACCGGGATGGTTGTGGATGACGCCATTGTGGTGCTTGAAAACATCGTACGCCGACGCTCCGAGGGCATGGGCCCGCGCGCGGCGGCGGTTCTTGGCACCCAGCAGGTGTTTTTCGCCGTCGTCACCACCACCGCGACCCTTGCTGCAGTCTTCATCCCGCTTTCCTTTCTTCCGGGTCAGGCTGGCGGTCTTTTCCGCGAATTCGGCTTTACCCTTGCGATTGCCGTCCTGCTGTCTTCGGTGGTTGCACTCACCCTTTGCCCCGTTCTTGCAAGCCGCCTGCTGACCAAACCACAGGACGATACAGCACGCGGGCCCGTGCTCTGGCTCGGCAATCGGCTGGCGGCGCTTTACGCTGTGACGCTACGTGCCGCTCTGTCCATTCCTATCGTTATCGTCCTTGTGGCCGTCCTTTTCACGGCGACCGCTGCACTGGTTGGTGGCGGGATAAAGCAGGAACTGACGCCGCCCGAAGACCGGGCCATTGCCCTGTTGCGGGTGACAGCGCCGCAGGGCGTATCGCTTCAATATACCACCGCAAAGATGGAGCAGATCGAAAACCTCGTTCAGCCGTTGAAGGATGCGGGCGAGGTGACGAATGTATTCTCGATCACCGGTTTCGGCGCTGAAAATCGCGGGTTCATGGTGTTCACACTGGCCAAATGGCAGGATCGAACCCGTTCACAGCAAGAGATCGTTGCAGAGATCAACGCCAAGCTGCGGCAGGTCATTGGTGTGCGTGCATTCGCCATTCAACCCAACAGCCTTGGCATTCGCGGGGCGGGCCGGGGGCTCAGTTTTGCGATCACGGGCGACAACTATGCCCAGCTTGCCGACGTCGCCGATAAGTTGGTGGCCAGGATGCAGCAGATGCCCGCGATGGGGCAGGTTCAACTGGAATATGAAACGACGCAGCCCCAGATCTTCATAGAGATTGATCGCGCCCGCGCCTCGGATCTTGGGATCGACGTCACTGGTCTTGGGCCGGCCCTTCGGGCGATCCTCGATGGCAGCAGCGTTGGATCGGTCTTTGTCGATGATACCAATTTCGACATCCAGATGCTTTCCACATCCAACCCGGTGAATGATCCGGGCGATCTTGAGAACATTTTTGTTCAGGCGGGCAACGGCCAGATGATTCCGATGGCAAGTTTCGTGCGGCTGGACGAGCGGCCCGTCGCCCCCGAGCTGAGCCGTGAAGGCCAAAACCGGTCTGTCGAGATCTCGGCAGGGCTGACGCCGGTGCTGTCGCTCGGCGATGCGCTGGCCGAGGTACGCGTTCTTGGCGCAGACGTTCTGGCCGAACAGAACCGCATCGTGCCGCTGGCTGAAGCTGCGACGCTCGATCAGACCAACGCGGGCCTTTTCGTTACCTTCGGGTTTGCGATTCTTGTGGTGTTTCTCGTTCTTGCGGCACAATTTGAAAGCTTCGTATCGGCGGTAGTGGTGATGGCAACTGTGCCTATCGGCCTTGCCTGCGCGATATTTGCGTTGCTCCTCAGCGGGCTCAGCCTCAACGTCTACAGCCAGATCGGGCTGGTGATGCTGATTGGGATCATGGCCAAGAACGGCATCCTGATCGTAGAATTTGCCAATCAGTTGCGCGACCAGGGGCAGACAGTGGCCAGCGCGATTTTTCAGGCCTCCACCGTAAGGCTGCGGCCCGTAATGATGACGATGATCTCCACCGTCGTCGGGGGCGTGCCGTTGATCCTGTCGTCTGGCGCGGGGGCGGAAGCACGCGAGGCATTGGGCTACGTCATCGTCGGGGGCCTTGGGCTTGCTACGCTTTCCACCCTCTATGTGACGCCCGTTGCCTATCTTCTGCTCGCCGGGCTTTCGAAACCTCGCGCAGAAGAAGAAAAGCGCCTCGCGCAAGAGCTTGGCGCTGCAGGAGCAAGCTGACGTTGCCAAGGAGGGCGCAACCTGCGCCTCTGCGATGCCTTGCGGCCGAGAGATACAGAAGCTTTTCCTGCATGCGTCAGCACGCACGTATGGCCGTGATCCGATGCACTTTGCGCGTTGGTAATGGTGCGTCAATCGCTGTTTTTGGCCCGTCGTCCGCCGGGCTTCTCTTGCGGAACGGCGAAGCGCGCATCCACTCGGAAACCGACGTTCACGTCGCCGAATGGTACAGTCTCAACGCGGGCGCTGGGAAAACGGCACGTGGATGGGCCTAACGCCAATGCAGCGGATAAGAGGCGTCAGACCAGACTTGTGCTTCCATATTCGCCTTCCACTGCGCCAAGGAGGGACGGTGGACGCGAAGCGCTGCAACGCCCCCCCATCGCGCCGATGGAGCGCACCGGTAAGCGAGGCGTAGGTGGGATAAGGTACGACATCTGCCACAGTGATATCGGGATGCGAGGCCGATCAACTCGGCAATGATCGCGATCTGTGCGCCAAATAGGCTGTTAAGCTTCAGTTTGACCAAGGCCCCCGCACCCGGGCTGCCGCCATGATGTACATCCGACCCCACCGCCAGAAGCAGCAGTTCAGCCTACGCAACGTCGGAAGCCGCACCACCAGCCTTGAACACCAGTTGCCCCGCTTCGGCCTTGGGACGCGACCCGGAAGGCAGGCTGTCGAGGAAAGCCGCGCCCCGGGCAGTGGCCGTGACCTGCCCCCGGTCGCCCCTCGTTTATAACGAGAGTGCTTGGGGTCGATAGTTGTCGGTTTCGGGTTGGGCAAGCGCGCCGGGCGCGGAGCCCCCAGATTGCTCAAGCGCCCGGCACGCTTCTATCAGAGGCTTGTTATCCAGCGCGGAATGCGGCCTGACGTTGTTGTAGTCGTAGCGCCAGAGGGCCAGCTTGCGGCGAGCATCAGCCAGGCTGTCAAAGATCTCCTCTTTGAGGCATTCGTCGCGCAGGCTGCCGTTGAAGGACTCGATGTAGCCATTCTGCTGCGGTTTTCCGGGATCGATGTAGTGCCACCTGACGCCGTTGTCGTTGGCCCACTACAGGATTACCTTGCTGGTCAAGTCGGTGCCGTTGTCCGAGACTATGCATGCGGGTTTTCCGTAGATCCGGACGAGAGCGTACCGCTCTCGCGCGACCCGAGCCCCAGAGATGCTGGTGGCGGCGACCAGGCAGAGGTTTTCGCGGCAGCAGTCGTCATTCACCGCCAGGATGCGGGACTTCCGGCAGGCCCCGAAGGTGTCGGACAAGAAGTCCAGCGACCACCGCTGGTTCGGACGCAATGGCACCGGCATCGGCGTGGGACTTCCGCGCGCCCGTTTGCCGCCATGGCGGCGGCGCACCGACAGACCCTCTTCCCGGAAAATCTGCCTTATGGCGATTGCAGGCAATCGCCTGTCGGCCAATGGGTAGAGCTTCTTCTCGTTCATCACCATTCCCAACCGTTCCAGCATGACACCGATACGCCGATAGCCAAATCGACGCCGCTTCTCGGCGATCTTGTTCATTTCCACACGGATCTCCGGGTTATCGGGCGGATGCTCACGCCGCCCGGTCTTGGGATCGACACCCATTGCCCGCCAGCCCATGCGTGCATGTGCGAGAGGGGATCAGGACACAGGCCCGGCGTTGAGAGATCGGATGACCCTTCATCGCCCGAAGCACTGCGTCCCGCCGTTGCACCGGCGTCGTCAGGGCATTCCCAGAAGATCCTTCAGAACCACGTTGTCGAGCATGACATCCGCTACCAGGCGCTTCAGCATGGCGTTCTCTTCCTCAAGCTGCTTCAGCCGCTTGGAGTCCGACAGGCCCATCCCGCCGTTCTTGGCCTTCAGCTTGTAGAACGTCGCAGGGCTCAGCCCGTGCTTGCGGCACAACTCGGCCGTCGGCAGCCCGTTCTGCACTACAAATGATCCACTGGATCATTTGCTTTACGCTTGAACCCTGCTCTTTGATCATCCCGATAATCTGCGCTTCGGTGAAACGGCTTTTCCTCATGTCGTCTGCTCCTTCAGGTCGGGCGGATTCTACATCATAGCGAGGGAACTTCCGGGGGGCAGGTCAGGGGATTTGAGTGAGGGGCCGAACGCCACATCAGTTCGGGGTGGAAAACGTGTCTGCGCTCTTTGACCGACCTCCCCTCAATCTGAGGGGAACCTTGGGCATCGGAAAGATATCCGAGGGCGAAACGCGCTCCAAAAGATTGTGCCGGGCTCTTAGCCCTCAAGATTGATCCGTGCGATCTGCCATACCCTCTCGTCCCGGCGGCATCAGCCCCCACTTCGCGTTTCGGGCAACGGAACAAGCGACAGTTGGGTTGCGTCGGCCGCCCCACGCGCGGCGGGCACTGACTCGGGTGGCGTTGCCCGTGGTCCCGTTTCGGCCGAGAGGGCTCTGACGGCTTCGAATTGCGAGAGAAAAACGCGCCCCTTGAAATGGTTCAGGAAGTCCGATCGTTTCAGCGCGTCCATGACCGGACCTTTCACCTCGGACAGGTGGAACCCGACCCCGGACAGATCCAGTCGATGAGCGATGGCCTCAAGGCTTTCAAGCGCGCTCGCGTCGATTGCGTTTACCGCGGGACACATCAGGATGACATTTTTCAGCACCGGATGATCGGCGACGCGGTCATAGATCGCATCCTCCAGCGCACGTGCATTCGCAAAGTAGAGACTTTCGTCCACGCGGATCGAAAGGATGGTAGGATCAGTGATCACATCATGACGCTCGACATTGCGAAAATGCTCGGTGCCGGGCACCTGGCCGACTATGGCCATGTGCGGGCGCGCCGTCCGCCACAGGAACATGGCCAATGACAGCGATACACCTGCAGTGATCCCCGCCTCAACACCGACCAGAAGTACGATCAGGATCGTCACCGCCATTGCCGCAAAATCGGCCTTGGAATAGGCCCATGTGCGCCTGATCGCAGCGGTATCAACCAGCGACAGCACGGCCACGATGATCGTCGCGGCCAGAACCGCCTGCGGCAGGAACCGGAACAGCGGTGTCAGGAACACTGTGGCCGCAAGGATGCCGACAGCCGTGAAAGCACCCGCAAATGGGGTTTCCGCACCAGCGTCGAAGTTCACGACGGACCGGGCAAATCCACCTGTCACAGGATAACCGCCTGAAAGCGCAGAGGCGATATTAGAGGCCCCGAGCGCAGTCAATTCCTGATTGGGCACAATCCGTTGCCGACGCTTGGCGGCAAGTGTCTGGGCCACGGACACGGATTCCACAAATCCCACGAGGCTGATCAGCACGGCAGGCAATAGCAATTGCTGCCAAAGTCCTAAATCGAAAGACGGAAGTGCAAAGGGCGGCAGACCGGCAGGGATATCGCCAACGATCTTGACCCCCTTGTCCACAAGACCAAAGCCCACCACAGCCAGAATTGACAGTACGATGGCAGCCACCGGGCCCGCCTTCGCGATCACGTCGGCCAGACGTGGTGGCAAACCGCGCGCCAGCAGCAGTGGCTTTAACTGCTTGCGCGTCCAGAACAAAAATGCGGTCGCGGCGACTCCGATCACCAACGTGTAGGGATTTAGCCCACCAATTCCGGTGTAGATGCCAGTCAGCAGATGCGGCAACGTATCGCCATCCGCCTTGATCCCCAGAATATGTTTCAACTGGCTGGTCGCGATCAGGATGCCCGAAGCGGTGATGAAGCCTGAAATCACTGGATGGCTCAGGAAATTGGCAATGAAACCCAGCCGCAGAACGGACATGAAGACCAGCACCAGCCCTGACAGAAAGGCCAGCGTGATTGCAGCAGTCAGGTATTCCGCGCTCCCCGGCGCCGCCACCTGCCCCACCGCCGCCGCCGTCATCAAAGACACCACCGCCACCGGCCCCACGGCCAATGCCCGGCTCGTGCCGAACAGGGCGTAGGCAATCAGCGGCAAGATTGATGCATAAAGCCCAACCTGCGGCGGCAGTCCGGCAAGCATTGCATAAGCAAGACTTTGCGGAACCAGCATAACCGTGACGATCACAGCGGCGACCAGATCGCTTTGCGCCTCAGCCTTGGTGTAGGCCGGTGCCCATCCGAGGATCGGCAGAAGGGACTTCAGGGATTTCACGACAAATTCCTTTTCACTCTACGCTGCGGTCACGGGCTGCGGTTCGGCCATACATTCGTGACTACCCAGCATGGCCTTCCGGTAGATCGGCGGCAAAATCTGTTCTTTCAGCCGCCAGGCCAGGTGGCCGCGTTTTGTGCCGTCGATCAGCCAGTAGAGGAACGAGGGCAGCAACTTGCCGCAATAGCCAAATTCAGCGAGCACGATCTTGTCGCGCGCTACAGTCAGGGGGCATAATCCGCCGCCACCGTAGGTCACGTCCGCTTCCTTGATCAAGCCCAGATCTTTCAGAAGGTTATGCGCGACGACGGGGGCCTGATTGCGCGTGGTGGCGGCTGTCTTGGCGTTCGGCGCGTTGCAGACATCGATGTGTTTCGCCGGGCAATTTTGACCCCTTAAGGCGGGGTATCGGCGTCCAATTTTGCCCCCCCCTGATGTTTTGTCAGACCGTTCGTTGTTGAGCAGCGAGCGGAGGGGAGATGAAGCGGGTAGATACGATCGCGCGGGTGCGGCGGTCCTTCTACGCAGTCGGCTTCTCTGGACCAACGTCGCTACCGCATTTGATCATCGCGAGGACAACGAAATCCGCGCCAAGTGTAAATGTGTGTGGCGAGGGTCAGGGTTCCACCACCACCTGCCGCCCCCTTTTACCAAGCAACGGAGCGGACAAGCGATGCAAGACGGCCCTGTTGCATCGTCCAGTTGCAGTAAGTCACCAGCCACAACATCCCGGTTTACCCGGCGATGGCGGCGGCGACCGTCTTTGGATCCGCAGCATCGACCAGCGAGCTGCCAATACCAAAGCGCGGCGGCGCGTTTCTTACGAACTCAACCGCACCGGAGCATGCCATTTTGGGGATGACCGCGAGAGTCGAGGAACCACGCCGCGCGATGATGATGAAATGGGGCACAGACATTCCCGAACCGAACCGCCGGCTTCACTGCGACCCGTTTTGACCTTGGCCATCCAAGCAGCACGCGGGTCGCGCCGGTGCCGCAAGGAAACGCGAAGCGCAGAAAGTTCGGCAGCGTCAGAAAGACGTGTGCGCCCTGAAAGACCGGTCGACCGCGCGACATGCCCGTGGCGCTTCCATAGCGCACGTTCGTTTG
Source organism: Rhodobacterales bacterium (assembly GCA_038251625.1). GTDB lineage: Bacteria > Pseudomonadota > Alphaproteobacteria > Rhodobacterales > Rhodobacteraceae > JBBQXK01. The sequence continues at coordinate 12,952 of JBBSBE010000004.1, forward strand.
GTGCGGTATTTCCCAGTCGCCTCAGGTGTTGCGGCGATAGTTCGCCAGCCGGTCGAACATCACGGCGAAAAGGATCGCGCCCCCGATAAAGGTGCCTTGCCAGAACGCGTTGATGCCCAGCAGGCCCAGACTGTTGCGGATCACCTCGATCAGCACGGCGCCGATGATCGCCCCAAGCGCGGTCCCGCCGCCGCCCGCAAGGTTTGCCCCACCGATCACCGCCGCTGCGATCACCTGCAGTTCCATCCCGGCCCCGATATTCGTGGTCACCGCCCCCAGCCAGCCGGTCTGCACGATGCCAGCGATCCCGGCAGACAGCGCCGAAATCATGTAGACGGCCACCTTGATCACCCGCACCGGTACGCCTGTCAGGGTGGCCGCATGTTCGTTGCCACCGATGGCAAAGACATGGCGGCCAAACCGGGTGAAGCGCAGCACGAAGCCCGTCAGCAAACCCAGCACGATCATGTACATCACAGGGTTTGCGATGCCGAAGAACCAAGCGCCGCCCCCCAGGGCCAGCAAAATGTCATGGTCGGGGCCGAACTCGAAAACCACCGTGTTGCCCGATGCCACCATGGCAAGGCTGCGCGCGACCGACAGCATGCCGAGCGTCACGACAAAGGGCGGCAGGCCGATATAGGCAATCAGGATGCCGTTGAACGCACCCACCACAAGGGCCGTCACAACCGAGGCCACGATGCCAACCTCGATCGAATAGCCCGCATGCATCACAACGGCCAGCACCATGCTGCACAGGCACAAGACCGACCCCACCGACAGATCGATCCCCCCGGTGATGATGACAAGCGTCATGCCAAGGGCGATGATGGCCACGAACGTGACGTTGCGGGTTATGTTGTAAAGGTTTTTGGCGGTCGCAAAGCTGTCTGTGGCAAAGGACAACGCGACGCCAGCCACAATCACAGCAATAAATACCCAGAAGGTCTGGCTTCCCAGCAATGCGGATACCCAGGTTTCCTGCTTGTGCTCGATCGAGGTGCTCAGCGACGTGGTCATGTAAAGCCTTTCCAGAACTGGGGCCGCAAGTATCAGACGGTCTCAATGGCGCCGGTGATCAGTCCCGTCACTTCTTCGGGCGAACTGTTGGCGATGGCCTTGTCGGCAACCTTTGTGCCGCGCCGCATCACGATCACCCGGTCGGCCACGGTGAATACATCGGGCATCCTGTGGCTGATCAACACGACCGTGATGCCCTGATCGCGCAACCGGCGGATCAGGTTCAGCACCTCGGCCACCTGCCGCACCGAGATCGCGGCGGTGGGTTCATCCATCAGCACGATCTTGGCATTGCTGAGCCGGGTCCGCGCGATAGCCACGGCCTGCCGCTGACCGCCCGACATCTTCTTGACCAGATCACGCGGCCGCGTCTCGGATTTCAGTTCGGTGAAAATCTCGCCCGCGCGCCGGTACATCGAAGGATAGTCCAAGATGCGGAACGGGCCGAACCCCAACCGCAACTCCCGCCCCAGAAACACATTCGCAGCCGCTGTCAGGTTGTCGCAAAGCGCAAGGTCCTGGTGGACGATCTCGATCCCGTGCTCACGCGCCTCGACGGGGCGGTGCATCACGATTTCCTTTCCGTCCATGCGGATGGCGCCACTGCTGGGCCGAAAGTTGCCTGCGATCATTTTTACAAGGGTGGATTTGCCTGCGCCATTATCCCCCATCAGCCCGATCACTTCACCCGCGTTCAGGGAAAAGGACACGTCCTTTACCGCCTCGATCGCGCCGAAATGCTTGGAAACATGCTCAAGTTCAAGAATTGGCACCGACTTCCAGCCTCCCCCAAACCAGACACTACAACCCGGATGTTGTGCCCTTAGCCCTGCGCGCTTCCGCACAACCTGCCTGCAGCCTCCCCGACCGCAGCGTGACCAAAGGCTATTGTATGATTTGGCAAAGTCAATGAAATCTTTGATATAATAGCGCTGTCATAAAATATGGTTTCTGGTATTTTTTACTCGAATCATGCCGGTGCTGGGCCGAAGTGCATCAGTCTTTGCGTGAACGGACCGACGTCAGCCGCGATCAAGGAGGAGCTTGTTCGACGCCTTTTGAGCCGACGTCATGGACAGTGAGGAAAGGCTGTACCGGCCTGATCGGCATCGACATATCAACGCGGGTCTGCCGTCCCGCGACGCGACAAAAAAGGGGGCAGCGAAGCACCCGGACCGTGCGCAACGTCGCATCCCGACTGACAACATCGTGCCGCCATAGCTTCAGCGCGGCTTTTTGGGAGGACTGCAAGAATGAAGAAATCGATGATGCTTGCCACGGCCGCGGCGATGTTTGCGCTCGGCGCAGGTGCCGGCTTCGCGCAAGACAAGAAGCAACTCGTGATCGTGGTCAAGGGATTGGACAACCCCTTCTTCGAAGCGATCAACCAGGGCTGCCAGAAGTGGAACTCCGAAAACGCCAGCAGCGAGTATGAATGCTTCTATACCGGCCCCGCGTCCACGTCGGACGAGGCCGGCGAGGCGCAGATCGTACAGGATATGCTGGGCAAGCCCTCAACGGTCGCCATGGCAATCTCGCCCTCGAACGCCAAACTGATCGCGCAGACGCTCAAGACGTCCGCCCCAACGATCCCGGTCATGACGCTTGACGCTGATCTGGCGTCGGAAGATGCTGCCCTGCGCAAGACCTATCTTGGCACGGACAACACCCTGATGGGCGTGAAAATCGGTGAATACATCAAGGCGGCCAAGCCCAACGGCGGCACGATCTGCACGATCGAGGGCAACCCCGGCGCCGACAACATCCTGCGTCGCGCCCAAGGCATGCGTGATGCGCTGACGGGAACGCCCGGGCTTGCCGCGCTGAATGGCGAAGGCGGCTGGACCGAAGTGGCCGGTTGCCCGGTCTTCACCAACGATGACGGTGCCAAGGGCGTCCAGGCGATGACGGACATTCTGGCCGCGAACCCCGATCTCGATGCCTTCGGGATCATGGGCGGCTGGCCACTTTTCGGGGCACCGCAGCCCTACCGCGATCTCTTCAAGCCGATGGCCGACCGCATTGCCAGCAATGATTTCGTCATCGGGGCCGCTGATACCATCGGGGCCGAGGTCGATCTGGCGCGCGAAGGCCTGGTGACGGCCCTTGTCGGGCAACGTCCGTTCGAGATGGGCTACCTGGCACCCGGTGCAATGATCAAGCTGATCAACGGCGAAGCCGTGGCCGACCCGATCTTCACCGGACTGGACGAATGCACAAAGGATACGGTCGATACCTGCATCCAGAAGTGATCCGGGATCACGATGAAGGAGCGCCCGGCACCGCCGGGCGCTCCTTTCCCGTCAGGCGTTCAGCCAGGCCTTGAACGCATCCCCGTATCCGGGATGCCAACGCGACAGGGGCGGACGGTTTTCCGCAATGTCGCCCGCGGCCCATAGGATGCGCTTGGCATCCAGCGCGCGGTCAACGTCATTGTCGGGGCAGAGGATGTAGAATTCCTCCCGCTCCAGCGCCGCGAACAGAAAATCGACAACCTCCTCCGGCGTCCATGCCCCTGCGGGCTTTTCGGTACGCCCGTTCGCCGTAAGCGGCGTGAAGACGAACCCTGGAATGAAGAGCCGCGCCTCCACCGCGCATCCGGGCAGGTTGCGCAAATGATGCTGCAGCGCCTCGGTAAAGACCTTAACCCCAGCTTTGGCAACGTTGTAGGCCGGATCGCCAGGCGGTGTGGTGATGCCCTGTTTCGATCCGGTGTTGAGGATCAGCCCCGGCTTCCCCGAGGCGATCATGCCGGGCGCGAAGATCTGACTGCCCGCAATGATACCGCCCATGTTGACGGCCAGGATCCGATCCCACGTGCCAGCCTCGTTGAAGATCGTGCTGCCCGGCTGGATGCCAGCATTGTTCATCAGCACACTGACCGGCCCCAGCTTTTCCTCGACAGTCCGGGCCAGCCGCACCACATCATCGCGCAGGCTCACATCGGTCGCGACGGCCAGCACATCGTACCCGGCCTCCCGCAAGCTGGCCTCTGCCGCGTCAAGCCGCGCGCCAACCAGATCGGCAAGGCACACCCGAAGGCCAAGCGCAGCAAACCTGCGCGCCGCCGCAAGCCCAATGCCAGAGGCGGCCCCGGTAACCACGGCGATGGACCCTTTGGTCAGCGCTGGATGCATCTTGTATCCCTTTCCTTTCGCCACTCCGGTCAGGCAGTGGCACCTTCAAAAACCTCAAACCCGGTATCGATGATGCTCGGGCGATCTGGCCGGATGGGGTCTTGCAGGAATACCTCAACTGCGCGCTTCCCGATGTTGAAACGGTTCGACCGGATGGTGGACAACGGCTGTGGCAGCTCCCGCCCGATGTCCAGACCGTTGAAACCAAACAGCGCCAGATCCTCAGGAACACGGATACCCGCCGACAGACAGTGAAAAAGGCCACCCACCGCCATGTCATCGTTGGAATAGACGATCACCTCTACCCCCGGCGCCCGGGCACGCAGATCGGCGGTCTGCGCCCTGCCCTTGCCGACCGAGGTTTGACCGTCCGACATGGCCTCACCTTCAAGGGTAACACCAGCCTCGGACAGCACGGTACAGAAACCATCATATCGCATCCGAGCGCGCACATCGATGGTGCCACCATAGCCCACATAGCCAAATCGTCGGTAGCCGCGTGCCAAAAGATGCCGTGCCGTCACCATCCCCGCAGCGACATGCGACAACCCCACCGCCACATCCACCGGCGGGTAATCAGTCTCCATGAATTCGACAATCCGGATGCCGCTCTGGTCCAGCATCCGACGCGTCGCATCCGTATGTGTCGACCCCGCGATAAGGACGGCCGCCGGTTGCCATGCCAGAAGGTTTCGCACCACGACCTCTTCCTTATCAAGGTCATAGTCCGTCACGCTGATAACCGATTGCCGGTTGGTGCCTGCAAGGCCCGCGTTGATGCCCTGCAGCACTTCGGGAAACACGATGTTGGACAGCGACGGGATCACCACGCCTACCAGTTGGGAATCAAGCGATGCCAGCGACCCAGCAATCCGGTTGGGCACATAGCCAAGCGCGCGGACCGCCTCCATCACACGGACCCGCGTGGCATCGGCGATCAGGCCGTGATTGCGCATGATGCGCGAAACGGTGCTGTCGCTGACCTGCGCCAATCGGGCCACGTCGCTGACGGTGACTTTGCTTTTCCTGTCCGACAAACGCTGCCGTTGCTTGGCCATGAACTACGGTTTTCCCCCTCAGGTTTTAACGTAGTTACGCCATGGGTGCGCTTCTTTGAACCCCAGAACCTCGCGGATTTTGCGGTTGGACAGAGGGGCCTCATCCGCCCCCATTGGCCGCGTCACAGGGGTATTGGGGGCATATTTTGCCAGAAACTCGGGCGTGGGCAGGTTGGCAGTGATGGTATCATTGACGGCATTGAACACCTGATAGCCCAAGCCATCCTTTTGCAGACAGAGGTGAACGATTTCGCCCAGATCGCGCGCGTCGATATAGCTCCAGGCGTTGCGCTTGCGGATGGGCGGGTTTGCAATGTAGCCGGCGAAGGCACCATATTCGTGTGGCTCGATCACATTGCCGATGCGCAGGGCATAGATATCGGCCCCGTACCGCATGGCAAAGGCACGCGCGGTCTTCTCGTTCACCACCTTGGACAGGCCGTAGCTGTCCATCGGGTCGCTGTCATAGTCTTCGGTCAGAGGGAAGGCCTGGTAGTCCTTGTCGCCTTCGGCAAAACACACGCCGTATGTCGTTTCCGAACTGGCGACAATTACCTTGCGCACCCCCAGTTTCATCGCTGCTTCGATCACGTTGTAGGTGCTGGTCACGTTCGCCACGAAAGTCTTGTTGTCCGGCTCGATCCCCACGCGGGGGATGGCAGCAAAATGCACCACGGCGTCGGGGGCCACGGGCGGCGCGCCATCCTCGTAATGGTGCAGCCCGAAATGCGAGGTCAATGCGTTGAAGGTCTGCCCGTTGTCGGTCAGATCGGTGATCAGCGTGTTCACGCCGGGAATGTCCAGCGGCTTGAGGTCGACATTCAGGATGTCATAACCGCGCGCCAACAGATGCGGTACCGCATGCCGCCCCGCCTTGCCCGTGCCACCGGTGAATACGATACGCTTGGTCATGGTCGTCTCCGTTCAGAAAAAGCTGTCATGTGGTGGGGGCCGCTCCGGGCAGGTCCAGACCCGCGAGCCCCGCGATCATGCGTGCAACCGAAGCGTCATCGTCGCGCCCCATCCCCGCCGCGGCGGTCATCACGAACATCTGGAGCGCCATCGAGGCTACGGGCGTAGGAAACTTCAGCCCCCGCCCGATATCGGCCACGATACCCAGATCCTTGGTGAAAATGTCCACCGCACTGCGCGGCGCGTAATCGCCGTCAAGGATATGGGGCACGCGGTTCTCGAACATCCATGAATTGCCGGCCGAAGCGGTGATCACCTCATAGACCCGCGCGATATCAAGGCCCATTGCCTTGGCAAAGGTGATCGCCTCACACGCGGCGGCAATATGTACCCCGGCGAGCAATTGATTGACGATCTTGAAGGCAGCCCCGATGCCTGCGGCATCGCCCAGTTCGTAAACCTTGGCCGCGATGCAATCCAGCACCGGTTTGGCGCGCGCAAAAGCATCCGGCGCACCCGATGCCATGACCGTCATCTCACCTGCCGCCGCGCGCAAGGCGCCGCCGCTGATCGGCGCATCCAGATACATCAGGCCCAACGCCTTCGCACGGGCGGCAAAATCCCGGGCGGCGTCGGGCGACATGGTGGCACAGGACAGGATAACCGATCCGGCGGCCAGTGACGCCGCCGCCCCTTCAGCGCCAAAAAGCACCACCTCTGTCTGGGCCGCGTTGACCACGACCGAGACCACCACATCGCAACCAATGGCTGCCGCGGCAGGGCCGTCCGCCACGTCTCCGCCCTTGGCCGCAAAGGCTGCGCGTGCATCAGGGCTTACATCATAGCCGGTGACCGCGAACCCGCCCCGCAGCAACGATCCCGCGATTCCGAGGCCCATCGACCCTAGGCCAATCACGCAAACCTTCGGGTTCCCTGCCGCTGACATGCCGCCTCCTTCGCCGCCATACGTTCCTGTTCTTGTGCCAGCTACACTGCAATGATAGCGTTGTCATTGCAAGCCATAGCAGGTCGGCCTTGCTGGAAAATGCGCGATTTTCCATAATGATGTCATATGGATATCGGCGCCGGCGCAGACAGCTCGCGGGTTGGTCGGAGGATGGGGCAAAGGTGCGGATCGGGGCGGTGGCGGATGATATTACCGGGGCATCAGACCTTTGCCTGATGCTGTCGCGCGCGGGCCTGCACACGCTTCAGGTCATGGGCGTGCCCGACCGGGGCGACACGCTCCCCAAGGCCGACGCGGTGGTGATCGCCCTCAAATCCCGCACCATCCCGGCGACGCAGGCGGTGGCGATGTCGCTTGCTGCTGCACGGGCACTGCTGGCAGCCGGTGCCGAACAGATCCTCTTCAAATACTGCTCCACCTTCGACAGTACGGATGCGGGCAACATCGGCCCCGTGACCGAGGCTTTGCTGGACCTGACCGATGCTGAGGTCACGATCGCCTGCCCGTCCTTTCCCGCGAACGGGCGCACCGTCTACATGGGTCATCTTTTCGTTGGGCAGCAATTGCTCTCCGAGAGCCCGATGAAGGATCACCCGCTGACGCCGATGCGCGACGCAAATCTGGTGCGCGTTCTGGGGCGTCAGGCGACCGTACCGGTCGGATTGGTGGACGCACCAACGATCGCCGCAGGCACGGCCGCCGTCCGTGCTTCGATCGCTGCGCAAGCAATGGCAGGCGCGCACATCCTTATAGTCGATACCCTGAGCGATGCCGACCTCATGACTCTGGGCGCCGCCTGCGCGGACATGCGGCTGGTGACGGGCGGATCAGGCATCGCCCTTGGCCTTGCCGCGAACATTGTAGGCCCAAATCATCAGGCGCAAAGGACGCAAGTGTCGAAGATGGCCGCGCCACCCGGTCGCGCAGTGGTCCTTGCCGGTTCCTGCTCGGTGGCCACCATGGGACAGATTGCAGCGGCAAGGGCCGCCGGATGCCCCCTGCTTTCGATTGATGTGGACGCGCTTGCCTCCGGTCATCAGACCGCCGCCATCATTGCGGATTGGGTGCTGCATCAAACCGCCCCCCACCCGCCGGTGGTGTTTTCCGGCACAGATGCCGCCTCGCTGGCAAGAACCCACGCCACCATAGGGCGAGAGGCGTCCGGCGCGTTGGTGGAAAAGGTTCTGGCTGACGTCGCACAGCGGCTTCTGGACAAGGGCTTTACCCGTTATGTTGTCGCCGGGGGCGAAACCTCAGGCGCCGTCGTTGCGGCGCTTGGTGTCCGTGTGCTGGATATCGGCCCAGAGATCGACCCCGGCGTGCCCTGGACGCGCAGCATCCAAGGGCCTGACATCGCCTTGGCCCTGAAATCGGGAAACTTCGGCACTCCCGACTTTTTTACCAAAGCGTGGTCATTTCTGCGAACGGACACGGCAACATGACCGAAGAATCCCGCCTCCGCGACCAGATCGTCCGCATCGGTGCGTCGCTTTTTGACCGGGGGCTGACAGCGGGGTCCAGCGGCAACATCTCGGCCCGCCTGTCCGATGGCGGCTGGCTGATGACGCCGACCAACGCCTCGCTCGGGGCACTTGATCCCGCTCGGCTTTCTCACTTCAGCGCGGACGGCAAACACCTTTCTGGCGACGCGCCCACCAAAGAGGCGCTCCTCCATTTCGCAATGTATGACGAACGCCCCAAGGCGGGCGCCGTGGTGCATCTCCATTCCAGCCACGCCACTGCCGTCAGCATCCTGCGCGACCTGGACCCCGGCGATGTCCTGCCTGCGCTGACCGCTTATTACATCATGCGCGTAGGCCGATTGCCGCTGGTACCTTACTTTGCACCGGGCGACCCCGACCTTGCACACGCTGTCAGGGCGCTTGCGGGCCAGCATCACGCCGTCCTTCTGGCCAACCACGGCCCTGTCGTGGCAGGCACGAAACTCGACGACGCCCAATACGCGGTGGAAGAGTTGGAAGAAGTCGCCAAGCTGTTCCTTCTGTTGCAAAACCACGCACTCCGCACCCTGACGCCAGCCCAGATCGCCGATCTGCGCACCCGCTTCAACCTGACCTGAAACGCCCCGGAGAACACAGATGACACATGAAAACATAGGTTTTGTCGGCATCGGCCTGATGGGGCAAGGCATGGCGAAGAACATCGTCGAAAAGGGTTACCCGCTGATGGCGATCGCCCACCGCAACCGCGCCCCTCTAGAAGATCTGGTGGCCCGTGGCGCGGTGGAGGCCCCATCCATGCAGGCGATGGCCGAGGGCTGCGACGTGATCTTCCTCTGCCTGACCGGCTCACCCGAGGTGGCAAGTGCTGTCGCCGCGCTGAAACCGGGGCTGAAGCGCGGCTCGGTCATCGTGGATTGCTCCACGTCCGATCCCACTGTTTCCTTGCGCATCGCGGCCGAACTGGCCGATATCGGTGTCGATTTCGTCGATGCCCCGCTAAGCCGGACCCCGAAAGAGGCGTGGGCGGGAACGCTGGATTGCATGGTGGGCGCCACCGACGCGGCCTTTGCGCGGGTGCAGCCGATCATTGCGACATGGGCCGCCAAGATCGTGCATATCGGCGGCGTCGGCGATGGCCACAAGATGAAGCTTCTGAACAACTTCCTGTCGCTCGGCTATGCCGCACTTTATTCCGAAGCGCTGGCCCTGTCCCGCAAGGTCGGAATCCCGGTGGCAGAATTCGACAAGGTGATCCGCGGGGGCCGGATGGATTGCGGGTTCTACCAGACCTTCATGGGATATGCGCTGGAAGGCAACCGCGAGGCGCACCGATTCACCTTGGGCAATGCCTACAAGGACATGCGCTACGTGGAATCGATGGCGAATGCGGCAACCGTGGTCACCCCGATGGCCAGCGCTGTAAAGAACTCATTCGCCCTCGCCATGGCAGCGGGTGGTGATGGACCTGAAGACTACGTTCCGCATTTGTCCGATTTCATTGCGCGGTCAAACGGGATCGATTAACGCCGAGGCGGGTGCCGTTCAACGATCGTTGTCAAAGGCACCCCAACGGAAAGACGCGCCGATCCGGCTTTATCTCACGCCCCTCCTTTGGCAACGCCCTTCCTTGGGCAAGGCTCGTCAGGATCTTTGGCATGTAGGTCGCCCCCCACACGCTTCGGCCGGGGCAGGACGTAGGGAACGGTCGCGCGGTAGCGGTGAAACCGATCACCGTAGCGCACCGCAAAACGCCGTTCCTTCAGGCGCGGCGCAAGCAGGCAATACAGCGAATAGCTGACCGCCAACGCCAATTGATCCGGCGTCCAGACCGGAACCGTCCACAACGTCAACGCAAAGGCCACGTAGATCGGCTGTCGGATCACGCGGAACAGACCGGCAGTCGGCATATCAGGGAATACCGGGCGTATGCGCGCCATCAGCGACATCCAGCCCAAGGCGCCCGACTGTACTTCGGCGCCGGCATCGAAGCTTGCTTTCATGAGCAGCAGCCAACTTGCGGCGTAGGCTGCGGTGATCGCCCAGAAGACCGCTCCCTCAGCCTGCCACCACACGATGCCTGATGGCGTCCAAAGCGCAAACAGCGCCAAGAGTTGGGCCGAGGCGATGATGGCGTAGGTGGTCGTGGCAAGCGTCGCGCCATATGGACCGGGTATCAGCCTGACAAGAAGTCGTCCGCCCGGGCCCGTCAACAATAGCGAATGTGCCAACGGGAACTGTGCGATCAATGCCATGTTGGCCACTGCGGCCAACGGCCACGGTACAGTACCAAGGCTTTCGCTCAGGCCAAAGAACATCGCCACGATCATTGCGAGCACGGCCACGCCAAAAAGCGCATGACAGATCAGGCCAAGGCAAAGCGCCGCTGCAATCCGTGCGATGCCCGCCGGCGGACGAAGGGCTGCGCGGATCAGAAAGGCCAGACGCGCGATGCGCGGATCCATGATCCTCACCTCGCCACCAGCCGGTCAAGCAGGCTTGGGATTTGCTGTTTCACCTTGAAAAATCCGGCGGTGCAATGAGGCCAGATCGCGCTGTCCCAGTCGCGGCGCCATTCGCATAGCGTTATGCCCCGCGCGGCAAGCGCAGGTGCCGCAGCATCCATCCAATCGCGCAGCGGACCTCTGGTGACATAGGCTGTCACGATCTGCCTGGCGCCACCTGCGGACGCCCATTTCGCCAGACTGTCTGGCGCGTCGGCGCGTAAATGAAGGGGGGAAACCCCAGCGTGCATCGCCGCATCCGCAAGCGCCGCCTCCTCAAAACGCGACACGAGCCCAGCCACCGGCAAGGGCGACCGGAGGTGGCTGGCAGCCAGCGTTGCGGCCGTGCGGATATCAAGGCCAGAAAGCCCGAAATCCTCGACCCGACAATCCTCGTCGGTGATCAGCAGGGCCGTCGGCACATCCGGCCGCGGCGGCGTGAAAGCGCGCAAGGGCAGAATGGGTGGCAAACCATCGGGCTCTGTCGCATCAAGACCCTCCGTCACCACCGCCAGATCGCTTGGACGCGGGGTGAACCGCCCGCCCGTGAACGTGGCTATGTTCCTGGCCTCTGCCGGATAGGGTTTCCCGCGCGTGTGAAGCCCCGCGACCCAGCGCCAGCCCAGCGTGTTCGACGCGGCATCGCCATCAAGCAGATGGCGGTAGAAGAAGTCCGCCCCCAGCCGCCACGGCAGGCCCAGCGTGAAGATCCAGATAGAGGCGAACCACATGCGGGCATGGTTGTGCAGATAGCCTGTGTCTACCAGCTCCTCGGACCAAGCGTCGAAACAGGCAAGGCCGGTCTGGCCATTCATCGCGCGATCCACATCGCGGCGCAGGCGGCGGTCACGGTCCAGTGCTGCCAGATCGGCCTGCAGCCCGTGGACATAGCTGGTCCAGACCTGCGGACGGCGTTCCAGCCAGCCCTTGAAATAGCCGCGCCAGATCACCTCCTGCACGAACTTTTCGGCCTCTGCCGGCCCGTGCGCAGCAAGCGCGGACGACACCACGTCAGCCTCCAGCACCAGCCGACGCCTGATATAAGGCGACAGCATTGATACAGCGGCATGGCGACCCGGCCCAAGATCGGTGTTGCGGCCATTGGCATATCGACGGCCCATCCGGGATGCGAATGCGGCAAGCATTTTCTCGCCCTCAGCACGCGTTGCAGTCCAGTCCGTCATCGGGTTCCAGCTCTTCTGTCGCCGCAGTCAGATGATGCGCTGCACCGTGATTTCAACGCGGCGCAATCTCGACAGACCCGTATGCCTCGACCATCGGGCGGAGCGCGACGCGCGCGTGCAACTTTGCCGCCATCAAGTACATGCCGCCGATCTTTCGGTGCAGAAACAGCGTTGCGGCAGGGGGAACATGGCTGAGTTCGCGGTCGTTGCCTATGGCAAGGCCCATGTCCCGCAATCGTTCCAACACGTCGCTGCGTCCAAAATCGAACGGACCATCCTGCCGAAGCGGCGCCATCGCGACCTTGAACATCGACTGGATCAAATCCTGATGGTGCGGGGCGGTTTCTTGACCGAAATACCCGATGCGCAACATGGCGACCCGTGTCGCCTCTGCACCGCCATCCAGCGCAACCCGTGCAAGGTTGCGAAAATCCTCGGCCAACGCAGGGGCAATGGGCTGTACCGCTCCGAAATCCAGCAGCACGACACGCCCGGTTTCGGGATCATATCGGTAATTGGCAAGGTTCGGATCCGTCTGCATGGCCCCGAAGACGAACAACTCGCGCAGAACCAGGTCGATCAATGAAGTGGCCACCTCGTCACGCACGGCCTGTGGTGCGTCAACCAAACTCTCCAGCGGTGTGCTTTGGACATAGGTCATTGCCAGAACCTGCGGCGTGCACAAATCCGCATGCAATTGGGGCAACACGAACTTTTCGGACCCGGCCAGCAACGCGCCGAACCGCGCCAGATGCTGCGCTTCGGCAATGTAATCGGCCTCGGCGTGCAGTTGGCGCTTGGCCTCGGCAATCAGCGGGGCAATGTCCATCCCGCGCGGCAGCAAACCGGGCAAGCGCAGAAGCGTGGCCACGTTGTTCACGTCGCTATCAATACTGGCCCGCACGCCGGGATACTGCACCTTGATCGCCAGATCGCGGCCATCCGGCAAAACCGCACGATGCACCTGCCCGATCGAAGCCGCTGCAAACGGGCGCACATCGAACCGGGCAAAACGCGTGTACCATCCCGCGCCCCATTCCGCGTTCAGAACGGTCTGCAGCTGTTTGGGTGGCATATGGCGCGCGTCGTCCCGCATGCGCCCCAGGATGGCCGTCAGCTCATCCGGCAGCACAAGCCCGGTATCCATCGAAAGCATCTGCCCCAGTTTCAGCGCCGCACCGCGCAGGTGTGACAGCCCGTCCGTCAGCCGCAGCGTGTTGGCCGGGGTCAGCAGAAGTTGCGCCATGTCTGGCCGCTTGCCCTGCGCCAGCGCGCGCAACCCGCCCGCCGCAGCGCCACCCGCAATCCCCGACGCCATGCCGCCAATTCGTAGCAAACGGGCAACGCGCCCAGTCGGCACGGCTGCGCCGTTATCGTTGTCGTCCTGCGGCAAAGCGTGCTCCGATGTCAGTCTGTACTTCGGGCGGTCTGCTTTCGCAGCCTGTGTAGGTGCCAGCGGTAAATGACCGGGGCCAGGACATAATCGTAAACCGCAGAGGCGATCTGCCTGACCCCCGGTAGCCCAACGGCCTTTGCCAGCCACCGATACCTCGGCATTTGCCCCCAAAGGACAAGGAACGCCGGAATGCCCGATGTCAGTGCGCCCTCATGCATCACATAAAGCCGCCGGGCGGCAGTATCGGCATCAAGCCCCCAATGCGCCCGCGCATCCGAGTTCAGATCGTCGAAGCGGATTGGTAGTCCTTTGTCACCGGCATACTTTGCATAGTGCCGGATCTCGAAATTGCAGACCGGGCAACTTGCATTGTAAAGAACGGCTGTTTTCGGATCATGTATCATCTGCGGCAGATAGACCGGTACGGGCCGAAATCCAACATTCCCTTTGTCGCAGGGCGGTTGCCGCACGTTTGATGCGCGGGGGCAGCGCCGGCGTGCCTGGGTGTGGCCAAGCGCGCCCAAAACCGTTCCCTCAGGTTCAAGGCAGCGCCAAGGCCCTGCTTGTCCGTCCTTGCCGTACAGACCCGCACGCCCGGACCTCTCCGGCCACTTCGGCGCAGTCCGCAAGGACGACAAAGACCCGTGGGCTGTGCCAAGGCATCAATCCGAGACATCCTTGCAATGCTTGTGCAGACGCGCAAGATCAGGATTGGCAGGACGTGTCTTCGCCTGTTGCATCAAGCCGGTCGAAAGGTTTCTGAGTGAGCGGATCAAGTCCACTAAACCGAGCGCTGCAAATCCTTGAAGTGGTCTCTGGCGCGAAGCGTGGGATTTCCTTGGTCCAGATCGTCAATATCACGGGATTGCCTCAATCAAGCGCTTTCAGGCTGGTGTCGAACCTGGTGGAAAGCGACATGCTCAGCTTCGATTCAGACCGGAAACTCTATCTCGTCGGTGCGCGCACCCAAAGGCTCGCCTCCATGTTGCAGGGAAACGACGGGCTAGAAACCATCGTCGGTCCGATGATTGGATCGCTTGGCCGAGAACTGAAAGAGACAGCATTTTATGTCCGGAACGGAATGGAAGGTCCACGCCTGCTTAAATATGCGGTGCCGGAAATATCCGGCCGCACATTCATCCATCCCGGCTTCGAGTTTCCACCAAATGCCACGGCAACCGGAAAGGTCATTTACGCGTTCAGCCACAGCGCAGACGATCCCGAGTTCGGAAAGCTCACGCAAATGCACATTGCACCAACCGCTGTGACGGACTTCGAAGCACTTCGTGTGATGTATAAGACCGTTCGGAAACAGGGGTATGCTTTCAGTATTGATGAGTTTGAAGCCGGGATCGCCTCCGCCGCCGTCCCCGTCTTTCAGAAACAGCGCGTGGTTGGCGCGCTCAGCATCATCCTTACAACGGATCGTCTGCCGTCCGAGGGGTCTCGCGAACGGGCAAGAGTTCTGGAGTGTCTCATGGCGGCTTCAAAGAACCTGTCGGCGGTGTTTTCAGCCCAGGCCGTCTAGGCGTCGCAGCAAGCATCCGGTGCTGCAAGACGGACGCGAGCCGGTCGCCGTTCACGCTACCCCACCGCCGCATCAGACTGCGATAAGGCGGCGCCGAACCGGTTTGCCTATCGCGCATCGGCGTCTAGTGACCGTGGTTCTGAACCTCAGGAAGATGCAACGCACAAAACATCTGCAACGCCGCATCGACGTTGCTTGCGATCTGCGCCTCGCTCGGGGGTTTGGGCAGATGAGCCAGGAGGCGCTGACGAAACAGTCCGGCAAGGCAAAGCTCAATGTAGTGCTGGGCCGCACGCCCACTATCGCAGGGCAAAATCCTGCCAGCCGCAATCTCTCGATCAAGAAACTGGCGCAACAGGGCCAGGCCGCGCCGCGCGCCCTTTTCATAGAACGCAGCCCCGATCTGCGGTTTACGGCTGCTGATGCCGATGATGATCCGATGCGCCTGAATGACCGTGGTCGAACACAGCAGTCGCGTCAGCGTCTGCCCATAGGTCCGCAGCCGATCCACAGTATGCCCCGGCACCTCCAGCGCAGCGGCAATGTCGCCGAACATCCTTTCGCGCTCGCGGTCCATCAAAGCTTCGAACAGCTCATCCTTGCCGTCGAAATAGACATAGATCGTGCCTTTCGACACGCCCGCCTCACGAGTGATGTCGGCCATGCCCGCCGCATCGAACCCCATCCGCGTGAACACCTGATTGGCACCATCGAGGATCTGATCGCGCTTTGCCGGGTCCTGACCAGCGGCAAGCCGTGGTGCGCGCGAATGACGAGGGGCAGGCACGGTCACAATCAACGTTCCTTCATTCAAACGGGAAAACCCATCGAACCGATCAGTTCGATTTTTCATTGTCATTGCAGCCGCACCGCCCTATGTCAACGTTCGAACCGATCGGTTCGATGACGAGCACTGGGTGCCGGGGCAAGACGGATGGGAAAAGGCAGGGCGATGACCAACCATGACAAGGACATCAGCGTCGGGCAGACAAACGAAAAGGTGTCGCCGCTCACCCCCGCGTCCGACCCAGCCGAAGCAGTAGCGCAACGGCCCTCAGTCACTCCCGTAGCGGTCCCCGCCACACCCGCACCCAACAGACCGAAACGCCGCCGGTTGCTGGTGGCGGTCGTAGTGGTGGCGGTACTCGGCACGCTCGGCTGGACATTCGGCTATCCCTATTGGATTGACGGCCGCTTCATGGTCCAGACCGACGACGCCTACGTTCAGGCCGAAATCTCGGCGATTTCTCCCCGCATTCAGGGTTATCTCGATACCGTCGCGGTCGAGGAGAACCAGATGGTTGCGGCGGGCGACCCGATCGCCAGCCTCGACGACGGCGACTACCGCATCGCCCTTGCCACCGCCACAAGCAGGATCGAAACCCAAAAGGCGACTTTGGCGACCATTCAGGCGCAAACCGCGGCGGCGGAGGCCGGCGTCGGCCTCGCAGAGGCCCAGCTGCGGGCGGCAGAGGCGGTTGTCCGCAACGCCGGAATCACGACAACGCGTCTGCAATCCCTGGTCAGCACGAGATCGACCCCACAGGCCAAGCTCGACGATGCCGAGGCCGCGTTGGAAGAGGCGCGGGCCTCCGTCGCGGGGGCCAAGGCCCAGATCGCCAGCGCCGAGGCCAATGTCGCGGTGCTTCGTGCGCAATATGCCGAGGCCGAAAGCCAGATGAAGGCCTTGACGCTTGCGGTGGATCAGGCCCGGCGCAACCTTGACCTGACCGTTCTGCGCGCCCCCTTCGCGGGTGTCGTGGCCAATATTGCCGTCGAAAAGGGTGATCTCGTTTCACCGGGGCAGCGGATCGCGGCGGTGGTTCCCGTTGAGGCACTTTATGTCGAGGCAAACTTCAAGGAAACCCAACTCGGGGGCATCCGCCCCGGCGCAACCGTCACGGTCACGCTCGATGCCCTGCCCGGCCAGACGTTCCGCGGCGCCGTCGCCTCAATTGCGCCCGCCACAGGCGCGCTCTTCTCAATCCTCCCCGCCACCAACGCGACCGGCAACTTCACCAAGATCGTGCAACGCGTGCCCGTTCGCATCAGCCTGCCGCCCGAGGTTTTGGCGACCGGTGTGCTGCGCGCGGGTCTGAGCGCCATTGTCGAGGTTGACAGCCGGACCCCGGCGCACTGACCGCCATGGCCGAAGACCGCATCCCGCCACGCCGCATCTTCGCCTTTCTGGCGATGGTCTTCGGCATGTTCATGGCCATCCTCGACATCCAGATCGTCTCGGCCTCGCTGTCCGAGATCCAGGCGGGCCTTGGGGCCAGCGCAGACGAGATCTCGTGGGTCCAGACCGCCTATCTGATCGCCGAGGTCGTGATGATCCCGCTTTCGGGGTTTCTGGGGCGGATGCTGTCAACCCGGGTGCTTTTCACCCTTGCCGCGACCGGCTTTACCGTTTCGTCCTTCATGTGTGCCACCTCGGGCAGCATTTCAGAGATGATCCTCTGGCGCGCGCTTCAGGGCTTTCTGGGCGGGGGGATGATCCCGTCGGTCTTTGCCGCCGCCTTCACGATCTTTCCAAAATCGAAGCAGGCCATCGTGTCGCCGATGATCGGGCTGGTCGCGACGCTCGCACCCACCATCGGGCCAACCATCGGCGGCACGCTCAGCCATACGTTTTCGTGGCACTGGCTCTTCTTGGTCAACGTGCCCTTCGGCATCGCCGTGGCCATCGCCGCCTGGACGCTGATCGACTTCGACAAACCGGACTGGCGGCTTCTGAACCGCTTCGACTGGTGGGGTTTTGGCGCCATGGCGGCCTTTCTGGGTGCGCTCGAATACGTGCTGGAAGAGGGGCCAGGAAATGACTGGCTGGCTGACAGGGCCGTCTTCGCGATGATGATCGTCATGACACTCGGCGGGGTCGTGTTCTTCTGGCGCGCGTTCACGCGGGATGAACCGATCGTTGATCTTGGCGCCTTCCGCGACCGGAACTTTGCCTTCGGCTCGCTCTTTTCCTTTGTGCTCGGGGTGGGGCTCTACGGGTTGACCTATCTTTACCCGCTGTTTCTGGGGCGCATCCGCGGCTATGACAGCCTCATGATCGGCGAGACGATGTTCGTCTCGGGCCTCGCGATGTTCTTCACGGCACCCCTTGTCGGTGTCCTTTCGCGCATGGTCGATCTGCGTATCCTGATGACGATCGGTTTTTTGGGCTTCGGACTTTCGACGTGGATGCTGACCGGGCTGACGGCAGACTGGGATTTTGGCGAATTGCTTGTGCCGCAGATCCTGCGAGGCGTCTCTTTGATGATGTCGATGGTGCCGATCAACAATCTGGCGCTGGGAACCCTCCCGCCAGAGCGGTTGAAGAACGCTTCGGGGCTCTACAACCTGACCCGCAACCTTGGCGGGGCGGTCGGGCTGGCGCTGATCAACACCGTGCTGACCAATCGCGGGGCGCTGCACTATGAACGGCTGGCCGAAACGGTGAATTGGTCAAACCCCGACGTGATGGCACGAATGGACAGCATGTCCCGCGCATTGACGGCGCAGGGGTTGGACGGCAAGACAGGCGCTGTCGCGCAGATGGTGCGCATCGTCACGCAACAGGCGACGGTGATGTCGTTCATCGATGTCTTCACGATCATGGCGGCGCTGTTTTCGTCACTGGCGCTTCTGGTCGTGGTGCTGAAGAAACCTGCCCCGCGCGGCGGCCCGTCCGCCAGCCACTGATCGCCTGTCACGGGCCAGTCGCACAAACGCAGCGCCGGATCGGTTCGCGCAGGCGCCGATCCCTACCTGCCCGCGTGCCGCTCGTTTCTGCAGGCACCGCGATTCAGGAGGTCGCGCTCTGTCGAAAGGCGGTTCTAGGCCAAAGCGTTAAGGGATGCGACCTTCCGTAACGCGCGCTGGCAGCGTCGTCTTGCCGCCGGTCTCAACCTCCGGCCATGTAAGGCATGAGGACAACTTCGCTGTTTGGCCCAATCTCTGTGAACCACGCTTCGCGATAGATGCGACCGTCGAGCGCGAGGGAAACTCCGCGCTCGATCTGAGGTTTCAGGCCGGGATAGTCCTGTGACAGATTGTCCAGCAACTCCTTGAAGTTGCTGGCTTTCACCTCGACCTGCCCCTGCCCGTCGGTGAAACGGCGCAAGGATCCCCAGATCGTCACCGCCACCATACCGTCACCCTTTCGACAGCGCCTTCAGGATGCGGGGTGGCGACATTGGCAGGCTGTTCAGCCGTGTACCGATGGCCCGCGACACTGCGTTCGACACCGCGGCCAGCGGCGGGACAATCGGCGTCTCGCCCACGCCGCGCACGCCGTAGGGGTGGCCTGGGTTGGGGATTTCAAGGATCACCGTTTCAATCGGCGGCAAGTCCGACGCGACAGGCACCCGGTAATCCAGAAAGCCCGCGTTCTGCAAACGCCCGTCCGTGCCGTAGATGTATTCCTCGTTCAGCGCCCAACCGATACCCTGTACCGCGCCTCCCTGCATCTGCCCTTCCACGTAAGACGGATGCACGGCCTTGCCCGCATCCTGAAACACCGTGTAGCGCAGCACTTTTGTCGCACCCGTCTCGCGGTCCACCTCGACGTCGCAGAGGTGAACGCCGAAGCTGACGCCCGCGCCATCTGCGTTGAACTCGTAATGGCCCGCAATCGGCCCGCCGGTGTTGAACGAGACGGCGGCGATGTCGGCCAGCGTCATTGGCGGGAATTTCCCCGCATTTGGGCCTGCGGGTTGCGCCGCGCCATCCTTCCAGACCACGGCTTCTTCGTCGATCCCCCAGATCCGGGCGGCGCGGTGGCACATCTTGGTGATGGCATCCCGCGCGGCCTCGATGGTGGCAAGCCCGACGGAGAAGGTCACGCGGCTGCCATCCGTCACGTCGTTGTGTCCAAGCGAGCTTGTGTCGGCGATGATGGTGCGGATCTTGTCATAGGGGATCCCAAGCTCCTCCGCCGCCATCTGGCTGATCGCGGCGCGCGAGCCGCCGATATCGGGGTTGCCCTCGGTGATGCCAACGGTGCCATCGGTGTTGACGTTCAAAGACACGCAAGTGTTGCCGCCAAAGTTGAACCAGAATCCGGCAGACAGACCGCGCCCCTGCCCTTCGCCCAGCGGCGCCGAATAATGCGGATGGGCCTTCGCAGCCTCCAGCGTCGCCACCAGACCGATATCGTCGAACGTGGGGCCATAAGACGACTTCGTGCCCTTGTGTGCGGCGTTCTTCAGCCGCACGTTCAGGGGGTCGAGCCCCAGCTTCTGGCACAACTCATCGACCACGCTTTCGACGGCATAGATCGCCTGCGGGGCGCCCGGGGCGCGGTAGGCCGCTTCCTTTGGTCGGTTCGTCAGCACGTTCCAGCCGAGTGTCCGCACGGCTGCCAGATCATAGGCGGCAAAGGCCGCCTGCGCGCCCATGTCCACCGTGCCGCAGGGAAACGCCCCGCCGGAATAGCGCAGCTGCGCTTCGCCTGCGGTGATACGACCATCCTTGGTCATGCCGATCTTGACGTCGATCGAAGACGAAACAGTAGGGCCCGTAGCCTTGAACACTTCATCCCGCGACATGACGATCTTGACCGGGCGGCCCGTTTTGCGCGACAGGGCAAGCGCCACGGGTTCAATGAAGACCGTGGTCTTGCCCCCGAACCCGCCGCCGATTTCCGAGGCCGTGACGCGAAGCTGGCTTGCCTCCATCCCCAGAAGCGCAGCACAAAGCGAGCGCACATTGTATTGCCCCTGCGTGCAGCACCAAAGATCCGCCTTACCGTCCGCCGTCATCGAGGCAAGGCAGGCGTGGGGTTCGATATAGCCTTGGTGGGTCGCCGCTGTGGTGAAGCTGCGCGTCACCACCAGATCGGCCTTGGCGAACCCGGCCTCAAGGTCGCCATGGCCAAACTCGCAATGGCCGGTCACGTTCTGCGACATACCCTCAGGCACGGTCTCAAGGCTGCGGCCTGTCTGCACCACGGGCGCATCCGCGCGCAGTGCAACATCGACATCCGTCACATGCGGCAGCGCCTTGTAGGTGACCTTGATAAGCTTCAGCGCGGCCTTGGCGATGGCGGAGGTGGTCGCAGCCACGGCGGCAATGGCATGGCCGTCATACAGCACCTTGTCGCGCGCCATGCAGTTGTCCAGCACGTCCCGCAGGAAATCGTCCTCCTGCGGCGCGAAGTCGGCCGCCGTCACCACCGCCTTGACACCGGGCAACGCCTCGGCGGCAGAGGCGTCGATCGACACGATCGCTGCATGAGGATGAGGGCTGCGCAGGATATGCGCACTCAGCATTCCGGGGGCGGACACGTCGGCACCGTAAAGCGCGCGACCCGTCACCTTGTCCACCCCATCGGGGCGCGGCGGCCTTGTGCCGACGACGGTGAAGACCCGCTTGGGGGAATTGTCCAACGCCATGTTACGCGCTCCTCATCTTCTGGGCCGCGTCCTGCACGGCGTGGATGATCTTGTCATATCCGGTACAGCGACACAGGTTCCCCGCCAGCCAGTAACGCACCTCGGTATCGGTCGGGTCGGGATTTTTCTCAAGCAAGGCCTTGGCTGCAACAAGGATCCCCGGCGTGCAGATACCGCACTGAAGCGCCGCATGATCGATGAAGCTTTGCTGCAGGGGGTGCAGGGTGTCGCCATCTGCAATGCCCTCGACGGTGCCGACTGCGGCCCCTTCGGCCTCGGCCCCAAGGACAAGGCAGGCGCAGACAAGGCGTCCGTCAAGCGTCACGCTGCAGGCACCGCAATCGCCTGTGCCACAGCCTTCTTTCACCCCGGTCAGGCCAAGGCGGTTGCGCAGAACGTCCAGCAAGGATTCGTCCGGCGCGCAGATGAATTCGACCGCGTCGCCGTTGACAAAGGTGGACACGTGGATGGTTTTCATTTCTTGCCTCCGGCGCGGGTATAGGCGATCAGTACGGCGCGCTTGGCCAGCACGCCTGCGACCTGCGTTCTGAATTCGATGGTGCCGCGCTTGTCGTCGATGGGGCTGCAGGCTGCTGAACAGGCGACCATCAAGGCGGCGACGGCCTCATCCTCCAGTTTTGTCCCGATGATCGCGTCGGCCGCGGCAGGGACAAGGCGGACCGTCGGGGCCACGGCACCCAGCGCGACACGCGCGGCGATCACGACATTGGTCGCATCCAGCGTCAGGCTGACGGCGGCGGAAGCGACGGCGATGTCCATCTCGGTGCGCGGGATAAAGCGCAGATAGGCATCTGCCGATCGCGGGGGCCGCGCGGGCAGAAAGATCGAGGTCAGGAATTCACCCTTCGCCAGGGTCGTCTTGCCTGGGCTTGCGGGGATATCTGCCACAAGACAGTCACGCTCGCCCCGCGGCCCCACGATCCGGGCAACGGCATTCGCCGCGACAAGGCCCGGAACCGCATCCGCCGCAGGCGATCCGTTGCAAAGGTTTCCGGCCATTGTGGCGCGGCCTTGAATCTGCGTCGAGCCGATCAGTTCGCACCCTTCGACGACACCCGGCCAAAGGGCACGTAACTCCGCATGCTCGCCAAGTTCAGCGCCTGATATGGCGCTCCCGATCCGAAAACCGCCAGCCTCGGACGTGATCGCCCGAAGGCCCGGAATATGCTTGATATCCACGATCAGTGCCGGCTCGATGGCTCCCGCCTTGAGTTGCACCATCACATCCGTGCCGCCCGACAAGATGCGGGTCAGGCCGGTCTCCTCGGCAAGCATTGTCGTCGCTTCCAGCGCCGTGGTGGGTCTTGCAAAGCGCATGCTCTTACCTCTCGTTGCGATCTCGCGGGAAATCGTTTTGACCTTACGTTACCCCGTCACCCAGCGCCGGCAAATGCAAAGGCGCCTGCCAGCCAGACTTGTGTGGATGGACTGGTGTAGCAATAACCGAACAGCGGATGGAGCAGTATCAACGCAACTTTTTTCGCTCGCGTACACAGCCGTCTGACCTGTACGGACGGGCGCTTCACTTCGCCAAGCATCGTCAGACAAAACACATCCAGTGTCCATCTACTGCCGTGCGCTTCTCGTTTCCAGCACAATTCCCTTGCTTGTCCAGTCACCACAAGGAAGCGCAGGGCGCAGGATGGAGAAAGCCCAAACTCTGGCACCACAAGGTCCGTTTGATCCGAATATGCCCGATCGCATTTTCAGGCGTCGGTTCCTGCACATTTCGATGGGGCTGCGGGAACTGGATGAAGGGGAACATCGCTATGCCTGTGAACCCACGGCTTGATTTGACGCGGCAGAGCAGGCTTTGCCAAAACACCGGGATCACCAAGCTGGCGCTGGCTCGTGAAATCCAACGTATTTACGCTGTTGCCCCATATCCGGCCCCATCGGCATCGCCGCCGAGCCGGGTGACCCGCACATGTTTGATGCGACGCCGTGGAACCAACCTTGTGCGACCACGTTATCGCATCGTGGGCGATGCGCCCGCTGACAGACACACGTAGACACGCTGCCGGCTGAAACTTCTGCCACTGAGCACCCTGAGAGCCCGGCACCGCCTGTCGGCCTGCCCGAAATGAACATGGGAAACCGCTGCCTCCAGTCGCGCCGACCGTCAGAGCAAGGCCAGCAGAGCGAGGCCAAAAGAGCGAGGATAGTCATGCCGCCAATCCCGATCCGTACCTCTCGCCGTGGTTTTCTTGCTGGCACTGCCGCCGGTGCGGCACTCAGCGTTCTTGCGTTTCAGGCCCGCGCAGAAGCCGCGAAAGCGGTGCCACTCGCCGAATACGCGCCGCAATACCTCAGCGCCTCCGAATACACCTTCGTGATGGCGGCCACTGCCCGTCTGATCCCGTCAGACGGTGACGGGCCCGGCGCGCTCGAGACCCGCGTTCCGGTGTTCATCGACCGCCAGCTTGCGGGCGATTTCGGCGCCGCTACCGATCTTTACATGGACGGGCCGTTCTACCCCGAAGCGCACCCGAACCTTGGGACCCAGACGCCACTGACCCCCGCAGAGATTTACCGCGAGGGTATCGCGACTTTCAACGCATGGTGCAGCGACACGCATGGAGCGGGTTTCGCCGATCTTGATGCGGCCACCCAGGACGCCGCGCTGGACGCGCTTTCGAAGGACAATGTTCCGCTGGACGCAAAGCTGCGCGAATTCTGGACGTTGATTTTGCAGAACACCAAGGAAGGCTACTTCTGCGATCCGCAATATGGCGGCAATGCCGGAATGGAATCCTGGGTTTACATCGGTTTCCCCGGCGCCCGGGCCAATTTCCATGAATGGATTGGTCGACCGGAAGCCTATCCGCTCGGACCCGTCGACATTGCTGGCGAGA
Source organism: Rhodobacterales bacterium (assembly GCA_038251625.1). Taxonomy (GTDB): domain Bacteria; phylum Pseudomonadota; class Alphaproteobacteria; order Rhodobacterales; family Rhodobacteraceae; genus JBBQXK01. The sequence goes on from JBBSBE010000004.1 coordinate 37,377, forward strand.
GGGCCTGACCCATGGCACGCACCGACCCAAAGAAGGACGTTGTCATCATCGGGCTTGGCTGGACCGGTGCGATCCTTGGCATGGAACTGGCGCAGGAGGGGGTGGATATCCTGGCCCTGGAACGCGGCTCGGACCGTGCGACGGTGCCGGATTTCCAATATCCCGAGGTGATTGACGAGCTGAAATACGGCATCCGCTTCGGCTTCATGCAAAAGCCGCGCAAGTCGACCCTGACGATCCGCCGCACGCTGGACGAGGTGGCGCAACCTTACCGCCGGCTTGGCTCATTCCTGCCCGGCGACGGTGTCGGAGGCGCCGGTATCCACTGGAACGGCCAGACGTGGCGCCCCATGGAGGTTGAGTTACGTTTGAAATCCTATGTCGAGGAAACCTTCGGGGCCGCGACAATTCCTGACGGCATGACCATTCAGGACTGGGGCGTCAGCTATGACGAAATGGAACCCCATTTCGACCGCTTCGAATACATGGCCGGGATCGCGGGCAAGGCCGGCAATATAAAGGGCGAGATTCAGGCAGGCGGCAATCCGTTCGAGGCACCCCGCAGCCGCGATTATCCGATGCCCCCGATGAAGCAGGGCGTCGATGCGCAGATGTTTGCCAGGACCGCCTCGGCGATGGGGCTACATCCGTTCCCGCGTCCGGCCGCCAATGCAACCCAAGCCTATCTCAATGAATACGGAATGCAGCTTGGCCCCTGCAATTACTGCGGCTTTTGCGAACGCTACGGCTGCCTCAACTACTCGAAATCCAGCCCGCAGACCTGCATCCTCGATGCGCTGAAGCGGATGCCGAATTTCAGCTACAAGGTGAACTCGGAAGTCCTGAAAATCGAACTCGCCGAGGATCGCAAGACTGCGACCGGCGTGACCTATTTTGACGAGGCGGCGCAGGAAGAGGTGTTCCAGCCCGCCGATCTGGTGATCGTTGCCGCCTATTCGCTGCATAACGTGCACCTTATGCTTCTGTCAGGGATCGGCGCTCCTTGGGATCCGGTTCAGCAGACCGGCACCACCGGCAAGAACTATTCCTACCAGATGACCGGCGGCACATCGCTGTTCTTCAAGGACGTGGTCTTCAACCCTTTCGCCGCTGCCGGATCGAGCGGCATCTCTATCGACGATTACGCGATCAGCCGGATCGACTTTGCCAAGGAAGGCTTCATCGGCGGCAGCTACATCACCGCAGGCATCTCGAACGGCCAGCCGATCCGCGGCATCCCACTTCCCAAAGGCACGCCGTCCTGGGGTGCCGGTTGGAAGCAAGGCATCGGCGACTGGTACGGTCATGCGATGTCCATAGGATCACATGGGTCGAACATGGCCTACCGCGACTGCTGCCTCGACCTTGATCCGACCTACACCGACCGGCACGGGCGGCCACTGATGCGGATGACGTTCAACTGGAAAGACAATGACATCCGCATGACGCAGTTCATGCGCAGCAAGATCGAACCGATGGCCGAGGCGATGCAGCCCGACAGTTGGCAATCCTCGTACAAGGCCGAAGGCGCGCAGTACGACGTACGACCCTACCAGACCACACACAATGTCGGGGGTGCGATCATGGGCGCAGACCCAAAGACGTCATCGCTGAACCGGTATCTGCAGGCCTGGGGGCAGCACAACGTATTCGTTATGGGCGCATCGGCCTTTCCGCAGAACATCCAGTACAACCCGACCGGAATGGTTGGCGCGCTGGCCTATTGGGCAGCCGATGCGATCCGCAAGGATTACCTGCCGAACCCACGGCCATTGGTCTGAGGGGCGCATGATGAACGGCTTCCTTCGCATCCTGTTCGTTGCCGCCGTGGTGATCGTTGGGGCATTTCTGGCGTTCCTCTACGTGCCGGTGCAGCGCACCCCGGCACAGACCACGCTGGCTGCCGATTACGTTCCGCCCAAGGGCGCGGGCGCATACACGATGCGGCTTGCGGATTGTGCGGCCTGTCATACCGCTGAGGGCGGTCAGCCATTCGCTGGAGGCCGCGCAATCGTCAGCCCGGTGGGGACGATCTATTCATCGAACATCACGCCCGATCTCAAAACCGGAATCGGTGCCTATACGCTCGCAGACTTTCGCGCAGCGCTTTACGACGGCATCCGTCCTGATGGCGCGCACCTCTACCCCGCCATGCCTTACGAGAATTATCGCAAGATAACCGAGCAGGATGTCCGCGCCCTCTATGCCTACTTCAAGGATGAGGTACAGCCGGTCAAGGCGATCAACCGCGGCAACGACCTTGCTTTTCCTTTCAATCTCAGTTGGGGTTTGCGGGCTTGGAAATGGGTCGCCCTGAGCGATCCCGGCTTTACCGCAAACTCCGCCAAGCCTGATCTGGCGCGGGGCGAGTATCTTGTCGAAGGACCCGGCCATTGCGGGGCCTGCCACAGCCCGCGCAATGTGGTGATGGCGCAAGCCGCACTGACCTCCAGCCGCGACGCATTTCTGTCAGGCGGTCGGATTGCCGGCTGGACCGCACCGCCCCTGCGCGGCGCGAAAAGTGCAATAAGGGGTTGGACGGCCAAGGACATCAGCCTGATCCTTGCGACGGGCCGCAACGTCCATTCTGCGATCAATGGCGAAATGGGTCTGGTCGTGCGCGAGTCAACCCAATTCTTCTCGAAGGCTGATCTGGCCGCAACGTCGGCTTACCTCGTCTCTTTGAACAAAGGGGCGACCGACGCTGCCGTGGATCTGGTAACAGACACCGAAAGATTGCTGATCTCTGCAAATCCGTCAATGGGTCTCGGACCGCGACTGTATCTCGACAACTGCAACGCCTGTCACTTCGCGAACGGGCGCGGCGCAGACGAAGTGTTCCCGGAACTCGACGGCTCGTCGCTGGTAACGGCGCAAAGCCCGACCGGACTGATCTCGATGATCCTGTACGGGGGCGAACTGCCATCGACCGCCCAGCGGCCCGAGCGGTTGCGCATGCCGGGCTTCGGCAACCGGCTGAGCGACGACGATGTGGCCACGCTGGCGACTTTCCTGCGACAGGCCTGGACCAACAGGGCCGAAGCGGTCTCTTCTACGGCCGTCTCCGACCTTCGAGACAAGCGACAGGCCAACTGACCATCCGGCCGTCCGTTTGGATTGGTATGCAGGTTCTGCCCCAAATGGAGCCATGTCCCCTCGTGTTCCCGCAAGGTGCAGGACCGCCCTGCCGCCAAGCCGGACACATGACACGAGAGCCGGATGGATTCTGGCTCGGCTCTTGCTGAAGTCGCACAGGGATTGAATTTGCGTCCCAAACCCTGCTCCACCACGAAGCAGCAGATCCCGCTGCCTGCCCGCCAAAGAAGACTCCATCGGCCTGCCGATCGCAGACGTCAGACCGGGCCGCCCCGACGCCGTCCCTTACCGCGAAATGGCAAGTGGCGCCCTCAGCCCGCACCAGCTTGCCAACTTATTTGACCTGTACCTGTAATTATGCAGGACCAGCATGCACGGCTGCGGGTTCCCGGTCAGGGTTTTTGCGCATACGACCCAGTCAGGATTTGCGCGTCAGGCAATCTTGGAAAAAGGTTCCCCTACCTTCAAGGGCTTGGCGCGCAATCCGCTGATACTTCATTCAATCCCTGCCAAAGGGAATTTTGCGACGGACACGAACAGATGACACGGTTTTCAGCATTCAATCAGTTCGCTTCTGACAGGCACGGCAGAGCCTTGTCCTTGCCGTGCCTGTCAGAAGCGTTCCTTGCGCCCTAGCCGCTGCAATGGCTGCGAAGACCGCGTTGCCAATCTGCGATCCCTTGGACGGCTCCGAGCGGGCTTTCGCCCGGGAAGCCGACGACGCGGGCGTTGTCCGCAGCGACCCCAATTAATTTACACTGTGGAGAATAGATCATGACCCCCCAACAGGTAGTTCTTGTTCAGCAAAGCTTTCAGGCGATCCAGCCGATTTCCTCAACGGCCGGTGACATGTTTTACAGCATACTCCTGACCCGCAATCCCGACTTGCGGCCCCTCTTTTCAAACGCGGACATGACTGAGCAAAGCTCCAAGCTCATGGCGATGCTCGGCACCGTGGTCCTAAGCCTCAAGCGGCCCGAAACGATCCTGCCGGCTGTGCGTGCGCTCGGGCATCGCCACCGGGGATACGGAGCGCAGGACAGACATTACGAGCAGGTCGGCAACGCTCTGATCGAGACGCTTTCCAACGGGCTCGGCACGTCCTTCACGCCAGACGTCAAGGCAGCATGGCAGGCGGCCTATGCCCTTCTCGCGGGCGTCATGACGGACGCGCCAGCCCGGCCAGCAGCGCCGTCATAGGCGGAACGCGCGGCGCCGCCTCTTGGCTCCGCATCCCAGCATACGCGCAAAAAACCAGTTTCACCTGGCAGAATACCCGGAAAAGCCCCGCAGAATACGATGGCCTGTCGCATCTCTCGCTGAACAGCAGACGCTTTTCTGACGGCACCCATCAGCGTTGACATGAACAGGATAGGCAAATGGCTTCCAAGAAATCGTCCGCAGAATTGAAGCAAGAAGCAACCGCGCTGGAAAATCAGATCGCGGGTGCCCGCAAGAAGCCGATGAATTTTGCCTGGCTGATTTGCAAGGACGGTCTGGTGCTGGAAACCGACCTGAAGAAGGGCCCCGACGTTCTTTGGCGCAACGCCAAAAAGAACGGCGGCGGGCCGAAAGGGGCGCAAGGGCAGATCACGGTCTCTGGCAAGATGATCGAGCTTACTTGTGACAGCGACGAGGTGCCTGCGCAGCTTCCCAAGCTTGCCAAGCGTTTCCTTTCGGAACGGGGGTTATCCTACAAAGTCGTGATGAAAACCCCGAGTGGCGCGTTTTCCGACGGTGAAGAAGATTCTACCGCCGATAGTCCGGACCATGCCGATATCCCGGTTGGCGCGGAGGCCGCGCACGAACCTGAACCAGTTCCCGCCGCAGAAACGGTTGGCGACGCGCCTGAAGCGGGCACGGCGCCAAAGGCCGCCGAGGACGCCCCCGGCGAGGATGCTCTGCGCGAGAGCCTCCTGAAAGAATTCAGGGCCATGTCAGACACGCTGGAAAAAGCCAAGCGGTGCCGGAACATGGGGGCCGCAAAAAAGGTGGCCGCGCTGGACAATCTCTTCCGGACCCAGATCGACGTGGACGTGAGAAAGACGCGCGCCGCCCTGTCGCTGCTTGCCAAGACAGTCGAGGACGCCATCGCCTTTGGCGTCAAACAGGACCGCGCAACCCGGCTCAAACTGCTTGCCGGTCTTGAAACCGAAGTCGATGCCCTTCTTGCAGAATTTGCGTGACAATCATCGCGCTGTTGGCGCCCTTCACCGAGGTGAGAAATGCCTGATACCAATGTTCTTGAAAACAAGCTGGCGGGCGTCCGCGCCCTGTACGAGGAGATCTGCCTCGACGCAGACGAAGACGGCACGCGTGACGACGAGGAACTCGCCATTATCGACAGGGTGGAAAAGAAGATCGCCGAACTGGAAGCGATGATCGATTCGCAGCCAGACAGCGGAATGGAAGGACGAAGCCCCGACGAAAAGGAAGAGGATGCAAAGGAGGCCTGGCTGGAACTGTCCAGCGTCTATGCAAAACTTCTCCGGCTGCATACGAAACTTGAGAACGCGTTTTCGGAGCGCGCGGACGACCTCGACGCCTATCTACGGGCTATTTCTGCACATGTCGCCAGCAAGGATTGGGCGAGCGCCGTCAATCAGACGGTTCTTGCCGCAACATGGGCAGATGAAAATAACCTTTGGGATACAGATCAGGACGATCCGGTGATCGCCGATGATGAAGACGAAAAGAACGAAGACGAGGAGTCCGGCAAGCTATCGTGGGAAAAAATGTATGGCGATGAGGCCCTCGTCGACTACGAAATAATCCGGAAAGAACTGGAAGATCAGGGCAGCGAACACGCCGGAACGGTCGCCGAATACTGTGAGGAGATAAAGGCTGCCGTCGCGGATGAGGACTGGAAGACCGCAATCACAAGAACAATCCTTCTGGAAGTTTACATCAGCGACAACAAAATTGATCCAATGGAATTCGAATACAAGTGGGGCGATCTTCGCGAGGACGTCGCGACACTCAGAGAGCTCTATAGCGCTGCGCGCGTTCAGGATGGCCTTCGCGACGAAGGTTTTCCTCAGGCTGATGCACTGCAAGCGTTCGTCAACAAGATGAACGCGGCGGAAGAGGCCCAGAACTGGCTGGAAGCGGTGGATCAATACAGATCCGGGAAAGCCTACGCCGACAAGCATGACCTGTGGAATGTGACTGGCGTATCCCCGTCCGATGATGAGGACGACGAAGACGAGGAAAAGGACGACGATGCCGCAAAACGCAGCTGGGAAAACTGGCAGTTCTATCATGAAAAAATTCGCAATCTCTATGACCAGCTCTCGCAGATCGAACATCCTCTTGCCGACAAACTCGGCGCCACCCTCGACAAGATTGATGAGGCCGCCCGGAAAGAAGAATACCGACGGGCGACCGATCTGCTTCTCGATGACGCCGGAAAATTCGCGGACGACCACGACCTCTGGGACGCTGTCAAATCGGCAGACGACGACGAAAGCAACCTCTTACCGCGGACCACGCGGGACCAGATCAAAACGCTGAAGGACCTCTCTCGTGAACTCAATCGCATGGATCACGAAAAGGCCGGATCTTTTGCCGAGCTGGTTGTTCACATCCACGAAGAGGTGACAGATTTCAACAAGATCATTCCGACTGGCCGTGCCGTTCAGAAAGCCTGGGCCTTCGCTGACGCGCACAATCTGTGGGATGCCGTTCCTCCGCTGCCGAAGGGCGAAGAAGAAGCAATTTTCTGGGAAACCAACGGCAAACTTTACAGAGAACTGAACGCACTTCATCGCAAGCTCGATGAGGCCGGGCATGAGGGGGCGGCGCGTCTTGGCGAAAAGCTCGCGGACGTCGACGCGGCCATCGGAAACGACCATTTCCACCTTGCCAGTATTCATCTGTCTGATGCAAAGGAACTGGCCGACGATCAGGATCTTTGGGACGAAGCGCCGCTATCAGACGACGAAGACGATGAAGGCGGCGAAAGCTTCCATCCTTCGACCGCGTCAATTGCAGGCACGGTCGGCCGGGGCGGAAAGAACCAGCCGGACGATGTAATGACCATCCAGTTGCTCCTCAATCTAAAAGGCTCTTCACTTGATACGGACTGCTATTGCGGTCCGCGCACCATCGCGGCAATCGAGAAATTCCAAAAGGAAAGTTTAGGCTGGAACGACGGCTTGGTCGATCCGGGTGGCAAGACCTTCGGCGCTCTCACAGGAAAAGCCACGATTGATGACATCTCGGCAAAAGCTTCAGATGTTTTGCGAAACGTCTCGGGGACCGTGACAGATATCGCCGGGTCGCTTGTCGATGCCGTTGACGATGTCTTCGACGAAGCAAGCGGGTTCCTGGGCGGTCTGTTTGAGGATGACGATGATGAGATTGAAAAGAGGAAGAAAGGCTGACGTCAATTCCCGCACGAAACCGACCGGGGCTTTGGATGAACAGCTGATCCACCGGAACGTGATGTTCCGGCGTGTCAGGTTTGGCTCAGGGCATGAATGGCCATCGTCTTTCTGCGTGTTGCGGCGGCGGCGTCGAAAAGGGCAGGTGCGGCCTGGTTGCTTGGCCTCCCCAAAACATCCGCGGAATGTCACCTTTCGCCGGTCACAGCAGCGCTTGGTCTGCGGACAGACAGACGGATCACCCCGTCAGAAGGTTTCATCCGAAACTGCCATCCCTGCGGTCAGATCCGACGTTATGAGGGGAAGGTCGGGCGGCGGTTCGCTACACCCAGCATGCGTTCAAGCGCCATCCCGAGGTTCAGGATAGGGCCTTCATCGAACAGGTGGCCCCAGAGGGAAATCCCGTGCGGGACGGTGAAGGTGGCTTCTCCCGTGGGCTCACCCGCCTTCAGCTTGCCCGCGCCAAGCGAGGATCGGCTGCGGCTGGCAAGATCGGTAAAGCCTGCACGAAGATGCAGGCAGGGGTGACCGGTGAAGTTCGAGGCGATCAGCATCGGACCGGTCGAGAACGGCCCGATCAGCGCATCGACCCCGGCCATCATCTGGCCCACAGCCTGCATGACGCGGTAGCGCAGCCTGTCAGTCTGTACCAGATCGACCGCTGACAGAAAGCGCGCCTTGCGGAACGTGTTGGGCCACGCGCCGTCATCTTGCCAGCGCAAGGTATCGTCGGTGCCGTCAAGGGTCAGCGTTTCAAACACCGCGGCAGCTTCGGCATAGACAACGTTCATCAGCGCGCCATAGGGCAGGTTTTCAAGGTGCACCTCCTTGACGGTGATCCCCAGCCCACGCGCGGCCTCAAGCGCGGCGTGGTCGATATCGGTGGCACCTTCCTCGAAGGCTTCAGGAAGGTAGCCAAGGGTCATGCCGTCAATGCCCGCCGCCGCATCGAAGCGGAACGGGGCAGCGATAGAGCCACGGTCCGCCATGTCCGGCCCGTTCAGCGCGGCCAGCACCATCGCTGTATCCTCAACCGACCGGCAGATCGGCCCGACCTTGTCGAGCGATCCACAAAGCGTCATCGCCCCCGCCCGGCTGACCCGCCCGAACGTGGGGCGCAGGCCGGTCGTGCCGCAGCGTTGCGACGGCGAGGTGATCGAGCCCAGCGTTTCCGTGCCGATGGAAAAGCCGCAAAGCCCGGCTGCCGTGGCAGAAGCCGACCCGGCGCTCGACCCGCTGGAACCTTCGTTCAGGTTCCAAGGGTTGCGGGTCCAGCCGCCATACCAAAGGTCCCCATAAGCCAGCGCGCCGAGCGTCGTCTTGCCCAAGAGCACCGCCCCCGCCGCCCGCATGGCCCGCGTCACTGCCGCGTCGCTGTCGGGCAAGCGGTTCTGAAACGGCTCCGCCCCCCAGCCGGTTGTGATGCCCTTTGTGTCGAACAGATCCTTCAGGCCGTAGGGGATGCCGTGCAAGGGCCCTAGCCAGACGCCGGCCTTGATCAGGCTGTCCATTGCCGCGGCTTCGGCGCGGGCGAGGTCGGGGGTGACTGTGGCAAAACATTCAAGCTTCGGGTTCAGTCGGGCGATCCGGTCAAGATAGATCCCGGTCAGGGTGCCTGAAGTGATGTGCCCGCCGCGCATCCAGTGCGACAGATGGGTGAGAGGGGCAAAAGCGATATCCTCGGGGTCTGTGGGCAGCTCTGCCGTGACCGGCGACAGGTGCAGCGCATCCGCCCCATGCGGCATCGCGAACCCCGGCAGGCGCGGATCGAACCGGGTGGCGGTGGGTGCCGCGTTGTTCAGGAGCACGGCGCGGCGCTGGATCGCAAGATCGCGCTGCCCGTCGAGATTTCCCAGCATCTGCGCCCGTTCACGTGCGGTATAGGCGATGCCCAGCAGGCGTTCTGCCCCGGCAATGTCGGCTTCGGTAATCGTCTCGGTCATCGTCATCCCCGGCTGTCCGTCATGTTGGTCGTCTGCCCCAAAGGTCACCTGCCAACGGCATAGGCCTGCATCAGGCGCGGGGTCGCGGCGGCCCGCAACAGGCCGCTGGCATCGCGGCTGGCCGCCGTCAGACGCCCGACTGTCCAGGGCTCTGCAACCTCGACCCGGTGGCCGCGCGCTGTCAGATCGGCGATGGCGGCCGCGCCGAATGCGGGTTCTAGCATCAGATGGCCGGGGGTCGCGGCGCGGGGATAGAACGAGCCCTGAAAATGGCTTGTGTGGAAGAGCGGCGCATCGATGGCGGCCTGCAGGTTCATGTTTCCATGAACCAATCGCAGGAACAGGATCAGTTGCCACTGGTCCTGCTGATCACCGCCCGGCGTGCCGAAAGCGTGCGTCACCCGCCCGTCCCGACCCGCCATCGAGGGCGAAAGCGTGGTACGCGGACGCCGCCCGGGGGCCAGCGAGGTTGGCAGCCCTTCGGTCAGCCAGAACATCTGCGCCCGCGAATTGAGCGGCATGCCAAGGCCCGGCACCACCGGCGAGGATTGAAGCCACCCGCCCGAGGGGGTGGCCGAGATCATGTTGCCCCAGCGGTCGATCACATCGATATGCACGGTGTCGCCGCGCTTTTCCGACAAATGCGCCATCGTCGGCTCACCGGCCCCTGCCCCGGGGCCTGCGACCACGTCCTTGCCCGCGCGCTTGATCGCGTCACGGACCCACGGATCGAACCCGTCGATCTGGCCCGGTCTTTGCTCAAGCGAGGCTTTGGGGCCAATAAACGCACGGCGGGTGGCGGCATAGGCGCGCGATAGCAAGGTATCGGTCGGGATGTCGGTAAAGGCCGGGTCGCCGTAATAGGCCTCGCGGTCAGCGAACGACAGCTTCATCGCCTCGGTCACCGTATGGACGAATTCTGCACCGTTCAGATCCATGCCCGCCACGCCAAGGCCTTCCAGCAGCCGGAGCGATTGCAGGAAGGTTGGCCCCTGGCTCCACATCCCGGCCTTCCAGACCGTCCACCCCTCGTAATCGACCGACAGCGGCGCCTCGTAGCTTGCCTGCCACCCGGCCATGTCCTGCCCGGTGAGCACGCCCTTTCGGCGCCCCCCGGCAGCGTCCATTACGCAGGCGGTACGCATCCAATCGTCGATGGCCTCGGCAACGAAGCCTTCGTAGAACGCGCGCCGCGCTGCCTCGATCTGGGCTTCGCGGCCAGAGACCGCCTCGGCCTCGGTCAGGATGCGGTCCCACGTCTCGGCGAGGGCGGGATTGCAGAACAGGCTTTCAGGGGCTGGGGCCGTGCCGTCCGGCAACCATGTTGCATGGGATGTGGGCCATTCGTCGCGGAAGAAATCGGCAAGGCCCGCGATTGTGGCCGATACCCTTGGCAGTACCGGGTGGCCGTGGCGGGCATAGTGGATGGCGGGTTCAAGAATGTCGCGCAGGGGCAACCGCCCATGATCGCGCAGCATCAGCATCCACGCCCCGAACGCACCTGGGATGACCGTCGCCAGAAGGCCAGAGCCGGGGATCATGTCCAACCCCTCGGCACGGTAATGGGCAATGGTCGCCCCGGCGGGCGCGGTGCCCTGCCCACAGACCACGCGCGGGGTATCCTCGCCCGAGATCCGGATCAACGCGGGCATGTCGCCCAAGGGACCGCAGAGATGCGGCTCCACCACTTGCAGCACAAAGCCCATCGCTGCGCCCGCATCGATGGCCGTGCCGCCCTTTTCGAGGATCGCCATGCCGACGGCCGAGGCGATCCAGTGTGTCGACGTCGCCACGCCAAAGGTGCCGAGGATTTCCGGTCGTGTCGTGAACTGCATTTTCAGTCGCTTTCAATGGAAGAAGAACAGATTAAAGGTCGCGCGGGTCAAGCGCATCACGCAACCCGTCGCCAAACAGGTTGAACCCCAGCACCACCAGAAAGATCGCGATGCCCGGCCACATCGCCATCCAGGGCGCCTGTTCCAGAAACGCCTTTGCGGTGTTCAGCATCGACCCCCAGGACGGGGCAGGCGGCTGCTGGCCAAGACCGAGAAACGACAGTGACGCCTCGGCGATGATTGCGGTGGCGATGGTAAGGGTTGCCTGTACCAGCAGGGGTGGGATGATGTTCGGCAGGACGTAGCGCCAGATGATGGCGGGGTGCGTCAGGCCGATGGCATGGGCCCCTTCGACATAGTCTTCTGTCGCCACCAGCATGGTTTGCGCCCGCGCCAGACGGATGAAGATGGGCACCGCCGAAAGGCCGATGGCGATCATCGCATTGGTCAGCGACGGGCCAAGGAATGCTGCAAGGGCGATGGCAAGGATCAGGAAGGGCGCCGCCAGCAGCGCCTCGGTCACGCGGCTGATCGCGGCATCCGTCCAACCCCGGCAATAGCCCGCAAGGACGCCCAGAGGAATGCCGACCGACAGCGCGATGGCGACAGACACGACACCCGCCAGCAAGGATGCCTGCGCCCCCCAGACCATCCGGCTGAGGATGTCACGGCCAATCTCATCCGTGCCCAGCCAATGCAGCGCCGATGGCGCCTTGCGCACCGCACCCCAATCCGTCTCTGCCGGTCCGGGAAGCGGCAGGACCGGGGCCAGCAGGGCCACCGTAACGAAGAACGCAACGATTGTTGCCCCCAGCAGCGCGGCGGGGTTGCGGCGCAGCTTTGCCCAGACCCGGCTCCGGCGCGGTGGAAGCACCTCGCCCGAAGCGGCGGTTTGCGTCAAATCGGTCACGTCGCCGCCATCCGCGGATTGAGCACGCGGTAAAGCGCGTCGGACAGGATGTTCATCAGGATGAACGCGATGGCGGTGCAGAGAACAATGCCCTGCACAACGGCATAGTCGCGGTTGAAGACAGCATCGACCACCAGCTTTCCAAACCCGGGGATGGTAAAGATCTGCTCGGTCAGGACCGCGCCTGCCAGCAACTCGCCGAAAAGCAGGGTGATCACCGTCACAACGGGCACCAGCGCGTTGCGCAGCGCGTGCTTCAGCACGACGCGGTTTTCCGTCAGCCCCTTTGCGCGGGCGGTGCGGACATAGTCGGATTGCAACACGCCCAGCATCGCAGATCGCGTATGCCGCATCAGCGTCGCGGCAAGCCCGGTGCCCAGCACGAAGGCGGGCATCAGCATGGTGCGCAGCGATTGCAGCGGGTCATCGAAGAACGGCTGATACCCAGACGCAGGCAGCCAGCCGAGTTTGACCGAGACGAGCAGGATCATCATGATGCCAAGCCAGAAATTCGGTACCGACAGACCAGACAGCGCCACGATATTGGCCAGCCAATCCACCCAAGTGCCCTTGTAATAGGCCGAGACGATCCCTGCGGGCAGCCCGATCACCACAGCTATGACCAGCGCCATCAGCGCAAGCTGGATCGTCACCGGCAACTTTTGCCCGATCAACACCAGCACCGGCTGCTGGGTCCGCAGCGAGATACCAAGATCACCCTGCAAGGCATTGCCGATCCAGTGGAAATACTGGACATAAAGCGGGTCGTTCAAGCGGTACTTCTCGCGCAGGAAGTCCAGGATCTCGGGATTGCGATCCTCGCCCGCGAGTGCCAGCACCGGATCGCCCGGCAAAAGCTTCTGCAGGAAAAACACGAAGACCGAGATCAGGATGATCGTCGGGATCGCTATGACCAACCGTCTGCCGATAAACCCAAGCATCTGGCACCTTCTGCGGGGAAAGGGCACCGGCGGCGGGCCGCCGGTGCAGCGGGGTTCACTCGGTCTTGGACACACCGGCCAGACGGATCATGCCGTCGGGATAGGGGACAAAGCCGTCGATCTTGCCGCCCAGCGCCCAGATCCATGTCTGGTGGTAAAGGTAGATCAGCGGGCTGTCGGCATCGAGGATCGCGGTTGCCGCATCGTACTTTTCCTTGCGGGTCGCGAGGTCATTCGAGGTGCGCGCGGCATTCAGCAGCGTGTCGACCTCGGGGTTGCAATACTTGCTGTCGTTGATGCCGCCCGCGCAGGTGACGAACTGGTGGATGTTGCCATCAGGATCGACCCGGCCCGACCAGCCGATCAGGCTGATCTCGTAGTTGCCGGCAGTCTGTTCGCTCAACTGGGTGGCAAACTCCTTGGCCACCACGTTGACCGTGATGCCGGCCTCGGCAACCATGGCCTGAATGACCTGCGCTACCTGCTGGACCACCGGATCGGTTGATGCCTGGATTTCAACGGTGGGATTTGGAACGCCCGCCTCAGCCAGCAGCGCCTTGGCCTTTTCCACGTCGCGCGCGGGGATCGGGATGGCCTGATTGTACCAGGGCGACGACGGCGGGAAGGGCTGATTGCCCGGCGCGAAGGCCCCCTCGAACACCACCTGGTTGATCACATTGCGGTCAATCGCCAGCGACATCGCCTGGCGCACCTTGGCATCCTGCCCGAAGGGCTGTTTCGCCTTGTCGCCGTTGCCCACATTCACCGTCAGACCCTGATAGCCCAGCGATACCGCCTGCTCCATCTTCAGGGCGGCATCGGCCTTGACCGAAGCCACATCGGTGGCCGACAGACGCTCGATCATGTCCACATCACCCGCGCGCAGGTTGGCAAGCCGGACGGTGCCATCGGTGATCGGCAGGAAGGTGACCGTATCGAACTTGATCGCGTCGGCGTTCCAGTAATCGGCGAATTTGGTCAGCACGATGCGATCCTGCTGCACCCGTTCGGTAAAGCTGAACGGACCCGCGCAGACAGGCGCGTTGCCGAAATCCACCCCGGCAGCCGTGGCGGCAGTGGGCGACAGCATCATGCCAGCCCGGTCGGCCAACTGGGCCAGAAGGGTGGCATCGGGGTTCGCCAGCTTGATCTCGATCGTCTGGGCATCGACAACATTGGTCGAGGCGATCGAGGCCACCTCGGACTTGCGGCGGCTTTCCTCAAGCGTCTTTGATCGGTTGATGTTGTAAGCCACGGCCTCGGCGTCAAACGGCGTGCCGTCCTGAAAGGTCACGCCGTCGCGCAGGGTCATGGTCAGGGTCAGCCCGTCGTCAGACCATGTCCAGCCGGTGGCAAGCTGGGGCACGATCTCCAGTTGCGGGGTGATATCGACCAGTTTGTCGCAGAGCGAGGCATAGACGATCCGCCCGACGAAGGTGCGCGACTGGTCTGGATCCAGCACGTCAGGGTCTTCTGCAAGGCCGATCCGGAGGTCCGCCGCATGCGCCCAGGTGGCGCTCAGCATCAGCGCGGCAACGAGCGTTGAAAGCGATCTTTGGGTCATATGTCTGGCTCCTGGTTGGTTATGGGGTAAGGGATGGCGGAACGGTGGGGTGATTGGCGTGCCGTTCGGAGGCCGCGCGATACAGGCTGAACCGTGCGGCGACCGTCGGGCTGCGGGCGATCTCGACAGCGGCAACCCCGGGAAGGTCCAGCGTTGCCGCGTGATGGCAGGCAACGAAGTGGCCCGCCGCATCGTCCACAAGCGTCGGCGCCGTGCGACGACAGATGTCGCTCGCGTGCGGACAGCGCGGGTGAAACCGGCAACCTGCGGGCAGATCGATCGGGCTGGGCGGGTCGCCATCGAGCCGCGCACGCACCTGTCGGGCCCCGATCTGCGGCATGGGAATAGCGGCAATCAAAGCGGCGGTGTAAGGGTGGCGCGGTGCATGGAAAAGCGCACCAACTGGCGCCAGTTCCACGATTTCTCCAAGATACATCACCGCCACGCGGTCGGCCATGTGCCGCACCACACCCAGATCGTGCGAGATGATGACAAGCGTCAGGCCGAACGCGTCCTTGAGATCCTCAAGAATGTTGATGACCTGTGCCTGGATCGACACGTCAAGCGCGCTGACAGGTTCATCCCCGATCAACACCTTCGGCCCGCTGGCCAGCGCCCTGGCAATGCCGATCCGCTGGCGTTGACCGCCCGAGAATTCGTGCGGATAGCGGTTGGCCATCTGCGGCGAAAGTCCGACGCGGGTCAGAAGATCGGCAACCTTGCGCGTTCGCGTGGACGGCGTGCCGATGTCATGCACCCGCAGCGGCTCTTCGATCAGCGCGCCGACCGTCATGCGCGGGTTCAGCGAGGAGAACGGGTCTTGAAAGATGAATTGCAGATCGCGGCGCAACCCCCGCAGATCAGACGCGGAAACAGAGGCGATGTCGCGGCCATCATAGGTCACCGACCCCTCGCTTGGTTCCATGAGCCGGACAAGAAGCCGCGCGAGTGTCGACTTTCCGCAGCCGGATTCCCCGACCACCGCCAACGTCTCGCCCCGCAGGACAGAGAGGGTCACACCATCCACCGCCCGCACCCGCCTTGCGGTGCCAAAAAGGGTCTTCGACGCCTCGAACCAGCGCTTCAGCCCCGTGGCTTGCAGGATGATGTCCGGAGCGTTCATGCGATGGCTTTGCGCATGGAAGGGGCACCCAACGGTGCGCGCCAGCAGGCAACGGCATGTCCGGTGGAAACCTCGACCAACGGCGGCTGGGTGTCGCAACCTGTCGCACGAAAAGGGCAGCGCGAGGCAAAGCGGCATCCTGCGGGCATCTGGGTGGCTTGCGGCACAACGCCCGGGATCGTCACCAACCGATCCGTCCGGCCGCCAAGGGCGGGCATCGCGCTCATCAGGCCGATCGTGTAGGGGTGCTGGGGGTCGTCGAACACCTGCGCCGCCGTGCCGCGTTCGACGATCCGGCCCGCATACATCACCGCAACCTTGTCGGCCATTTCGGCCACCACACCCAGATCATGGGTGATCAGGATCATCGCACTGCCGCTTTCACGCTGCAGGCCGCGCATCAGGTCAAGGATCTGGGCCTGAATGGTAACGTCCAGCGCCGTCGTCGGTTCATCAGCCAAAAGCAGGGCCGGGTCGTTGGCCAGCGCCATCGCGATCATCACGCGTTGCCGCATGCCGCCCGACAGGTTGTGCGGATAGGCATCCATCCGGGTTTCGGGACTGGGGATCCGCACCCGGCGCAGCATCTCGACCGCGCGGTCGCGCGCCGCCTGTCGTGTTACGGGCCGATGCCGCCGCACCGCCTCGGCGATCTGATCGCCGATGCGCAGCGCGGGGTTGAGCGATGTCATCGGTTCCTGAAAGATCATCGCCATGCGGTTGCCGCGCAACGCCTGCTGATCGTGCAGCGGCAGGGCCAACAGATCATGCCCGTCGAACCGGGCCGTCCCTCCCGTCACAGACAGCGGAGGCGAGGCCAGAAGCCCCATCAGGGCCAGCGCCGTCAGGCTTTTGCCGCAACCGGATTCGCCGACGATGCAAAGCGTTTCGCCGGGGTCGAGCGTGAAGGAAACGTCTTCGACCAGATTGCGCGCTGTGCCGCCGACGCGGATCGAGAGCCCCCGGACATCCAGCAGCGCATCGGTCATGGGGCCTGCTCCAACGACCGGCGCAGGTTGTCGGTCAAACTGCGCAAATGATCGATCATCGCCCGTCGCGCCGCTTCGGCATCGCGGGCATCGATGGCCGCGATGATCGCCTCATGCTGGGCAATGTAGAGCGCAGAAGTCTCCGGCGTGCGGGCCATCTGGCGCTTGTGCTGCCAGTCCTCACCCGTCCGCACTTCGTTGATCAGGTCGAAGGCCGCTGACAAAAGCGGATTGTTGGCGATACGCGAAATCATCCGGTGCATCGCGCCGTCCCAAAGTTCCGACGAATCGGAATCTGCAGACCCGCGCGTCCGTTCGGCCAGAACGCGAAGACGGTCGACATCATCGCCCGTGGCGCGCCGGGCGCAAAGGGCCGCAAGCTGCGGCTCTATCGCCATGCGGGCCTCCATCACACCCAGCGCATCGACCTCGTCCGCGATACCGGCTGCAAGCCCGGTCGCCGCGTGCGGCGGCTGCCCGGCAAAGGTTCCCTTGCCCTGCCGCCGCCAGACCAGCCCTTCGGCTTCCAGCACTTCCAGCGCGCGCCGTACCGTCCGCCGCCCGATGCCAAGCGCCTCGGACAACTCTCGTTCCGTCGGCAGGCGGCCATCGGTGGGCAGGTTGCCATCCTCGATCAGCCGCCGGATCTGGTTCAGCGCCCGTGTCGTGTTGTCCGAGAATGCGGTGTCGAAATTCAAGGCGGCTCCTGCATGCGGCGGATGGACAGGCACGCGAATCTTTTCACGCTTGGTTCGCACCAATATTCGAATGGTTCATCGGGTGGCACGTCAAGCAGAAATCGTGGTTTGCCGCGATCAGGGCTCGATAAGGGCCGCGCACCGGGCAGGATGAGCGTTTGGCAGGCAGTGGCGCGGCACAGTCAGGGTTTTCCCCTCCGGCCCGCGGCCCGTCATCAGCCCGGCATCACGGCCTCTATCGCCCGGGCCATTCCCAGAAGATGCGCGTCCTGCCCGCGCGGTCCGGTCAGCTGCAGGCCAACTGGCAGTCCGTCAATCTGTCCGCAGGGCAGGCTCAGCGACGGATGGCCCGTCAGGTTGGCAAAACCGCTGGCCAGCATTTCGCTGTCGTCACCTTCCGCGATCTCAGGGTCCTCGAAGGGGGCAATGAAAGGAACAGCGGGGGACAAAAGAACATCGACATCGGCAAAAAGCGCGTCAACGGCGGCAGTGCAGGCACGACGCGCTTGCCGGGCCGCCAGATAGTCAAACGCGGCGCCACGTCGCCCCGCCTCGATCTGCGCCTTTGTCCCTGGGGCATAGCCTGCGGGATTTTCGGCCAGCAGCGGGGCGTGGATCAGCGCCGCCTCGGGCAACAGGATGGTGACCAGATCAGTATTCACCTGCGCCAGTTCGGGCGCATCCACCATGGTGACCCGCGCCCCAAGTCGCGCGAGATCCGCAAGGACCCCTTCTACATGCGCTGTCACCGCCGCCCCAAGGGCCGTGCGCGACAGGTGCCGGGACAGAACGCCGATCCGCAGTCCGGCAAGGGGCACGTCCAGCAGGACCATCGGGCGATCCGACATCACCGCCAGCATCCGTGCCGCATCAGTGACACATCGCGCCAACGGCCCTGCGTGGTCAAGTGTTGGGGAAAGCGGGAACACCCCATCCAGCGGCACAAGGCCAAAGGTCGGTTTCATCCCGACGATGCCGCAATAGGCAGCCGGAATGCGGATCGACCCGCCGGTATCGGTGCCCACGGCCAATGGCACGATGCCTGCCGCCACCGCAGCCGCCGACCCACCGCTCGACCCGCCTGCGGTGCGCTGCGGATCGTGGGGGTTGTTGGTCTGGCCAATCTCGGGGTGGGCTATGCCGTAGGCATATTCCAAGAGGTTGGTCTTGCCCAGAATGATCGCCCCAGCCGTACGCAGGCGCGCGACCAGCACGGCGTCCGTCATGGCCATGCGCGGCGGCCTGACCTTTGAGCCATAGCCCGTCGGCGCACCCGCGACCTCGATCAGGTCCTTGATCGCGACCGGAATGCCGAAGAGAGCACCTCTGGCCTGGCCCGCCTCCAACCGGATGGTCATCTCGGCGGCCTCTTCCATGGCCGCTGCGGCCATCGGATCAGCAAAGGCATTCAGGCTTGGGTTCAGCAGGGCGATCTCTGCAATGGCCGCCCGGACAACCTCTGTCGGCGTGGTGCGGCCCTCGGCATAGGCGCGCGTCAGGTCGGTGATGCTGTCAAAGGCCGCCATCTGCCAGTCTTTGCAACAGGCGCGCCCATGCGATCTGTCCCGTGCGAAAGCTGGACAGGCGGAAGTATTCGTTCGGGGCGTGATAATCCTCGTCCGATGTCGCGAAGGAAAAGAAGATCGCGCCAACGCCAAGTTGCCGGGCGAAAACATCGCCGATCGGCACCGTCGCCCCCATGGCAACACGCAAAGGCGCGGCCCCCAGAACCTCGCCGAGCACGCCCTCGGCGGTCGCAAGCGCAGGCAGGGCGGGGTCGAGTGCGAAGGCATGCGTGCCCGGGCCGTGGCGATGGATGGTCAAGCGAAAGCCCGGGGGCAGAACGGCGGCCAGATGCGCCTCGATGGCCGTCCTGACCTGATCGGGGTCCTGCCCCGCGACCAGTCGGCAGGTGATCTTCACCGACGCCTCGGACGGGATCACGGTTTTGGTGCCAGCACCCTGATACCCACCCGCAATTCCGTTGAACTCCAGCGTCGGGCGCAGCCATTGCCGGTTCAGCAGCTGCGCGCCGCTTGGCATGGGGTCGGGGGTATCCGCGCCGATACTGGCAAAATAACCGGCGGCATCAAAATCGACCGTGTCGATGGCACGGGAAATCGCCGGGTCGGGCTGGCGCGCGCCGTCGTCGAACCCGGGCACGGCAACATCGCCCGCGTCATCGTGCAGGGTGGCCAGCATCCGCGCCAGCGCCCGGATCGGGTTTGGCGCCGTGCCACCGTGCCGCCCGGAGTGCAGGTCTTTCGCAGCCCCCGTCACCGTTACCTCCAGTGCCGCCATTCCGCGCGTGGCCACCGTGACCGAGGGCAGATCGGCCCGCCACATCGCACCATCCGCCGACACCACCAGATCGCATGCGAGCCTGTCGCGCATGCCCGCCACTGTAGGTTCGAAATGGGGCGAGCCGGATTCCTCTTCCCCCTCGATCAGCATTTTCAGGTTCAAAGGGGGGGCGCCGTCGAGCGCGGCATAGGCCGCCGTCACAAGTATCGGGATCAGCATCGGCCCCTTGTCATCCGACGCCCCGCGCGCCCAGACACGGTCCTGATCCACCACCGGATCGAACGGCGGAACGCGCCATTTGCCCAAGGGATCAGGGGGTTGCACGTCGTAATGGCCATAGATCAGAATGGTCGGCGCCACAGGATCGACGATCCATTCGGCAAACACGCACGGATGCCCGCCGGTCGGCACGATCTCGACCAGCGGAAAGCCTGCGCTGCGCAACCGATCCGCAACGAAGGCGGCGGCCGCTTCAATCCCGGACTTGAAGGCCGGATCGGTGCTGACCGACGGGATGCGGCAGAAGGAAAGCAGGGTCTGCAGCGCCTCGGCCTCATGCGCGGCCAGATAGTCCTCAACCGTCATTTGCCGCCGTCCACGCCAAGGCATTCCCCGGTGATCCAGCCTGCAAGATCGCTGGCAAAGAACAGCACCGCATTCGCGATGTCGTCGGGCGTTCCCAGCCGACGCAGCGCAATCTGGCCAAGCAGCTTCGCCTGACCATCCGTCCCCATCGCATCCCACTGCCGCTCGGTCGTGGGGTTTGACCGTACAAAACCGGGGGCAACACAGTTCACCGTGATCCCGAAAGGCCCCAGTTCATGCGCCAGTTGCCGGGTCAGCCCGATCTGCCCGGCCTTGGCACTGGCATAGGCCTGAATACCCGTCAGGCTGATCGTCCGCCCCGCGCCGCTGGAAATGTTGATGACCCGCCCCTTGCCACGCGCCTTCATCGCCTGGGCCACGGCCTGGGCCATGAAAAAGCTGCCCGACAGGTTTACGTCGAAAATGGTTTGCCAGTCGGCGGCGGTAATCTCTTCGATCGGGCGGCCCACCTGCCCCCGAACGCCTCCGGCGCAGTTGACCAGCACATCGATGCCCTCAGGCAGGGCGGCAATGGCCGCCTGCACGGCACTCCAGTCACCTACATCGACCACATGGACGGTGCAGGCCCCGCGGCACAGGCGCGCGGTTTCGGCCAGACCCTCGGCGTTCACGTCAAATCCGTGCACCCGCGCCCCCCGTGCGGCAAAGGCCAGTGCAATGGCACGGCCAATCCCATGCCCCGCACCGGTAACCAGCACTTGCTGGTTCTCAAAGTCGATGTTCATGTCGCTAGCTCCGCAAGGTTCGCCCCATCGAGCGGGCGCCGCCCCGCCTCGATCTCCCGGATCATGCCGATGACCTTCATGGTCAAAGGCACAGCGATACCAACTTTTGCAGCCGCCGCGATGATCGGGCCCAGCTGCGCCTCGGCCTCTGTCTTGCGCTTGCGGATCGCGAGATCGCGCCAGATGCCCGAATGCGATTTGGCCGAGCGGCGGTTGTGCGCCACCATGTCGGCAAAGGACCGGTCCAGATCGGTGCGCGGCGCACCGGGGCGGAACGCCGCGGGATCGAAGCCATCGAATGCCTCGGTGGCCACACGTTGCGCGGCGGCCACTGCGCCCACCTCCTGCCCCAGGCGGATCAGCACGTCGCGGGCGTCCGTGCTTTCCAGACAATCGGCAATACTGTCGTTTGTAAGAGCCGTCGCAAAGAGCAGCGCACCGTAGATCAGCTTGCCCCACAGATAACCCCAGATATTCGGGGTCTGGATCGCATGCGGGGCAAATTCAAGCATCAGCGCATGCAGGGCGGCGATCCGCGCGGTCGCGGCACCGTCAAGCTCGCCCACAACAACCGCGCCCCTGCCAGAGTAATGCACCACGCCCGGCTCAAGGTAATCCGCGCCAAAATTGACAAAGCAGCCGATGGTGCGGCCCGCCCCCACGACCCGGGAAATTTCAAGTTCGTTCAGCCCGTTCTGGGCCGAGACGACATAGCCATCCTGCGCCACATGCGGGGCCATGGCGGCAATTGCGTCTTCGGTATGCAGCGCCTTGACGCACAGAAACGTGCGGCGGAAATGCCCGGTCAGGTCAGCGGGCAGAAAGGCGGGGGCATGGACCGTGTCCTGAAAGAGCGGCCCGTCGATCCGCAAGCCTTGCCTGTTGATCGCGGTCACATGGTCGGGGACGTTGTCGACGAACACCACCTTGTGCCCAGCCCGCAGAAAGGCTGCCCCAAGGGTGCCGCCGATGGCCCCTGCGCCCCAGATCAAGATCGCGTCGTCCGGCTCGCTCAAGACCACGGCCCCTGCATCAGGCTGCGGGTTTCGGCCACACCCACATCCCAGATCGACTGCATCTCGGGGTCGGGACGCTCATAATAGCCGCCGAAATTGCCGTCCCCCAGATAGGCGCGCACGGCGGCGGGCGGCATGGCGCGCATCCGGTCAAAGTCGATCATCGGCTTTTGCTGGCTCGGCAGCACCACGTCGGCAAGGCGCGTCCAGGGGAAGTTTTCCATCCAGCTTGCATGGCTCGCGACAGGATCCGTTTCTTGCACCTTTGCCAGCGTCTTGGGCGCGTTCCACCAGTTATGGAACCGGACGGAGGCATCGGGGTGATCGGCCATCCATTCGATGGCAAGAGAGGCGGCCGGGCTGTTACCGCCATGGCCGTTCACGATGAACACGCGGCGAAACCCCT
The DNA here is from genome assembly GCA_038251625.1 of Rhodobacterales bacterium. Lineage (GTDB taxonomy): Bacteria > Pseudomonadota > Alphaproteobacteria > Rhodobacterales > Rhodobacteraceae > JBBQXK01. Next base: position 59,918 of record JBBSBE010000004.1, read on the forward strand.
GGGCATAAAGCGAATCCAGAATGTCGCGCACCAGCGCCACATAGGTTTCCACCCGTAGGCTGACAGACCCGGGATAGGCAAGGAAATAGGGCGTCACGCCGTAAGCCAGCACCGGAAACACCGGCAGGCCCAAAGGGCCCGCCGCATCCAGCGCCATCTTCTCGGCAAGGATCGAGTCGACCGACAGCGACAGCCCTGCATGCTGCTCGGTGCTGCCAAGGGGCAGCACGGCCAGATCATTGCCCTTCAGATAGGCATCGACCTGACCCCAGTTCATCTCGGAGATCTTCACGACGCTTCCTTTCGGGTCATCACCTGTGGCCCTGCGGCCCGGTTGAGAATGGGCAGCACCAACCGGTCGATGTCACCGGGGTCGGGGATGTGGCGGTATTCCAGCACGCGGGTTTCGGGCCGCACCATGGCAACAACTGCATCGGCGCCGGTGGACATCACCACCACATCGGCCTGTGCCACGATGCCGGGCAGATCGGGGTCATCCAGATTGGCCAGCCGCACCGATTGCACATGCGCCGCAAACCGCCGCACGCCAAGATCCAGCACCGGCAGGAAATCAGCAAAGCGCGACACCACCAGCACATGCGCCAGAGGGTTCAACGAGGCCAGCGCCAGCCGCGTCGGTTCGGACGGGATGAAGCGCAGCGACACGATCCTGTCACGCGGCACCATCCGGGGCAGACGGTCCTGCAGGGTCGAGAAAGTCAGCACCAGATCGGCCCCCGCCACCCGGGCCAGCGTCTCGGCATCCGCTTCTATCGCATCGAACGTCACCGGCGTCACGGACGCCCGCGCACCAAGTTGATCCTGCACATGGGCGGCATAGCTTCGCGTCGCGGCGTCGAACAATCCGACAAGCACGATGTCATGGCAGGCCCCCGCCTCGCCACGCTGACCCGCCCGAGCAGCCATCAAGGTCACCACGTCGGCCAGATCAAGACCCATCGCCAGCCCCTTTTCGATGGCCGTGTCGATCGCGTTGCGCAACTCGATCGCGTCGGCGCGCGACGCCAACCGGGCCAGCGCCGATTCCGCCACATAGGTGCCCGAACCGGACTTGCCCTCGATCAGCCCGGCGGCCTTGAGGTCGGCATAGACCTTGCTGACGGTCATGGGGGCCACCCCTGTCCGTTCCGCCAGATCGCGCACCGAAGGCAGCGACGCGCCCACCTCAAGCCGACCGAAAGAAATTTCGTGTTCGATTGCACCTTTCAGTTGCTGGTGGATCGAAATCGCCAGCGCCCGATTAACCGTTACCTTCATGCAAGCCTGCCTCTATGTCCCAATCATCTAGTATGGTTCGCACCGCACATGCTGAGCATTTCATCATTTTCGCGCTATTTCCAGCAAAATTCACCCCGAACTGTACTGTTGACTTGTATCAGATGCCATGGAACGCTTCGATGAATTATAACGCTTGAACACCATGGAGGGATGAAGATGAAATTGTTCTCTGCCGCCGCCCTGTCGGTCGCCCTGCTCTTGGGCAGCACCGTGTCGTCGCTGGCCGTCGAACGCGGTGGGGTGATGACCTATGGGCGTTATGCCGACAGTCTGTTCCTCGATCCGGTGCTGAACGACGCCAACGTCGATATCTGGATCCTGTCGAACATGTACGACACCCTGTTGCTGCCGACCGATGACGGAAAGGGCGTTCAGCCCGGCCTTGCATCCGACTACAAGCTTGCCGACGACGGGTTGAGCGTGACGCTGACCCTGCGGGACGGAATCAAGTTCTCGGACGGCTCGCCGATCACGCCTGACGATGTTATCTTCTCGCTTGGCCGCGCCTCCACCCCTGACAACGGCATCTGGGGGTTTCTGATCAGTTCAATCGCGGGTATCGAAAGCCCTGACGCCAAGACGGTGGTGATCAAGCTGAACCGTCCCGATCCGGCGATCATCCCGGCCCTGAGCGTGTTCAATACCGCCATCATGCCCAAGGCCGCCTTCGAGGCTGCTGCCGGCACCACCGACACCGAAAAGGCCGAGGCGTTTTCGGCCAAGCCCGTGGGATCTGGCCCCTTCGTGCTGGAAAGCTGGGAACGGGGCACGTTGATGAAGCTGGTCAAGAACCCCCACTATTGGGACATGGGCGAAGACGGGCAGCCCCTGCCCTACCTCGATGGTGTCACGTTCGAGATCATCCCCGATGACGCCACGCGCATCCTGCGTCTGCAATCGGGCGAGCTTGACGGCGCCGAGTTCATCCCCTTTGCCCGCGTCGCCGAACTTCAGGCCGCTGACGGGATCGCGATGGAACTCTACCCGTCGACCAAAGTGAACTACATCACCTTCAACGTCCGGCCCCAGATTGAAGGCAAGGACAACCCCCTGTCGAACGCGAAGGTTCGGGAAGCGCTGAACTATGCCACGAACAAGGAGGCGATCATCCAGATCGTGACCCAGGGCGTTGGCACGCCAATGACCTCGTTCATGTCGGCCGCAACGCCGCTGCAATCGGGCAAGGCGCCGCTTTATCCCTATGATCTTGACAAGGCCAAGGCGCTCATGGCCGAAGCGGGCTTTGCAGATGGTTTCTCGACCTCGATCCTTGCCCTTGCCGGCAATCAGGATGACGCCGGGATCACCACGGCATTGCAACAGATGTGGGCCGCCGTGGGTGTGAAGCTTGAGATCAAGCAAGTCGACAACGCCACCCGCACGGCCCAGTACCGGGCAGGCACGTTCGAGATGCGCACCGCCGCCTGGACCGACGATATCGCCGATCCGTCCGAGATCACCTCGTACTTCGCCTACTCTCCCACCATCGACGCACTGCATTCGGGCTGGAAGAACGAAGAGGCCGACAAGCTCTTCGAAGCCTCGCAAAGCGAGACGGACGCGGCCAAGCGCGCCGAGCAATACGCCCGCATTCAGGACATCTTCAACGCGGAAGGCCCAACCCTGCCGCTCTTCGAGACGCCCTATCCCGTCGCTCTCAGCAAGAAGGTGCAGGGGTTCAGCCAGATCCCACTGGGCAACAACATTTTCCGCGCGGCCTGGCTGGAAAAATAGTACCCTTGTCTTTGAAGGGGCGGCGGGTGCATTCCGCCGCCCCTTTTTTAATGACCACCCCCGCAGCCACCTGATCCGAAGGCGCGCCCCTTGCCCCTGTCCGAGTTCATCGCCCGACGCCTGTTGCAGCTGATCCCCACGCTGATCTTCATTCTGATCGTGGTGTTCGTGCTGGTACGCCTGCTGCCGGGCGACCCGACCAGCGCCATTCTTGGCGACAGGGGCACCGATGCCGATATCGATCGGATCAACCGCCAGCTTGGTATCGACCGGTCAATCCCTGTGCAATTCTGGCTGTTCGTCAAATCGGTGTTTACCGCTGATCTCGGCAATTCGATCGTTCTGAAACGCCCCGTGACAGAGCTCATCGTGCAGCGGCTGCCGGTCACGGTGGCCTTGACGGCGCTCGCGGCGTTGATCGCGCTCTGCCTTGCCGTGCCCCTCGCGTTCGTCGCCGCCCTGCGCCGTGATCAGTTGGCCGACAATGCCATCCGTGGCGGCTTTCAGATCGGCCTGTCGATGCCGGTGTTCTATCTCGGGCTGATCCTGCTGACTGTCTTCGGCGCCAAGCTGCACTGGTTTCCGGTCGGCGGATACGGCGAGACGTTCCTCGACCGCCTTTACCACCTGATCCTTCCCGCCACCACACTCGCACTCAGCCTGTCTGCGGTGTTGATGCGCAACCTGCGCGCCGCGATCATCGGGGTGGTGGATGCAGAATACGTCAGCTTCGCGCGCGCCAAGGGGCTGGCCCCCCGGCTGATCCTGATCCGGCATGTTCTGCGCAATGCGCTGATTTCGACCGTCACGCTCTTCGGTCTCTCTATCGGCACGCTCTTGGGCGGGGCGGTGATCACCGAGACGGTGTTCGCCATCCCCGGCGCAGGGCGCCTGATGATCGACAGCATCTATGGCCGCGACTATCCGGTGGTGCAGGGGCTGACGCTGGCGCTGGCGGTGCTCGTGTCGATCACCTTCCTTCTGACCGACCTGTTGCAAGCCTGGCTTGACCCGCGGGTCGCCCGCTGATGGCGGCGGCGCGCGTGCGGTTGCCGCGACCGCTGATCCTTGGCGGGGCCATCCTCGGGGTCAGCATGATCCTTGCAATCTTCCCCTCCGCCTTTGCACCCTATGATCCGATTGCCTTCGACTACGGCGCGCTCAGTCAGGCGCCCAGCCTTGCGCACCCCTTCGGCACCGATAATTTCGGCCGTGACGTGCTCAGCCGGATCATCCATGCCTACCGCATCGACATGCAGATCGCGATTTTCGCGACCGTCTTTGCCTTTGTCTTCGGCACCATCGTGGGCGCTGTCGTCGGCTATGTCGGGGGCCGGACCGAGGCGCTGTTCGGGCGCTTGGTGGATGCCATCATCACCTTTCCCTTTCTGGTCCTCGTCATCGCCATCGTATCGGTGCTGGGGCCGGGCCTGATCAACATGTATATCGCGGTCAGCGTGGTCGGCTGGGTGTTCTACGCCCGGATCATCGCGGCAGAGATCAAGGTCCAGAAACGGCTGGACTACGCCGATGCCGGGCGGGCCATGGGCTACACGCACCTGCGGATCATCTTCCGCCATCTTCTGCCCAATGCGATCACCCCGGCGGTGGTCTACTGGATGACCGACATGGCACTGGCGATCCTCCTGGGGTCATCGCTTGGCTATCTTGGCCTCGGCGCGCAGCCGCCGGCCGCCGAATGGGGCGTGCAGATTGCCGACGGCAAGAACTTCATGACGACCGCCTGGTGGATCAGCGTCTTTCCGGGGATCTTCATCATCCTGACCGGCCTTGGCTTTTCCCTCTTGGGCGATGGCCTGGCCGAAGTGATGCGGGCGCGCAAATGAAGGATGCCGTGCTGTCGGTGCAAAAGCTGACCACCCGCTTTCAAACACCGCGCGGCCTTCTGACTGCGGTGGACGAGGTCAGCTTTGACGTCCGCCCGGGCGAGATTTTCGGTCTGGTCGGCGAAAGCGGATCGGGCAAGAGCGTCACGCTGCGCTCGCTGACCCGGCTCTTGCCGACCGGGGCCAGCGTTGACGGCGTGGTGCTGTGGCAGGGGCGGGATCTGGTGGGCATGCCCGATGCAGCCTTGCGGGGCGTGCGCGGCGGCCAGATCTCGATGATCTTTCAGGAACCGATGACGGCCTTGAACCCGGTCTTGCCGATCCGCGTGCAGATCACCGAAAACCTGCGTGCGCATACCGATCTGAACGCGGCCGCGCGGGCCGCACGCGCACGCGAACTGCTGGATATGGTCGGCATCCCGGATGCCGCCCGGCGGCTCGACGAATACCCGCACCAGTTTTCCGGCGGCATGCGGCAGCGGGCGATGATTGCCATCGCATTGGCGTCGAACCCCCGCTTGCTGCTGGCGGATGAACCCACGACGGCGCTCGACGTGACCATTCAGGACCAGATCCTGAACCTGCTTCTGGACCTGCGCGATGAGTTGGGTATGAGCGTAGTGTTCGTCACCCATGATCTGGGCGTGGTGGCGGCGACCTGCGACAGGATGGCGGTGATGTACGCCGGGCGGATCGTGGAAACCGGCACGGTGGCCGAGGTGTTTCGCGGCCCGATGCACGCCTACACGCGCGGGCTTCTGGGCTCGATCCCGCGCGCCGGCACCGAACGCACCCCGCTTCTGTCGATCGAGGGCACGCCGCCGGGTCTTGCAGCCATTCCCGATGGCTGCGCCTTTCACCCTCGCTGCAGCTTTGCGTCCGACCTCTGCCGGGCCAGCCGCCCAGTGCTTGCCGCGATTGGCCCCGACCGTGCTGTTGCTTGCAACCATGCAGACGCCGTGCGCGCCGCAGGATCGCCCGCCGCATGACTGATATCATCCTCTCCACCACTGACATCACCAAACGGTTTGCCGTGGGACAGTCGGTGGTGGCGCGGCTGCGTGGCCAGCCTGCGCTGGCGGTCCATGCGTTGAACGGGGTCAGCCTGGACGTGGTGAAAGGCGAAACGCTTGGGATCGTCGGCGAGTCCGGTTGCGGCAAGTCCACGCTGGCCCGCTGCCTTGTCCGGTTGCACGATTGCGACGGCGGGCAGGTGCGGTTCGAGGGGACGGATATCGCCAGCCTGTCTGGCCCTGCGCGCCGCGCCTTCAACCGCCGCGTCCAGATGATCTTTCAAGACCCCTATTCCTCGCTCAACCCCCGCATGACCGTCCGCCAGATCCTGTCCGAGGCTTTGACCGTCCACGCCATGCGGCCCAAAGGCGAAATCGCCTCACGGATCGACGAGCTTTTGAGCCTTGTCCGCCTGCCCCCCGATGCCGCCGACAAATACCCCCACGAATTTTCCGGTGGCCAGCGCCAGCGCATCGGCATCGCCCGCGCACTGTCGGTGGAGCCCGAGGTGCTGGTGGCCGATGAACTCGTGTCGGCGCTTGATGTGTCGGTGCAGGCTCAGGTGGTCAATCTCTTGCTCGAGTTGCAAGAGCGGCTGCATCTGACGGTCGTGTTCGTGGCCCATGACCTGCGCCTCGTGCGGCACATCTCGCACCGGGTGGCCGTGATGTATCTGGGCAAGGTAGTGGAAATCGGCCCCGCTGCTGCATTGTTTGCAGCACCCCGGCACCCCTACACCGACGCCCTGCTGCGCGCTGCCCCTGGGGTCGACCCCACCCGGCGCACCCGCACCGTGGCCGCACGGGGCGAGTTGCCAAGCCCGATCAACCTGCCCAAAGGGTGTCTCTTTCACACCCGCTGCCCCTTCGCCTTTGATCGTTGCCGTACCGATGTCCCCGCTCTGCGACCCCGCGGCGACGGGCATCTGGCCGCATGTCACCTTGATACCTTTCCAGCGAAAGCCTCCACATGAGCTATGCCACCTTTGCAACCGCCATCTCCCGTATCAACGATGTGCTTTGCACGCTGAACCTGCTGAACTGGGACAGCCGCACCGTGATGCCCGCCGGGGGCGTGGGGGCCCGCGCCCACCAGATCGCCACGCTGACCGATATCGCGCGCGGCATGGCAACCGACCCCGCACTGGCCGAACTGATGGACCGTGTGCAGCCCGACAGCCCCCTTCAGGCGCGCGCCATCGCCCGGGCCCGGGCCGAGATCGACGTGCTGCGCAAGATCCCGGCCCGGATCATATCCGAAATGGCCTCGCTCAAGACCCACGCCAATGCGGCTTGGGTGGCGGCGCGGGCCGACAATGATTTTGCAGGCTATGCCCCGGTGCTGAAACGGATGATCGGCCTGCAACGCGAGATTGCCGGGGCCATCGGCACGGGCGGGCATCCCTATGATGCGATGGTGCAGCTTTATGAACCGGGAATGACCTACGCCCGGCTGACCGATCTTTATGCCCGTTTGAAAACCGCGCTGATCCCCCTGATCCGCGCCGCTGCCGATGGGCCGCAGCCGCGCGCCGATATTCTGACCCGGCCCTACCCCGTTGCCGCACAACGCGAGTTCGGGCTCCGGATGGCGCAGAAGATGGGGTACGACCTGCACTACGGCCGGCTGGACGACACCGTGCATCCGTTCGAGATCAGCTTTACCCGCGATGACGTGCGCATCACCTCGCGCTTTCGCGAGACGTGGTTGCCGGGCGGATTGTTCGCACTGTGGCACGAGGCGGGGCACGGGATGTACGAACAGGGCGTCAATCCCGCCTACAGCCGCACGGTCTTTGCCACCGACCTGTCGAACCTTTATGCTGTCGGCGGGGCCAGTTTCGGGATGCACGAATCCCAGTCGCGCCTGTGGGAAAACCGGGTGGGCCGGTCACGGGCCTTCTGGGGGCTGCACTATGGCGCATTGCGCGACAGCTTCCCCGATCAGCTAGCCGATGTGACCGAGGATGATTTCTGGCGTGCTGTCAACGCCGTGCGCCCCAGCACCATCCGCGTCGAGGCGGACGAATTGACCTATGACATGCACATCATCCTGCGGTCAGAGATCGAGGCAGGGTTGATGACGGGCGACATCGGGGTGGACGATCTGCCGGGCCTCTGGGCCGAAAAGATGCGCGATTATCTGGGCATCACCGTGCCCGACGACCGGCAAGGCGTCTTGCAGGACGTGCATTGGAGCCATGGCTACGTCGGGTCTTTCCCGACCTATACGATTGGCAACATCATGTCGTCGCAGCTTTACGCCGTGGCATCGCGCGATCCTGCCATCGCCGCAGGCCTTGAGGTCGGCGAATACGCACCGCTGCACCGCTGGCTTGGTGACAACGTGTGGGTTCATGGCCGCGCGTCAACGCCCACCGAGACGTTGCAGCGGGTAACCGGGGGCCCGCTCGACCCTGCCCCTTATGTCGCCGACCTCACGGCCAAGGTCGCGGTGCTTCTGGCATGAACATTTCGACCGCAGACCTGAACGACGCACATCCCGATGTGGCGCAAGTCATCAACCTGCCATGGCTGATCTTCGGCCAAAGCCGAAGTTTTGAGGGCAAGGTCAGCACCCTTGTTCTGTTCGAGGATCACCGGCCCGTGCTCGCGGCCCTGGGTGAGCCGGGTAACGGGCGGGTGCTGGTGGTCGACGGGCAAGGCTCGCCCCGGATCGGGCTGATGGGTGATCGGTTGGCGGGGCTGGCCGTCACCAACGGCTGGGCCGGGGTGGTGCTGAACGGCGCGATCCGCGACAGCGCCGCGATCGACGCGATGGCCCTTGGGGTGCGCGCCCTTGCCGTCACCGCGCGTCGGGCGGAAGCGCCCGGCCGGGGTGGCTTTGCGCGCGATACGGTGCTGGGTTTTGGCGGTTGCATCCTGCGTCCGGGCGATGACCTGCATGCCGATGCGGACGCCGTTCTGATCATGCCGGGCCAAGGATAGGCGGGAATTGATCCACCCCCTCAGAACACTTGGCCGCCTACCGTGTTTGCGTCTGCGTAATTTCTGAACGGTTTCGCGGTAATTCGCCACCGCACCCACGAAAATGACGCAGCTACCTTGAATTTCCCGGCGTCAGCGTCATGCTCCGATATGACAAACCGAAAGACCGGGGGGTGGGGGCATGCCGACCAAAGAGGGAATTGCGCCCTTTGGGGACTATGCGACGTGGTACATGCTGCGGGGTGCGCTCGGGGGCGATAAGGCCCCGCTCATCGTGCTGCATGGCGGGCCCGGTTGTACGCATGACTATGTGCTGGCCTTCGGCGATATCGCCGACACCGGCCGCCCGGTCATTCTGTACGATCAGATCGGCAATGGCCGGTCGACCCATCTGCGCGACAAGGGCGCCGATTTCTGGACGGTCGATTTCTTCATCGCCGAGTTGGAAAACCTGATCGACCATCTGGGGGTACGCGGCGGCTATCACATCCTTGGCCAGTCGTGGGGCGGGATGCTGGGGGCCGAGTTTGCCGTGCGTCGTCCCAAGGGGCTCATCTCGCTGGTGATCGCGGATTCGCCTGCCTCGATGGAACTGTGGGTGCGCGAAGCGAACCGGCTGAAATCAGAACTTCCCGCAGATGTGCAGGCGGCGCTGACGAAACACGAGGCCGAGGGGACGACCGACCACCCCGACTATGTGGCCGCGTCCGACACGTTCTATGCCCGACACGTCTGCCGGGTGCAGCCCATGCCGCCCGAAGTGGTGCGCACGTTTGAGGCGATCGCGACCGATCCGACCGTCTATCACACGATGAACGGGCCAAGCGAGTTTCACGTCATAGGCTCGCTGAAACACTGGACGATCATCGACCGCCTGCCCGCGATCAACGTGCCGACCTTCCTGATCTCTGGCGAATATGACGAGGCGACACGGGCGACCGTGCAGCCCTATGCAGACAAGATCCCCGACGTGCGCTGGCAGATTTTCCAGCACAGCAGCCACATGCCGCATGTCGAAGAGAAAGAGGCCTGTCTGGCCGCCGTCAGCACCTTCTTGACTGAAACGGGCCGGTAACGGGCCCGACCCATGAACCGACAGGAGAACACCATGAACGGCAAGACGCTTGTCACCTTACTGGCCGCGGGCCTAACCTTGGCTTCCACGACCAGCCTCGTCTCGGCGCAATCGCGTGCGGAACTGATGGCCGCGCATCGCGGCGGAACGCTGAAGCTGGTGGCCCGCGCCGCGGGCGGCACCATCGACCCGCATGTCAATTACACGCTGCAATACTGGCAGCTTTATCAGTCGGTCTATGACGGGCTGGTGGCCTTCCAGAAGGGCGACGGGATCGACGGCACCGTTCTGGTACCCGATCTGGCCGAAGCCATCCCGGAGGCCACAAACGACGGCAAGACCTATGTCTTCAAGTTGCGGTCGGGCATCAAGTTCTCGGACGGCACCGATCTGGGCGTCGATGATGTAGTGGCGTCATTTCAGCGCATCTTCAAGGTCTCCTCCCCAACCTCCGGCACCTTCTACAACGGCATCGTGGGCGCCGATGCCTGCATCGCCGACCCCGCCACCTGCACGCTGGACGGCGGAGTGATCAGCGACGCGGCCGCAGGCACGGTGACGATCAATCTCGTAGCCCCAGACCCGGAGTTCTTTTTCAAGATCGCCGTCCCCCATGCCTCGATCCTGCCCGCCGAGGCGCCGACGACCGATGTGGGCGTGGCACCCATTGCAGGCACCGGTGCCTACATGTTCACCACCTACAACCCCAATGAATCGCTGGTGATGGTGCGCAACCCCAACTTCACCGAATGGAGCGAGAAGGCCCAGCCCGACGGCTTCGTCGACAGCATCGAATTCGGCTTCGGGCTGACGGATGAGGGCGAGGTGACTGCGGTGCAGAACGGGCAGGCCGACTGGATGTTCGACCAGCCGCCCACCGACCGTCTGGCCGAGATCGGCACGAATTATGCCGATCAGGTCCACGTGAACCCGCTGACCGCGTTCTGGTATGCGCCGATGAACGTCAATCTCGCGCCCTTCAACGACGTGCGGGTGCGCCAGGCGCTGAACTACGCCATCGACCGCGATGCACTGGTCGGCATCTTCGGAGGCCAGGTGCTGGCGCAACCGGTATGCCAGATCCTGCCGCCCGGTTTTCCCGGGCATGAGGACTTTTGCACCTATACAACAGACCCCGGCACGGTGTGGAGCGCACCTGACCTTGAAAAGGCCAAAGCACTGGTCGAGGAATCTGGCACCAAGGGCCAGACCGTCACGGTGATCAGCGACGATACAGCCGTCAGCCGCGAGGTCGGCACCTATCTTGCCTCGGTCCTCAGCGATCTGGGCTATGACGCCTCGGTCAAGGCGATCTCGGCGAACATCCAGTTCACCTATATCCAGAACACCAACAACAACGTGCAGATCAGCGTATCGCAGTGGTATCAGGACTACCCCGCAGCCTCGAACTTCCTGAACGTGCTCTTGTCCTGCGCCTCGTTCCATCCGGGATCGGATTCCTCGGTCAACATCGCGGGCTTTTGCGACAAGGACATCGACGCCCGGATGCAGGCGGCCATGGCGCAGGCGGTAACCGATCCCGAAGGGGCTAATGTCGAATGGGCCAAGATCGACCGGGCGATGATGGATGCGGCACCAATGGCACCGCTCTTTACGCCAAAGCACGTCGATTTCCTGTCCAAACGGGTGCAGAACTTCACCTTCTCGAACCAGTTTCAGTGGGTGATGGCGCTGTCGTGGGTTCAATAAGCGCATGACGGACGCGGCGCCTGCGTCGTCTGAAATGCCGGCCGCCGTGCCCGAAAACAAGGACGGGCGCGGCCCTTGGGCAACCGCCCTGCGGCGCCTGCGGCGAAGCCGGGCGGCAATTGTGTCAGCGCTGATCCTCGCGCTGATCGTTCTGGCGTGCGCGCTTGCCCCGCTTTACGCGGGGCTGGCGGGCAGCGATCCGTTCCGGTCGAACCTTGGCGGCAAGATCATGGTCGAGGGCAAGCGGGTTCCCGTCATGCAGCCTTCGACCACCGGACTTGGCCTTGGGGTAACGCCCATCGGGCCGACATGGGGCACCGCCTACATGCTGGGGGCCGATACCCAAGGCCGCGACGTCGCGGCGCGGCTCCTCTATGGCGGTCGCAATTCGCTGTTCATCGCGGCATCGGCGACCGCGATCTGCCTTGTGCTTGCCGCCTTCGTCGGGATCGTCGCGGGGTTTGCAGGCGGCGTGGTGGACATGGTGCTCAGCCGCATTCTTGACGTCCTCTGGGCCTTCCCGGTCTATCTGCTGGCCATCTCGCTTTCGATTGTCCTTCTGAACAGCAGCTTTACCCTTGGCCCCGTGACCATCACCTCGGGCAGCCTGATCCTGCCCATCGGCATCATCGGGGTCATCTACGTGCCCTACGTCGCCCGGCCCGTCCGGTCAAAGGTTCTGACCCTGCGGCAAAGCGAGTTCGTCCTGGCCTCCATCGGCCTTGGCATGCCCGTAAGCCGCATACTGACGCGGGATATCCTGCCCAACGTGATCCCCACCCTGATCGTCTTCGTGCCGATCCTCCTTGCCCTGTCGATTGTCACGGAATCCGCGCTCTCGTTCCTGTCGATCGGGGTGCAGCCGCCCGATGCAAGCTGGGGAACGATCATTCAGGATGGTCAGTCATTGCTCTATTCCCGCCCCACCGTCGCCCTTGCACCGGGGATCGCCATCGTCCTGACGGTGCTTGCGCTGAACGTGCTGGGTGATTGCCTGCGCGATGCGCTCGATCCGCGTTTCAAGCTGGGATGAGGGGACGCGCATGATCGCCACCATCCTGCAACGCCTGATCCAGATGGCCTTCGTGATGTTCGGCATCTCGGTTCTGGTATTCCTGATCTTCTTCGCCACCCCCGGTTCGGACCCGGCGGCCCGCATCGCCGGGCGCAATGCAGCACCCGAGACGGTGGCGCAAATCCGCCACGACTTCGGCTTCGACCGGCCCTTGCCCGTGCAATACGCACTGCTGATGAAGCGGCTTTTCATCACCCGTGACCTCACCTCCTTCGTCAACCGGGGGCAGAAGGTGATCCCCCAGGTGCTGGACGCCATGCCCGCCACACTTTCGCTCGTCATCGGAGCGGCGGTCCTGTGGGTAATCGGCGGCATCGCTGTCGGGCTGACGGCGGCGGCGATGCGCGACAGTTGGGTCGACCGGGGGTTGATGATCGTGGCGCTGATCGGCATCTCGATGCCCGTCTTCTGGCTGGGCGAGGTGATGAACCTTCTCAGCCAAAGCCGCTTCCACGACACCTGGCTCTTTTCCTGGGTGCCGGGCCTTGGCTATGTGCCGCTGACGGAAGATCCCGTCGGCTGGGCCAAGGCGCTGGTGATCCCGTGGCTTACACTCGCCGTCCTCTACATCGGCATCTACGCCCGCGTCCTGCGCGCCAACGTGATCGAGGCCTACTCCGAAGATTTCATCCGCACCGCCCGCGCCAAAGGCCTGTCCGAGGGGCGGGTGCTGATCCGTCACGCTTTCCGCACCTCGCTCTTGCCGTTCGTCACGATGTTCGGCCTCGATTTCGGGGCGCTGGTCGGCGGGGCAGCGCTCTTGACCGAGGTGGTGTTCGGCATCAACGGCGTCGGGCGTTTGACCTATCAGTCGCTGCAGAACCTCGATCTGCCGGTGATCCTTGCCACCGTGATGTATGCCTCGTTCTTCGTGGTGGCGGCGAACGCCGTCGTTGACCTGCTCTACGCCGCCATCGACCCCAGGATGCGGGCATGACCGCGCCACTTCTGGACGTGCGCAACCTCAGCGTCCGCTTCGCCACCGAAGGCGGCCCGGTGACGGCGGTGCAGGATGTATCCTTCACCGTCGCGGCGGGTGAGATCGTGTCGGTGGTCGGTGAAAGCGGCTCGGGCAAATCCCTGTCGCTCTTGTCAGTGCTGGGCCTGCATGACCCGCGCAACACGACCGTCGGCGGTGCGGTCACGTTTCGGGGCCAATCCCTGCTTGACTTGCCCGCCCGCCAGATGCGGGCACTCAGGGGCCGCGACATCGCCTTCATCAGTCAGGATCCGATGACCGCGCTGACCCCTGTCTACAGCATCGGTGACCAGATCACCGAACAGATCCGGGCGCACGAGGCTGTGTCCGCCAAGGCAGCGCGGGCGCGGGCGGTGCAGCTTTTGGCCGATGTGGGCATCTTCGCCCCCGCGGATACCGCCAAACGCTATCCACATCAGCTGTCGGGCGGCATGCGCCAGCGGGCGGTCATCGCAATGGCAGTGTCGTGCAACCCTGCCCTCCTGATCGCCGACGAGCCGACGACCGCGCTCGATACCACCGTGCAGGCACAGGTGCTGGATCTGCTGCGCAAGCTGCGGACCGACTTTGGTTCGGCCATCGTGCTCATCACCCACGATATGGGCGTGGTGGCCGAGATGGCCGACAAGGTGGTGGTGATGTACGCAGGCCGCGTCGTCGAAAGCGGCCCGGCGGCGGCGGTCTTCAACGATCCGCTGCACCCCTACACCTGGGGCCTTCTGGGCTCGATCCCGCCCCTGACCGGCGCACGCCCCCGCCGCCTGCCGTCGATCCCCGGTGCGCCGCCGATGGTGGGCCGGGTGCCTGCGGGCTGCGCCTTTGCCCCCCGCTGCCCGGCACGCATGCCCATTTGCAGCACCGAACCGCCCCGGATCGGCACAGCAGACCACCTTGCCCTGTGCCATCTCTCGGCAGAACAGCGCATCACCGCCCGCCCCCCTGCCCTGGTGCCCGCATGACGCCCGCCCCGCTGATGGAGGCTGTGGGCCTGCGCAAATCCTTCACCGTCGGGCGCACAATCCTGCCCGGCAGTGGCCGCACCCTCCACGCCGTCGACGGCATCGACCTGCGGATCATGAAGGGTGAAACGCTGGGGCTGGTGGGGGAAAGCGGGTCGGGCAAATCCACACTCGGCCGCTGCCTGACCCGGCTTTACGATATTTCCGGCGGCGCCTTGCGCTACGGGACGCAGGATATCACAAGCCTTGGCACCACCGCGCTGCGCCCCTTCCGGCGAAAAGTGCAGATGATCTTTCAGGACCCGTCATCCTCGCTGAACCCGCAGCGCCGGGTACGCGATATTCTGGGTGATCCGCTGATGGTCCACCGCATCGTGCCGCCGGATCGGGTGGCCCGGCGGCTGGACGAGTTGATGGATCTTGTAGGCCTTCCCACCGCCTACCTCGACCGCTTTCCGCATGAGTTTTCCGGCGGCCAGCGACAGCGCATCGGCATCGCGCGCGCCTTGGCGATGGAGCCTGACCTCATCGTGGCGGATGAGCCTGTCTCGGCGCTCGACGTGTCGGTGCAGGCGCAGATCGTGAACCTCTTTGCCGACCTGAAGGAACGCTTGTCGCTGACCTATCTCTTCATCGCGCACGATCTCGGCGTGGTGAGGCAGGTGTCGGACCGGGTTGCGATCATGTATCTGGGGTCAATCGTCGAAACCGGCCCGGTCGAGGCGGTGTTCGACCGGCCCGCGCACCCTTACACAAAGGCGCTCATATCGGCGATCCCCGTGCCAAGGATGGATCCCGGTCGCAATGGGCGCATCGTGCTGCAGGGCGAAATCCCAAGCCCGCTTTCCCCACCCAAAGGCTGCAAGTTTTCAACCCGTTGCGCCCATGTGACCGACATATGCCGATCGGTGCGCCCGCAATTGACCCCGCTGGCCGCGCGAACTGTTGCCTGCCATCATCCGTTGGAGACAGGTGACATCGGCATCGCTGGCCCGGCCAGCCTGTTGCGGTCCTGATGCTGCGGTCTGTTACATCCTTGCCTTGCGGACCCCGCGCCCGACCGGGTCAAAGGCCGCACAAAGAAATCGGGCAGCGCGCCAAAGATGGGGCCTGCGCATCGGTTCGCCGTCCGGCACGCGCTCCCGTGGCCCTGACGGAAAAGTTCGCGCCTTTACGGCCCTCCCGTGCCGTCAAGCCGCACCTGGCGGACCGGGCACATCTTAACCAACAGGCAATCCAACCACCCTTCCGCTTCTGCGCCAAGGGGGGCAACGCATTGGAAAGGATCAAGATCGCCGTTTTTCATCGCCTGAAGATGCCCCTGACCACGCTCATCTTTGCGCTGCCCGCCGGACGAAAGGACGCTCATGTTCCGCCCCGCCACTGCTGAAGGCATGCGCCCCCACGGCGCCCTTGCGCGGCTCTTGCGGCGCAAAGCGGCGCTCTTTGGGGTGATCGTGATCGCGCTTGTGGTCATCGGGGCTGTCTTCGCACCCTTGCTCGCGCCCTTCGCGCCCGAGGACCAGCACTTTGACGGCCTGACCCTTGAAGGCGCCCCCCTTCCGCCCGGCGGGGCCTATCTGCTGGGCACTGACCTGTTGGGCCGCGATCTTTTTTCACGCCTTCTTTACGGCGCGCGCACGTCGCTGCTGATCGGGATCGTGGCGAATGGCATCGCGTTGGTGATCGGCACGATGGTTGGCCTTACGGCCGGGTATTTCCGTGGCTGGATCGGCAGCACGCTGATGCGGTTCACGGATCTGATGATGGCGTTTCCGGCGCTCTTGCTGGCGATTTGCCTCGCCGCAATCCTCTCGCCCTCGCTGTGGATCGTGGCCATGGTCATCGCTTTGGTCAACTGGGCGCAGGTGGCGCGGGTCATCTACACCGAAACAACCTCGCTGGCCGAACGGGATTTCATCGCCGCCGAACGCACACTTGGCGCGGGCACGGGGCGCATTCTCTTTCACCATATCCTGCCGCATCTGCTGCCCACGATCATCGTCTGGGGCACGCTCGGCATCTCGACCTCGGTTCTGCTTGAAGCAACCCTCAGTTTCCTTGGCGTGGGCGTGCAGCCGCCGACCCCAAGCTGGGGCAACATCGTCTTCGAGAACCAGACCTATTTTCAGTCGGCGCCGTGGCTGGTGTTCCTGCCCGGGGCCGCGATCCTTGCGCTGGCACTGGCGTTCAATCTGGTCGGCGACGCGCTGCGCGACGTGATGGACCCCACGCAAAGGGGGCGCGACTGATGGCCGCGGTCCTGTTCCGCCGTCTCCTGCAATCGGGGCTGATCCTCCTCGGCGTCAGCTTCATTACCTTCTTTCTTCTCTTCGTCCTGCCCGCAGACCCCGTTCGCCAGATCGCGGGCCGCTCCGCCACACCGCAGACGGTGGAAAACATCCGCACAGAGCTTGGCCTCGACCGGCCCTTCATCGTGCAATACGGTCGCTACCTCGGCGGGCTCGTGCAGGGCGACATGGGGCGCAGCTACCTGCAAAAAACCGAAGTATCCGCGCTGATCGCCGCGCGCCTTCCCGCCACGCTTCTCCTGATGGCAGGTGCCATTGGCTGCGAGCTGATCCTCGGCCTCGGCATGGGGATCACGGCGGCGCTTCTGCGCGGGCGGGCGGGCGATCAAGCGCTGATGATGGCCTCGTTCGTCACCGTCTCTGCCCCGCAGTTCGTGGTCAGCCTGCTGATGCTCTACGTCTTTGCCGTTCGCCTGCAATGGTTCCCCATCGGCGGCTACGGCACCTTCGCGTATCTGGTGCTGCCGTCGCTCACACTGGGGCTCCTCGGCTCGGGCTGGTACGCGCGAATGGTCCGCTCCTCGATGATCGACGTGCTGCGTGCCGATTACATCCGCACCGCCCGCGCCAAGGGCCTCGCCAGGCACCGCGTGATCCTGCGCCACGCCCTGCCCAACGCGATCCTGCCGATCATCGCCATGATCGGCATCGACATCGGCATGTTCATGGGGGGAATCGTCGTCGTCGAAAGCGTGTTCGGCTGGCCCGGCATCGGGCAGCTTGCGTGGCAGGCGATCCAGCGCATCGACATCCCCATCATCATGGGCGTCACGCTGGTCTCGGCCTCTGCCATCGTACTGGGCAACCTTCTGGCCGACCTCATCACCCCGCTGATCGACCCGCGGATCAAACTTCGCTGACCATCCAACAGGAGAGACCAATGAAAAGACTGCTTGCCTCCACCGCCCTGATGCTGACCATCGCCCTGCCCGCAACCGCACAGGACTACACGCCCGACCCCGCCGCCAAACCAGGCGGCACCATCACCGTCAGCTACAAGGATGACGTGGCCACCCTCGACCCCGCCATCGGCTACGACTGGCAGAACTGGTCGATGATCAAGTCGCTCTTCGACAGCCTGATGGACTATGTGCCCGGCACCACCACCCTGCGCCCCGGCCTTGCCGAAAGCTACGCGCTGTCCGACGACGGGCTGACCTACACCTTCAAGCTGCGCGCGGGCGTCACCTTCCACAACGGGCGCGAGATGACGGCCGAGGATGTGAAGTACTCGCTCGACCGCGTCACCACCCCCGCCACACAATCGCCCGGTGCGGGCTTCTTCGGCTCGATCGCGGGCTACGACAAGATGGCCGACGGATCGGCCACCACACTCGAAGGCGTCACCGTGATCGACCCGCTGACCGTCGCCATCACCCTCAGCCGCCCCGATGCCACATTCCTCCACGTCATGGCGCTTAACTTCGCCTCGGTGGTGCCGAAAGAGGCGGTCGATGCCGCCGCAGGCGATTTCGGGCACTTGCCCGTGGGTACCGGCGCCTTCAAGCTGGCGGAATGGACCACCGGCCAGCGTCTGGTATTCGAAAAGAACGCCGATTACTGGCGCGCGGGCGTGCCCTACCTTGACGGCGTGACCTTCGAAGTCGGGCA
>JBBSBE010000005.1:0-76774 GCA_038251625.1 Rhodobacterales bacterium
GGACGTGGCTTTCCTCGCCCCCGATGCCCCCGCTGCCCGCGCGATGGCCCACGTGGCGCTGCGGCTGGATCTTGCCCCGCCCGCGCCTGCGCCAAAGCCCGAACCCATCGCCCCCGGATCTGATCCCGCAAAGCCGCCGAAGCTGCGCTAGAAAATGGGGTATTATAATACCTGTTTTGTAACGTACTGAAACTAAACATATTATGTGGGCTTGCCGCACTTGACGGCGCAACTGATCCGCCGCATACACCGCCATCGTAAAGACCGGGGGCCCGCCTCCGCGACCCAACGCATGGACCGCAAGATGAAAACCTTTACCGCAACGCCTGCGGATATCCAGAAGAAGTGGATCCTGATCGACGCCGAAGGCATCGTTCTGGGCCGCCTCGCCACCATCGTGGCCAATATCCTGCGCGGCAAGAACAAGCCGACCTTCACGCCGCACATGGACATGGGCGACAACGTGATCGTCATCAACGCAGACAAGGTGCAGATGACGGGCAACAAGCGCGAAGACAAGCGCTACTACTGGCACACCGGCTATCCGGGCGGGATCAAGTTCCGCACCGCGCGTCAGGTGCTGGAAGGCAACCACCCCGAGCGCGTGGTGGAAAAGGCCGTCGAGCGGATGATCACCCGCAACCGTCTGGGTCGCCAGCAGATGACCAATCTGCGCATCTACGCCGGCGCCGAGCATCCGCATGAGGCGCAGCAGCCTGTCGTTCTCGACCTCGCGTCGATGAACCCGAAAAACACCCGGAGCGCGTGAGCATGGCCGATATCAAGACACTCGACGATCTGAAATCCGCCGTCGAAGGCACCCCCGCCGCCGCCCCCGTGGTGGTGGAACTGGCGCCCCGCACCCCGCAGCGCGATACGCTTGGCCGGTCCTATGCAACCGGCAAGCGCAAGAACGCGGTCGCCCGCGTCTGGATCAAGCCCGGTTCGGGCAAAGTGGTGGTGAACGGCAAGACGATGGGCGATTACTTCGCCCGTCCCGTTCTGCAGATGATTCTGCGCCAGCCTTTCACCGTGGCGGGCGTCGAGGGCCAGTTCGACGTGATGGCGACGGTTGCGGGCGGCGGGCTTTCGGGCCAGGCCGGTGCCGTGAAGCACGGCATCTCCAAGGCCCTGCAGCTTTATGAGCCCTCGCTTCGCGGTGCGCTGAAGGCCGCAGGCTTCCTGACCCGCGACAGCCGCGTGGTGGAACGCAAGAAGTACGGCAAGGCCAAGGCCCGCCGGTCCTTCCAGTTCTCCAAGCGCTGATCGTTTCTACAGTGTGAAAAAGGCCCGCAGCGATGCGGGCCTTTTGCGTTTAAGGGCACAGAAAGACTGGCATGAAGGACAGACCGGACGTCGGACAGACTTGCCCGTGAAATCAGTCGCGCCAGAAAGGTTTTGCTGCCTCGTCAGCCGCCGCGATC
Source organism: Rhodobacterales bacterium (assembly GCA_038251625.1). Taxonomy (GTDB): domain Bacteria; phylum Pseudomonadota; class Alphaproteobacteria; order Rhodobacterales; family Rhodobacteraceae; genus JBBQXK01. Next base: position 1,425 of record JBBSBE010000005.1, read on the forward strand.
GGATCAAGGCCTATGTCGCGTAGCAGGTGGTCATCCAGCCGCCGCAACCCCTTGCGCGTCAGCCGGCGCATTTCCCAGCGCAGCACGATGCGCACGATCTGCATCAGTATCGCCGACACGGGCGGCAATACGGCGCCATCCAAGGATGTATCAGAGGGGATTTGGCGCATTGTAGGCATGGCGGACTCCAATTGTATTGATACAAGTTGCAAAACTTATCATGCACAGATACAATATCGAAGTATGGCCGGAAAGGCTCTATCTTGTAATGAATACAATTTCGGAGCTTCTTCTGCCTGTGGGCGACGGCCCAAAGTACCTGCTGCTTGCTCAGGCCCTGCGTCAGGATATTCGCAGTGGCGCCAGACCAGCGGGCGACCGGCTGCCCACGGTGCGCGATCTGGCGTGGCGTCTGAAGGTAACGCCGGGAACCGTCGCGCGGGCCTATGCGGTCCTGACGGAAGAAGGATTGCTTCACGCCACCGTAGGGCGCGGCACTTTTGTCGCAAAACAGACGCAGGATACAACCCTGCCGACCTATGACGAACCGGATACGTCTCCTGGTGCGGGCCTGCTGGACATGCGCTCACCGCATCTGCCCGAGGTGGGACAGAGCGGCGCCATTTCCACGGCCCTGCGTCGCATGTCCGATGCCGTGGGGCGAAACTGGATCGACTACACCACCCAGACGGGGGAGGCACCGCTGCGCGCCGCCGTCTGTGACTGGCTTTCTGCCCGCCCTTTGGGGCCCCTGTCGCCCGACGACGTGATGCTGGCGCAAGGGGGGCAGAACGCGCTGCGGCTGGTGCTCGATACGTGCCTGTCGGGCGACCGACCGGTGATCTTGCTGGAAGAATTGGCATATCCCGGTTTCCGTTACGCCGCAAAACTCGCCCGTGCCGAAGTGGTGGGGGTCGAGATGGATGCCGAAGGGATGCGCCCCGATGCGCTTGAGGCAGCCTGCCTGCGCCACGCCCCGCAGGTCATTTGCCTCGCGCCCGAGGCGCAGAACCCGACGGCGGCGCATATGTCGCTCCCGCGGCGCACGGCGATCATTGCCATCGCACGCCGCTACGACGTGCAGATCATCGAAGACGAATGCTATCTTGCCTATCCCGGCACATCGCCCAGCTTGCGGTCGATGGCGCCCGAGCTTGTCTGGTACGTGGGAAGCCTTTCGAAATCCGTGTCGGCCGCGCTGCGCTTTGGATACGCGATTTGCCCGCCGGGGAAGGGCGAGGCGGCGCGGATGGTGGCCCAGCACACCGGTTTTGCACTTCCCTTGCCGCTGTCTGCCCTTTGCCTCGACCTGTTCGAGACGGGCGAAGCCGCGCGCCTGCGCGACCGGGCCCAGGCCGAGATGTCGGCCCGGCTGGACATCATGGTGGCGGCGCTCGGCGATTTTGATATGCGCTGGCAACCCGGGATCGCGTTTGTGTGGCTGCGGCTTCCGGCAGGCTGGCGCGCGTCGAATTTCACCCGCATGGCGGAAGAGGCTGGCGTGCTTTTGCGCCCTGCCGATCTTTATGCGCTGAACCAAGGCCGGGTGCCGCGGGCCGTGCGGCTGGCGGTACCGGCGCATGTGCCGCTCGGCGATCTTCGGGCGGGTCTTGCGGCGATACAGCGCCTTCTCCCGCGCGCGCCCGCCGACATGGCCGTATGATGCTGATTGCGGCAAGATTGGGGCAAGCTACCTTGTCCCGCCATATTCCCGACACAGTCTGTGGCCGGCCTGCCAGATTTTCTTTGCCTTATTGCCCTATTGTCTGGCCGTTGTTGACGCAGGCCAACCTGATCCTCAATTGTTTCCAGATCGAGCAAAAAAATGGACCCGAAAAAATGGGCTATCACGCAGGCTTTCACGCACCCCACGGGGGCGCGGACTTTCTTGGTTTTCGCAAGACCCGCAGCGGCGGCACAGAGGTTGTCTATGATGACGGCGTCAGTCGCCGCATGGTTTGGCGCGTCGAGGGTCGTGCAGATGAGGCGCGGCTTGTCGATGCTCTCTCTCTTGCCGTCGGGGCGCTCAAGGTCGTGCCTGCGCTGATGCACGAGTTGAAAAAGCGCGCCATCGCGGTTGAACGCGTCACCGGCTGAGACTGCCCGTAAATCAGGCATCTGTGCATCGGGCGGGCATTCCCGCGCGATGTCAGGCTTTTCAGCCCTGATTTTACATGCCACAACTTCGTGCACGCCAGGTCAGGGGAACGAATGGCACAGAAATCCGGATGGGCGCGCTTCTGGCGGTCCGAGGCGGGCAGCGGCGTGGCGATGGTCAGCCCGACGGCGATCTATGCCATCATCCTGCTGGCGATCCCGCTGGGCACGGTCATCCTGTTCTCCTTCTTCACGGACGGTCGCACCGCCACGGGCCTGCGCACGGTTCTGCCGCAGGTCACGCTTTCCAACTATGTCGAGGTCTGGACCAATCCGATCTATCAGGCGCTGATGATGCGGTCACTGACCGTGTCGATGTCGGTCACCTTCATCACGGTGCTTCTGGCCTACCCGATTGCGTATTTCGTCAGCTTCCACGTGTCGCCGTCGAAAAAGGCGCTGTGGCTGTTCCTGATTACCATCCCGTTCTGGACTTCGTATCTGATCCGGGTGTTCCTGTGGAAAGTGATCCTTGGCTACAATGGTGTGATCAATTCGGGCCTGATGCAGCTTGGGATCATCAGTGAGCCGTTGCAGGCCATCAATTACAACGTGCAGGCGATGATCCTGACGCTGGCGCATGCCTACGCGCCATTTGCGATCCTGCCGATCTTCGTTGCACTGGAAAAGATCGACCGCTCGCTTCTGGAGGCGGGCACTGATCTGGGCGAGTCGAAGTTCATGACGTTCCTGCGCGTCACCCTTCCGCTATCCATGGCGGGGGTCGTTGCGGCGGTGATGATCGTCTTCATCCCCGCGGTCGGTGACTATGTGACGCCGGACCTGATCGGCGGCGGCAAGATTCCGATGATCGCGAACAACATCGAAGTCCAGATGCTGAAGCTGAACAACAAGGCGCTGGGGTCGGCGCTGGCCGTGTCTGCGATGACCATCGTGGCGGTGGTCACGCTGATCTTCCTCGCGCTCAACCGCCGCTTCCTGAAGGGAGAGGGGCGATGAAACTGCACCCCCTCGGCATCTATGCCATTGCCTATCTCATCTTCCTGTACGCCCCGATCATACTGCTGCCGCTCTTTGCCTTCAACGACAGCACGGTGATCGCCTTCCCGCTGTCCGGCTTCACCACGGATTGGTTTGTCGAGATGTGGGACGACCCGCAGCTTTTCAAAGGATTGCGCAACTCTCTGATCGTCGCAGGCTCCACCGCGATCATCGCCACCTCCTTCGGCCTGTTCGCTGCCCGCGCCTCCACCCGGTTCCGGTTTCCGGGCAAGGCGGGGATCATGGGGCTGATCATGCTGCCCCTCGTGCTGCCGGAAATGATCGTCGCGATGTCGCTTCTGGTTTCGCTGCTGGCCATCGGGGTGAAGCTGTCGATCATGACGGTGATCCTCGGGCATGTGCTGCTTTGTACACCTTTCGCCGTGGCGATCCTGTCTTCGGCGTTCCAGTCGCTCGACAAATCCCTGGAAGAGGCGGCCTACGATCTTGGCGAAAGCCCGGCCTCGACATTCCGGCTGATCATCCTGCCGCTTGTCATGCCCGGGATCGTATCGTCGCTGCTGATCTGCTTCACGATCAGCCTTGACGAATTCATCGTGGCCTATTTCCTCGCCGGCACCGAAACGGTGCTGTCGGTCTATATCTACGGCCAGTTCCGCTTTCCCTCGAACGTGCCGAAGGTGCTGGCGCTTGGCACCATCCTCGTCTGCGTGTCGATCTGCCTTCTGGCAACGGCCGAATATTTCCGCCGCCGGGGTATTGCCCGCACCGGCGCCAAGGATACCGGAGGCTTCCTGTGACCGACCGCCCCACCATGATCGCGTTCCAGGACGTGCACAAATACTACGGCGATTACCACGCGCTGCGCGGCATCACCGCGACCATCCGCGCGGGCGAGTTCTTCTCGCTCCTCGGGCCATCGGGCTGCGGCAAGACCACGCTTTTGCGCACCATCGCGGGGTTCGAGGACATCTCCTCGGGTGCCGTGATGATTGACGGCAAGAACATGGAGGATGTGCCCGCAAACCAGCGCCCCACCAACATGGTCTTTCAGTCCTACGCCATCTTCCCGCACCTTACGGTCGAACAGAACGTGGGCTTCGGCCTGCGCCGCGATCCCCGCCCACGTGCCGCGAAGGACCGAGCGGTGGCCGAGGCGCTGGAAATGGTGGGCCTCAAGGGCTTTGGGGGCCGCGCCGCGCATGCGCTGTCCGGCGGCCAGCGGCAGCGCGTGGCACTGGCCCGCGCGCTGATCCTGAAACCCAAGGTCCTGCTTCTGGACGAGCCGTTGTCCGCGCTTGACAAGAAGATGCGCGAAAACATGCAGCTGGAGCTTATCAAGCTGCAGCGTCAGGTCGGCATCACCTTCATTCTTGTGACGCATGACCAGGAAGAAGCGCTGGTGATGTCGGACCGCATCGCCGTGATGTTCGACGGCGAGATTGCGCAACTTGCCGATCCCGAAACGCTCTACCGCCGCCCCAACTCGAAGAAGGTTGCCGATTTTATCGGCACGATGAACTTCCTGCCCGCTAGGATCCTGTCCGAAAGCGGTGGCCGTGTGGAGGTCGAGGCGCAGGGCTTTGGCGCCATGAGCCTTGATGCCGATCAATGCATGGGCACCGCCGGGTCGGCTGAAACCTCTGTCGGATTCCGCCCGGAGACGCTGACAATCCTTTTTGAAGGCCAGACCACTACCGACCGCGAAAGCATGGCGACGGTCGAGGAGGTCGTCTATTACGGCGACATGACCTATTATGACGTCCGCCTCGACGGCACCGATACGCCCCTGCGCATCTCGATGCGCAACGTCTTTGGCCGCCCCGTGCTTGATATCGGCACCCACACCCGCGTCGCGTGGAGCCCCGGCGCGCTCGTGCTCTTCCGCTGATCCGCCACTCCGGACAGTAAACTGAAGGCGCGTTTCCTGCCCGCACACACGGGCAGGGCTGGACAATCCGCGCGCGCCGCGCGAAGCCTCGGCGATGACCGCCCAACGCCCCCTTGCTGCCTGTCTCTGGATGTCAGGCTCGATCGTTGCCTTCACCGGCATGGCGCTCGGCGGACGCGAACTGAAGGGCCTGCACGACACGTTCGAGATCATGACGGCACGGTCGCTGGTTGGCCTTGTCGTGCTGCTCTGCGTGGCATTCGCGACCGGACGACTGGGCGAGATCAAGACCGACCGCCTTGGCCAGCACGCCTTGCGCAACATCTGCCACTTCACGGGCCAGAACCTTTGGTTCTGGGCGCTGACGGTGATTCCGCTGGCGCAGGTCTTCGCGCTTGAATTCACCATGCCGCTCTGGGTGATCCTGCTCGCCACGGTCTTTTTGGGTGAACGCCTCACGCGGTTGCGGGTCGTGGCGGCGGCGCTTGGCTTTGCCGGCATCCTGATCGTCGCACGGCCCGATTTTGCCGCGCTCGATCCCGGCGTGCTGGCTGCCGCCACCTCGGCTGTCTTCTTTGCGCTGACCACGATCTTCACCAAGGCACTCACACGCCACGAAAGCCCGATCTCGATCCTCTTCTGGCTGGCGCTGATGCAGCTTTGCTTCGGGATTGTAACAGCAGGATACGATGGAAATGTCGCGTGGCCGACCCTTGCCACCGCACCCTGGTTGATCCTGATCGGCCTTTGCGGCCTTCTGGCGCATTTCTGCATCGCCACCGCGCTGTCGCTGGCCCCGGCGAGCACTGTTGTCCCGGTCGATTTCGCACGCCTGCCGGTGATTGCCCTCGTCGCCTGGTGGGCCTACGGCGAGGCGGTGGAACCCACGCTTTACCTTGGCGCGGCGCTTATCTTCGCGGGGATCCTCTTGAATCTGCGCGCTGCCCGCCATGCGCCTTTGCCACAGCCCGCTGCGTAACGATTCAGTGACGTCGCGTCATTGATTGACCGAATTTGCAACCCCTCGTAACGATTTTGTAAGCGCACGTTACTATAGGCTGGCGCGAGGGGAGGACTGACAATGAAAATTCTTGCGATGGGCGCATCGTTCGTTGCGCTTTCGGCGGGTATGGCTCTCGCCGGTGGCATTGACCGGGGGCGTCTGACGTATGGCGCGCTCTTTGAAACCGGCAGCTACGCCGAGATCGGCTTCTCCAACGTTTCGCCAAATGTTTCGGGGAAATATTCGAACCCCGCTTTCGGCACAACGACGGGCGACATGGCCGGCAGCTACCGCAATTACAGCTTCGCCTACAAGCGCGACTTCGGCGAAAAGGTGTCATTCGGCCTGTTCGTCAACACGCCCTACGGCGCCGATGCAAACTATTCTGTACCCGGTCTCTACAACGGTTTGTCTGCCAAATGGTCAAGCCAGCAGATCGCCGGCGTGCTGCGCTACGAGGTGACGCCTGCCATCTCGGTCTACGGCGGCGTCAAGTACGAGCGGTCCAAGGCCAATATCGAGATTCCCGACACGCTGATCCGCGGTGGCCTGCAGCAGGCTGCTTTGGGCGGTAACGCCCAAGCCTCTGCCATTCTCGGCGCGTCACCGGCCGGAACCCTCGCCTACACGGCCGAGGGCGATTGGGATGGACGTTTCGGCTTCATCGTCGGCGCGGCCTACGAAAAGCCCGAGATCGCGCTGCGCGTGGGCCTGACCTATGAGAGCGGCTATACCCACAAGTTCGACAGCGTCGAAACGATTGGCTCGCCCGCTCTTGGCCCGACGTTCGCCGCACTTGGGAACGGCACCACGGAAGTGGAGATGCCGCAAAGCATCACCCTCGATTTCCAAACCGGGGTGGCCAAGGATACGCTGGTCTTCGGCTCGATCCGCTGGGCGGAATGGTCGGTGTGGCAAGTGCGCCCCCCAGCCTATGGTGCCGTGTTCGGATCGGACATCACCAACTTTGAAAACGACGTCTTCACCTACCAGCTGGGTGTGGGGCGTCGCCTGAACGAAAACTTCTCGGTCTTCGCGCGGGCAAGCTATGAAAAGTCGAATGGCGGCATCGCCTCGCGGCTTTCGCCGACAGACGGATCGCGCAGCTTCGGGATCGGCGGCACCTACACCAAAGATGCCATCAAGGTGACGGGCGGGATCGAGTTCGTGAAGGTCGGTGATGCTGTCGATGGTTCGGGCACCCGATTTGCCGGTAACGATGCCGTCGGTTTTGGCTTGTCGGTCGGCTACCACTTCTGAGACGTCGAACCAGACACGGCATTGCGGCCACGCGGGACACCCCGGCGTGGCCGCTTTCGCTTGCGGCGTGCCGGGGCGGCGGGCTAAGCAGATGCGGTCAATGAAAACGGGCGCGCGCATGATCTATCCCACGGCGGCAGAGTGGCGGGCGGCCAGGCATCGCCGCGTGCTCTTTTTCGGGATGTCAGGCCTCGGCAAGACGCATCTGGCCAATCTTCTGCGCGACGCGGGCGACTGGTTCCATTACTCGGTCGATTACCGGATCGGCACCCGCTACATGGGCGAACTGATCGCCGACAATTTCAAGCGCGAAGCGATGAAGGTGCCCCTCCTGCGAGAGCTTTTGATGACCGACAGCGTCTATATCGCGTCCAACATCACCTTCGACAATCTGGCGCCGCTGTCCACCTATCTCGGCAAGCCCGGCGATCCGGGGAAGGGGGGGCTGCCCTTCGCCGAATACATGGCCCGTCAGGCCCAGCACCGCGAGGCCGAGATCGCCTCGCTCCTCGACACGCCCCGTTTCATCGCCCGGGCCGAGGCGCTTTATGGTTATCCCCATTTCGTCTGCGACAGCGGAGGCTCAATCTGCGAGGTGGTGAACCCCGCCGATCCCCACGATCCGGTGATGACCGCTCTTTCCGACAATCTGCTGCTTGTTTGGATCGAAGGTAATGCCGCGCATACCGCCGATCTGGTCGCCCGCTTTGATCGCGCGCCAAAGCCCATGTACTACCAGCCCGACTTTCTTCATGCGGCATGGGAGGACTATCGCGCAACGCATTCCGTGACTGAAGAAAATTGCGATCCGGATGCCTTCGTGCGGTGGGCCTATGCCCGCGCGCTGGCGCATCGTCAGCCCCGCTATGCCGCGATGGCGCGCTGGGGTGTGCGTGTGACGGCGGATGACGTGGCGCGCGTGCGCAGCACCGCCGACCTTGACGATCTGATCGCCACAGCCATCGACACTAGGGGCGGCAGCCGTTCAGCGCCTGCGTGATCGCAGGCCCCGCGCCTGACAGGGTAACCTTCACCAGCGAATACCCCGCATCGTTCAGCACTTCCGCCTCCCGCCCCGTCTGCAGCGCCGCAAGGACGGGTGATCCCTGCGGCAAAAGCGCATAATGGCTGACCCCTCCATCCGCGCGGAAGGCAAGCGGGTAAGGCGCGCCGTCAACCCGCAGGATCATCTGCCCGTCCGGCCCCTCCGGCCCGAACAGCCCCAGATAGGTGGCACCGCGCCGCTGGCAGATCACGTAAAGCGACGTGCCTTGCACAGGATCCCCGGTGCCCGCGAACATCCCCGTGCCGTCCGCCGTCACCCCCGCCGTCCAGGGCGCCGCGTCTGGCGTCAGCCCAAGCGCCTGCTCGCTGCACCGCGACGCGACGCAGGCGTTGTAGGCGGGATCGCTGGCGCCGTTCGACGCATAAAGACAACGCCAGACACAGCGTTGCACCTCCATCCCGTCGCTCTGCGCCGCAGCCTGCACAGCGGCGACGGTGATCAGCAGCAGGGCCGCCAGCGGCAGGGTCAATCTTGGCATCGGTCGCGCTCCCGTCATCCGGCCAATCGTTGCAGACCGCGCGCCCGCGTCAAGCCCGCTGCATCGCCCGCCTTGATGCTTGCGGCCATCTCGCCTAACTCAGGGCGTCATCGTTACAGGTTCGCCATGCCCATCACCCTGCCCGAAACCCTTCCCGCCTATGCCGTGCTGCAGCGCGAGGGCGTGATGGTCATGTCGCCCGAGCGGGCGGCGCGGCAGGATATCCGCCCGCTGCGCATCGGGCTTCTGAACCTGATGCCCAAGAAAATCCAGACCGAGAACCAGTTTGCCCGGCTGATCGGTGCCACGCCCCTGCAGATCGATTTTTCGCTGATCCGCATGTCCGAGCATCAGACCAGAAACACCGCTGCCGAACACATGGAAACCTTCTACCGCCCGTTTCAGGAGGTGAAGCACGAACGCTTCGACGGTCTCATCATCACCGGCGCCCCGATCGAGCATCTGCCGTTTGAGGACGTCACCTACTGGGATGAGCTGACCGAGGTGATGGACTGGACGCAGACCAATGTGCAATCCACCTTCGGCGTCTGCTGGGGCGGCATGGCGATGCTGCGTCACTTCCACGGGGTGGACAAGCACATGCTGCCGCACAAGGCCTTCGGCTGCTTCCGGCACCGTACCCTGTCGCGGGGCTCGCCCTATCTGCGCGGCTTTTCGGACGATTTCATCATCCCCGTCAGCCGCTGGACAGAGGTGCGCCAGGCCGAGGTTGACGCGGCCCCCGGCCTCTCCACCCTGCTGGCCTCGGATGAAGTGGGCCCCTGCCTGATCGAGGATGCAGGTCATCGCGCGCTCTACATCTTCAACCACTTCGAATATGACAGCGACACGCTGAAGCAGGAATACGACCGAGACGTGGCCAACGGCACCCCGATCAACGTGCCCGCCAACTACTACCCCGATGACGATCCCGCGAGAGCGCCGCTCAATCGGTGGAGAAGTCACGCACACCTTCTATATGGCAACTGGATCAACGAGATTTACCAGTCAACGCCCTATGACATCACGCAGATTGGCCATTAGCCTCATCCTTTCCACGATCGCCGTAGGCGGTTGTGCTGTGGCTGTGGATCGCAAGGCATCGGCACGCGAGGCCGCAGCAGAAGCTGCATATCCCCCCATGGGCCAGTTCGTCGAGGTGATGGGCACCCGCGTGCATGCCGTCGTGCGGGGGCAGGGGCCGGATCTCGTGCTGATCCACGGCGCCTCGGGCAGCACGCGCGACTTCACCTTCGATCTCGTCGAACCCCTGTCGCGCAATTTCCGTGTGATCGCATTCGACCGCCCCGGCCTTGGCTATTCCGACGATATCGGGCCAAAGGGCCTCAGCCCGCTGGTGCAGGCCGACGTGCTGCGCGCGGCGGCGGAAAAGCTTTCGGTGCGCCGCCCCATCGTGCTTGGCCACAGCTACGGCGGTGCGGTCGCGATGGCATGGGCGCTGCGCGATCCGGGCGGGCCGCGTGGGCTTGTCATCGTCTCGGGTGCCACGATGCCATGGCCCGGCGGTCTTGGCCCTTGGTATGCGATCACCTCGTCGCAGTTTGGCGGCGCCACCGTGGTGCCGCTGGTTGCCGCCTATGCCCCCCTCAGCCGTGCGGACGATGCGGTTGGCATGATCTTTTCGCCCGAGGCTGTGCCGCCCGGCTATGTCGAATATGTGGGCGCCGGCCTGTCGCTGAGGCGCGATCAGTTGCGCACCAACGCCCGGCAGGTGAACAGCCTCAAGGCGCATCTTGAGGTGATGGAACCGAACTACCCGCAACTCGCAATGCCGTTCGAGATCTTGCACGGCACCGCCGATACCATCGTGCCCGCCACCGTGCATGGCATTCCGCTGTCCAAACGTGTGCGGAACGCCCGCCTCACCCTGATCGACGGGGCGGGCCACATGCCGCACCATACCCATTCCGATCAGGTCATCGCCGCCATCCGCCGCCTCTCACGCTAGATTGCAGCAGCGCCGCTGCACGGCCATAGTGCGACGCGGGGCATGGAGGACGAGATGGACCTACCTTTTGACGGCGCGATCACCAGCTATTTTCAGAAAGAGGCGCCAAAGGCCGTTCGCAAGGCAATCGAAAAGGGGGGGAAGGACGATATCCTGTCGGCCTCCTACCCCTACCGCGCCGAAATGAAGACAAAGGACTACGAGACCAAGATGGAGGGGCTGCAACGTCAGCTTGTCCGCCTGCATGCCGATGTGCGTGACAAGGGGCGGCGCCTTGTCGTGCTCTTCGAAGGGCGCGACGCGGCCGGAAAGGGGGGCACCATCGGCGCGATGCGCGAAAACCTCAACCCGCGTGTGGCCAGTGTCGTGGCGCTTGCCAAACCCTCCGACCGGGAAGCCGCGCAGTGGTATTTCCAGCGCTATGTCGAACGCCTGCCCGCCGCAGGCGAAATCGCGATGTTTGACCGAAGCTGGTACAACCGCGGCGTGGTCGAGCATGTGTTCGGCTTCTGCACGCCCGCACAGCGAGAGCTTTTCTTCCGTCAGTTGCCCGATTTCGAGCGGATGCTGGTGGATGACGGGGTCATCCTCGTCAAGCTGTGGCTGAACGTCGGGCGGACAGAACAGTTGCGGCGCTTTCTTGCGCGCGAACAGGACCCGCTCAAACAGTGGAAGCTCTCTTCGATCGATATTGAAGGTCTGGCGAAATGGCACCCCTATTCAGAGGCGATTGCCGAAACCTTGTCGCGCACCCACACCGGCCATGCGCCCTGGACGCTGATCAAATCGGACGACAAGAAACGCGCGCGCATCGCCGCGATCCAGACGGTTCTTCGCGCGGTCGATTTTATAGGCCGTGACGATACGCTGATCGGGATGCCCGACCCTGCAATCTGCGGCGGCCCGGCGCTTTGGGCCGCCGATGAGAATGAGTGAAGGCAAGCGCGGCTACCATCACGGCAATCTGCGGCAGGCACTGGTCGAGGCGGCGCTGAAGCTGATCGATGAAGCCGGACCGCAAGGCTTTACCCTGTCAGAGGCGGCCAAGGCTGCGGATGTAACCCCCGCCGCCGTCTATCGCCATTTTGCCGGGCGCGACGAGTTGATCGCCGAAGCTGCGCGGCAGGGGTACGAGATTTTCGCGGCCCTTCTGGAATACGCCTTCGATGATGGAAAGCCGACAGCGCTTGCCGCGTTCGAGGCGACGGGGCGGGCCTATCTCGCGTTCGCGCGGAAATATCCCGGGCATTACAAGGCGATGTTCGAATCCGGGCTGAACCTCAACGCGCATCCCGACCTTCTGCCGGTCGCGGGCCGTGCGCAGCATGTTCTGGAAGCGGCGGCAGAGCGTCTGTCGCAGCATCTGCCGCCCGGCAAGCGCCCGCCCGCCACCATGTTTTCCGCTCATATCTGGGCGCTCAGCCACGGCATCGTGGAACTTTTCGCACGCGGCGCACCCGGCGCCCGAAGCCCCTATGCGCCCGAAGACCTGTTGGAAGCGGGCATCGGGATTTACCTGCGCGGTCTGGGCCTGCTGCCGCCCGACAAGTAGGGTGGGTGCACCCACCCTACGTTCGGCGAACCGACCGGCCCCAAGCGTGAAGATACATTTAACGACGGCGCGTAAACCGTTGCGAATAAAAGATATTCGCAGGTTATCACACGTGTTATCCCCGCGCGCGTCGCCCACCCCGACGGCCCGACGTGGCCTGGCTTGCCGCCGCACTGGCTTCGGCAAAGGACAGCCCGCCCTCGACCGCTTCCAGAACCTTGGCAAACCGGATCCACTCGCCCCCGTTCGGATCATGGTTCATCAGAAAGTTCGCCGCCCGGATCGCCTCCATCTCCACCTGCCGCACCGGGTTCATGATGGCCGAGGTCATGCCCGCCCCGATCGCCATCGGCAGGAAGGCCGCGTTGATCCCGTGCCGGTGGGGCAGCCCGAACGAGATGTTCGACGCCCCGCAGGTCGTGTTGACGCCAAGCTCGTCCCGCAGACGCCGGACCAGCGCAAACACCTGATTTCCCGCCGTCGCCATCGCGCCGATGGGCATGACAAGGGGATCGACCACGATATCATGCGCCGGGATCCCGAAATCCGCCGCCCGCTCCACGATCTTTTTCGCCACTGCAAACCGCACGTCCGGATCCTGGCTGATCCCGGTATCGTCGTTGGAGATCGCCACCACCGGCACGTTGTATTTCTTGACCAGCGGCAGCACGAGTTCCAGCCGCTCTTCCTCGCCCGTCACCGAGTTCAGCAGGGGCCGCCCCTCGCAATGCTGCAGGCCAGCCTCCAGCGCACCGGGAACAGAGCTGTCGATGCAGAGCGGCACATCCACGATGGCCTGAATGCGCAGGATCAGCTCTTTCATCAACGGCGGCTCGACAAAGTTGTTGTCGGCATAGCGCGGATCGGTCGCCATCTTGTTGGTGAAAACCGCGCCGGAATTCACATCCAGCACCATCGCCCCGCAGGCCACCTGCTCCAGCGCGTCTTTCTCGACCGTCGTGAAATCGCCCGCCTCAAGTTCAGCCGCCAGCTTCTTGCGCCCCGTGGGGTTGATCCGCTCGCCGATCACGCAAAAGGGCTCGTCAAAGCCGATGACGACGGTTTTCGTTTTCGATTCGATAACGGTGCGGGTCATTCTTCCTCTTTCCGATCAAACGTGCGCAGCCGGGGTGGCCGACGTGCCCCCGTGCTCGATTGCCCAGGTTGCGTTTGCCTTGATGCCACCCAAGGGGAAGAAATGCACCCCCTCGATCCCGAAATCGGGATGGCGCGCCTTGTGGGCGGCAAGGGCGCCGACGAAATCATCGGGCGCGTAGGGCAGAAGCAGCTTCGTCACATCCATCGCCCGTTTCTGCAGCACGCGCAGCGACGGCCCCACACCGCAAGCGATGGCGAATTTCAGAAGGGTCTGCAGCTTCGCGGGCCCCGCCACGCCGATGTGGATGGGCAAGCTGATCCCTTCTGCGGCCAGACGGTCGGCCCAGGCGATGACCGGCGCGGCCTCAAAGCAGAACTGCGTGGTGATCGCAATTTTCGCATCCGTCCGAGCCGAGAAGGCCTGCTTCCAGCGCAGCGCCTCCATTACCATCCTGTCGGACCCGTCGGGATCAATGTCGCGGTTGCCTTCGGGGTGGCCCGCCACATGAAGCCGGTCGAACCCGTCGAAAAGGCCCGTCTCGATCAGTTGCATCGAGCTTTCAAAATCGCCGGCGGGCGTGTTGACGCCGCCACCCAGCAGCAACGCCTGCGTCACCCCTGCCTCGCCCTGATAGCGGGCGATCCAGTCGGCAAGCACCGCGCGGCCGGCGATGATGCGGGCGGGGAAGTGGGGCATGACGGTGTAACCCTCACCCGCCAGACGCTTGGCCGTGGCCACCATATCCTCGATCGGGGTCCCCTCGATATGGGCGACGTAGACGCGCGTGGCCTTGGGCAGAAGTTCACGAAAATCCTCGACCTTCTCGGCGGTACGCGGCATCACCTCGATCGAGTAATCCTTGAGAAACGCCTCGATCGCCCCTGCATGGGGAGCAACGGGTGCGGCCTCGCGGCGGAAACTGAAAAGCGCCATCACGTTCTCCCACAAAGTGGCCAAGGTTCAGGCCCGGCCGTCGTTTTCAATCAGGCGCTTGAGATGCGCGGCATCATACTCTGCATCCAGCCGTGCCGCTTCGCGTGCGGCCACCTCGTCGGGCTCGCCATCAGCCTCATAGGGCGGGGCTTTGCGCCACTCGGCCAGATAGGCATCGCTGTCGCGCGCCCCGCCCCGCATCGCGGCCCGGTCGATGGCTTGTTCGAACCGTTCGGGCAGTTGCACCTTCGATCCGCGCCGCCCCTTGCCCACGATGACCTGGGCCGGAATGTCGCGCCAGAAAACCACTGTGACCTCTGGCATGACGCACGATTCCCTTCGGTTGCCGATGCCCTGTAGATAGGCCTGCCTGCGCGACAGATAAGGTCGGATTTCGACATGATGCGCAGACATTGCGACCGAGCGCCACGGGCGCTTGCGCCGCTGTCACCCTGCCGTTACTCTGAGCCCAACCATAGATGGAGGGCGGTGATGACGCCCGAGCGTTCCCGAGAGGCGGACGCGATCCTGCCGGAGGCTCTTGGCCACGATCCGTCAGTCGAGCCGTCAGCTTCTCTTCCGGCCGGGTCGGGCCCGCTTTACGCGGCGCTTGATCTCGGGACGAACAGTTGCCGCATGCTGATCGCCCGCCCGCGGGGCGCACAGTTTCATGTTGTGGACAGCTTTTCCAAGACGGTGCAGCTTGGCGTCGGGCTTGAGGCTTCGGGGCGGCTGTCCCGTGCATCCATGGCGCGTACTATTCAGGCGTTGCGCATCTGCCAGAAGAAGATCGACAAACACGGCGTCCGGCGCATGCGGCTGGTTGCCACCGAAGCTTGCCGCCGGGCCCGCAATGCCCGCGATTTCATCCGTCAGGTGCGGCGCGAGACGGGCCTTGCGCTTGAAATCATCCCGCCCGAGGAAGAGGCCCGGCTGGCCGTGATTTCCTGCGCGCCCCTTGTGTCGGACCCGACCGAGCAGTTGCTGGTCGTCGACATCGGTGGCGGCTCGACCGAGCTTGTCTGGATCGACCTGAGCGAGGTCGAACCCGCGCGCCGTTCGCGTGCGATAATGCGGCTGCATCAGGGTTTCGCCCCTGAAGTGGGTGGCGCGCGGGTGGTGGACTGGATATCGGTGCCGCTTGGTGTGGCGACGTTGAAAGACCAGTTCGGCGATGTGCAGGACGATGGCGCGCGGTTCGCGCTGATGAGCTGGTTCTTTGAAGAAAACCTTGCGAACTTTTCGCCCTACAATTCCCAACAGCCCCGCGCGGGGTTCCAGATCATCGGCACCTCCGGCACGATCACCACGGTCGCGGCCTCTTTCCTTGGCCTTCGCCGCTATGACCGGGCCAAGGTGGACGGGTTGCACATGACATCGGACCAGATCGACGCGGTGATCCGCGACTATCTGGCGCTGGGGCCGGAAGGGCGGCGAACCGACCCGCGCATCGGGCGGGACCGGCATTCGCTGATCATGTCCGGCGCGGCGATCTTGCAGGCGCTGATGCGGATCTGGCCGACCGACCGGCTGTCGGTGGCCGACCGGGGCCTGCGAGAGGGGTTGCTTTATGCGCAGATGAGCGCGGATGGCGTATTGGAAGACGGGCCTTACATATGACCGAAAATACATCGGGGCGCGGCAGCCGCGATCTGCGCGTGCGCGTGAAGACCGCCAAGGGGCGCAAGCTTTCGTCCACCCTGTGGCTCGAGCGGCAGTTGAACGACCCTTACGTGATCCGCGCCAAGCGCGAAGGGTTTCGCGGGCGGGCGGCCTACAAGATTCTGGAGCTGGACGACAAGTACGGGTTCCTGAAGCCGGGGGTCCGGGTGGTCGATCTGGGATGCGCGCCGGGCGGCTGGTGCCAGATCGCGGTGGAACGTGTGAACGCGCTCGGCCAGAAGGCGGGCAAATCCGTGGGCACGGTGCTTGGCGTCGATCTTCAGGTTGTGGAGCCGATCGCGGGGGCGCAGATCCACCAGCTCGACTTTCTGTCCGATGAGGCGGATGCGCTGGTCAAGGGCTGGCTGGGCGGCCCGGCGGATGTGGTGATGTCAGACATGGCGGCCTCAGCCTCCGGCCACAAGGCGACGGACCATCTGCGCATCATCGCGCTGTGCGAGGCGGCGGCGGAATTCGCCTTCGACGTGCTGGAAGAGGGCGGCACATTCGTGGCCAAGGTGCTGGCGGGCGGTGCCGAGAACGAGTTGCAGGCAACGCTGAAGCGGCGATTCAAGAAGGTGGCGAACGTCAAGCCACCGGCAAGCCGGGCCGACAGTTCAGAGAAGTTCGTGGTGGCGCAGGGATTTCGCGGGCGGGAATGAAAAAGGGCGCCCGAAGGCGCCCGCTTTTCATCTGTCGGTTGGCATCAGCCGCCCCAGTTCAGCCGCCCCAGTGGCGCACAGAGCCGCAATCCATATGCACGAAGTTCGACCGATAGTAACGCCCGACGCCGCCCGAGGCGCACGCCTCTGCCGCCTGTGCCATCTGGCTGACCGAGCGTGATTTCAGACGCAGGTCCGCAGCCTGGCCCTGCATGTGAAGCGAGTTGCGCGCAACACCGCGCGATTTCGACCGCAGCATCGCGTTCGTCTGCGGCGACCGGTAGCCTGACAGCATCATGTAAGGTTCGCTGACATCCATCAGGCGGTGCGAAGCGGCCATGATATCCACCGTGCGGGCATCGATGGGCTTCAGCGTGTCGGTGCGCCAGTCGCGCATGAAGTAGCTGACTTCCTTGAGGGCTTCCTTGATGTACTCGCCCTCGATCCAGTAGATCGTGTCGAGGCTCTCGCCCGTTCGTCCCGAATACATCCGCACCCGGCGGATATCGCCGGCCCCGCGCAGCAACCCGAACGCGTTGGAGTAGGTGGGCGCTGCCACGGCGACCGTCGCCGCGAAAACCCCAAGCAGCCCACGCCGCGAGATCCCAGAAGACATTCTGTCCGTCATGCTTTGCCTGTCCCGTCGCTATTCTGCAACCGCCTTTACCAGCGGCTTTTCTGCACTCATCCCCTAGCGCACCCCTTGTATGGCACAGGAGGAATCGCAACAGAAGCGCAGAAAAGCCTCGTGTGGGCATCTCAAGGCCTATCGGCAAAAATTTGCTGAAGGGATCGCATTTGACGGAAATTTGCCGTGGCCTTCGGCAGTGCTGCCGAAACAGGACATTTTCTTTTGCCGCATGCGCATTGTGAGTGGACAGGGCCGGATCAATCGAGAATCCTCGAAGGGCTGCTAAATCCCGGGGGTTACATGTATCGTTCGCCGTCACGCCGCCGTCTGGCGGGTCTTCCGCTTCTGGTTCTTGCCCTGTGCCCCATGTCGCTGAGCGCCCAGACGGTATTTCCCGTCTCAACCCAGGCGTCCGCGACCGTTGCTCCGGGGAATGCGTTTCGCAGCGCGATTGCCGAGGCGGCCGCTGATGACACGGCTGTCGCAGGGTTTTTCCGCGACCGGGGCTACGCGCCCTACTGGACGGACGCCGCCGCCGAGGGCCGCCGCGCGGCGCTGATGCAGGCGCTGGACGGGGCCGGGGGGCATGCACTGCCCGTCAACCGCTACGATCCTGCCGCGCTGGTCGCGGCTTTCCGCACCGCCCGGACCGAGGGTGACCGCGGGCGGCTTGAAGTGATGATGAGCCGTGCGTTCCTTGACTATGCGCGCGACGTGCAGACAGGCGCGCTGGTACCCGGCAAGATCGACGCAGGCATCAAGCGCGAGGTGCCGGTCCGCGACCGCCGCGCCAACCTTGATGCCTTCGCGGCGGCGCCGAGCCCCGCAGCGTTTCTGCGCGCCCTGCCGCCCGCAAGCCAGGAATACGCGCAACTCATGAAGGCCAAGGTGGCGCTGGAGATCGCGGTGGCGCATGGCGGCTGGGGTGCCACGGTGCCTTCCGGGGCTGCGCTGGATACCGGGGCGAACGGCCCTGCGGTGATGGCGTTGCGTGACCGGCTGGTGGCGATGGGGTACCTCGACCGCAGTGCTGTGGCGAGCTACGATCCCACGATTGCACGCGCCGTGCGCCAGTTTCAGGCCGATCACGGGCTGGAAACCGATGGCGGCGCCGACCGCGCGACGATTGCCGAAATCAACGTGGGCCCGGAAGATCGCCTGCGTTCGGTCATGGTGGCAATGGAGCGGGAGCGTTGGCTGAACATCGACCTGGGTCGGCGGCACATCTGGGTGAACCTGACCGACTATACCGCCAAGATCATCGACAACGGCAAGGTGACGTTCGAGACGCGCGCCGTGGTGGGCGATCTCGACAGCGCCAAGCACACCCCCGAATTTTCGCACGTCATGACCTATATGGAGGTCAATCCCGACTGGACGGTGCCGACAGGCATCCTCAAGCGCGAGTACCTGCCGCGCCTGCAGGCCAACCCCAACGCGCTCGGGCATCTGCAACTGGTGGATCGGCGAGGGCGGGCCGTTTCGCGCGGTGCGATTGATTTTTCGGCCTATACGGCGGGCAACTTCCCCTTCTCGCTGCGCCAGCCGCCGGGCGACGGGAACGCGCTTGGCAAGGTCAAGTTCATGTTCCCGAACGCCTATGCCATCTACCTGCACGACACGCCGCACAAAGAGCTGTTCGTGCGCGAGGCGCGCGCATTCTCGAACGGGTGCATCCGGCTTGCCGATCCGTTCGACTTTGCCTACGAGCTTTTGTCGCGGCAGGAGGCCGATCCCAAGGCCGTGTTTGACGCAGTGCTGAACCGCGGGCGGCAAGAGCGGATTTCGCTGGTCGAGCCTGTGCCGGTGCATCTGGAATACCGCACCGCCTTTGCAAACCCAAAGGGCCACATGCAGTACCGCCGAGATATGTATGGCCGGGATGCGCTGATCTACAAGGCGCTGGTGCAGGCCGGGGTGGTGCTGGACGCAACGCCGGGCTAAACCCGCCGCGCAGAGAGCAGCGCGGGAGGCAGGCCATGGCCCATACGATTGCCGAGATTGCTGCGGCACTGGGGGCCGAGGCAGCGGGCGACGTATCGCTGCCGATAGAGGGGGCCGCAGAGCCCGCCCTCGCGGGAGCCTCGCACCTCGCACTGGCGATGGACCAGAAATATGCCAAAGGTCTGGCCGAGGGGCAGGCGCGTGCCGCGCTGCTTTGGCCCGGGGCGGATTGGCAGGCGATGGGGCTTGCCGCGGCGATCTTCGTCGCCCGCCCCCGTTTGGCGATGGCGGGTGTAACGCGGCTGATGGATGCAGGGCCGGATGTGGCACCGGGCGTCCATGCGATGGCTGTGATCGACCCCACAGCGCGGATCGGCGAGGGGGCGGCCATCGGCCCCTTTGTCACCATCGGCGCGGGCGCCGAGATCGGGCCGGGCGCGAGGATCGCGCCGCATGCCACTGTCGCTGCGGGGGCACGGATCGGCGCGGACGCGCTGATCCATGCGGGCGCGCGCATCGGTGCGGGGGTGCGCATCGGCGACCGCTTCATTTGCCAGCCCGGCGCGGTGATCGGATCGGACGGCTTTTCCTTTGTCACGCCCGAGAAATCGGGAGTCGAGGAGATCCGGGAAACGCTTGGCGCCCGCGGAGAGACGCGCGCCCAAAGCTGGACGCGCATCCATTCGCTGGGGGCCGTGGTCATCGGCGATGATGTGGAAGTGGGTGCCAATTCCTGCATCGACCGTGGCACGATTCGCGACACGGTGATCGGCGACGGCACGAAGCTCGATAACCTTGTCCACATTGGCCACAACGTGCAGGTAGGGCGCGATTGTCTGCTGTGCGGGCAGGTGGGTATCGCAGGGTCTGCCCGGATCGGCGACCGGGTGGTGCTGGGCGGGCAATGCGGGGTGAACGACAACATCTTTGTGGGCGACGACGTGATCGCAGGCGGGGCCACGAAAATCTTTACCAACGCGCCTGCAGGCCGGGTGCTTCTGGGCTACCCGGCGGTGAAGATGGAGACGCATCTCGAGATGCAAAGGGCCCTGCGGCGCCTGCCACGCCTATGGGAACGGCTTAAGAAAGCGGTTCCAAACGACGGCGGGAACGACTAGATCAGCCGATGAACGAAGGAGGGGTCGCCATGGCAGAGACGGTCCGGAACCGGGTGATCGCGATCATCGCTGAACAGGCGGTCTTGGAGATTGCCGATGTGAAGATGGATTCTACCCTCGAAAGCCTGGGGATCGACAGCCTTGGTCTTGTGGAATCGATCTTTGCCATCGAAGAGGCCTTCGATATCTCTGTCCCCTTCAATGCCAATGACCCG
The DNA here is from genome assembly GCA_038251625.1 of Rhodobacterales bacterium. Classification (GTDB taxonomy): domain Bacteria; phylum Pseudomonadota; class Alphaproteobacteria; order Rhodobacterales; family Rhodobacteraceae; genus JBBQXK01. The sequence continues at coordinate 22,028 of JBBSBE010000005.1, forward strand.
GCGCAAAGCGAGTTTGACATCTCGTCGGTCGCCTCGATCATCGCTGCCGTCGAAGGGCTGATCGCGCAGCAAAAGGAATGAAGCGCGTCGCCATCACCGGGGCGGGGACGATCAACGCGCTGGCACTGGACGTGCCCGGCACCTATGCGGCCTTTCGTGAAGGGCGCTGCGGGATCACGGAACTGGATATCCGCGACCGCGAGCGGCTGTCGATCGGGATTGGCGGGCAGGTCCACAACTGGGACCCCGAGGCTTACTTCAACCGCCAGCAGATTGTTCTTTATGACAAATTCACGCAGTTCACCCTGCTTGCGGCGCGGCAGGCGGTGCAGCAATCGGGCCTCAGCTTTCTGGGGGACCTCGGCCTCGAATCGGGGGTGGTGCTGGGCACCGCCGGGGGCGGCGTGAACACGTGGGACGAGAATTACCGTGCCGTCTACGAGGAAAAGAAGAACCGCGTGCATCCCTTCGTGGTGCCGCGCCTGATGAACAACGCGGCAGCCAGCCATCTGAGCATGGAATGGGGCCTGCACGGGCCGACCTTCACCGTGGCCACGGCCTGTGCCAGTTCCAACCATGCGATGGGGCTGGCGTTTCAGATGGTGCGGTCCGGGGCGGCCAAGGTGATGCTGACCGGCGGGTCCGAGGCGATGCTCTGTTTCGGCGGCATCAAGGCCTGGGAAGGCCTGCGCGTGATGTCGAAGGATGCCTGCCGTCCGTTCAGCGCCAACCGAAACGGGATGGTGCAGGGCGAGGGGGCGGGCGTGTTTGTCTTCGAGGATTACGATCATGCCGCCGCCCGGGGTGCCGATATCCTGGCCGAGGTGGTGGGGTTCGCGATGTCGTCGGATGCCTCTGATATCGTGATGCCTTCGGCACAAGGGGCGGAACGGGCGATCACGGGCGCCTTGCGCGATGCGCGGCTCAACCCCGAAGACGTGGGCTATATCAACGCCCACGGAACCGGGACCGCCGCGAACGACAAGACCGAGTGCCTTGCCGTGGCGCATGCCTTCGGACCGCATGCAGACAGGCTGATGCTGTCGTCAACGAAATCAATGCACGGGCATCTGATCGGTGGAACCGGGGCGGTGGAGTTGCTGGCCTGCCTGATGGCGTTGCGCGAGGGCGTGATCGCGCCGACAATCGGCTATGAAGAGCCTGATCCCGAATGCGCGCTGGATGTGGTGCCGAATGTGGCGCGCGAGGCGAAGGTGGATGTGGTTCTGTCGAACGCCTTCGCGTTCGGCGGCCTTAACGCCGTGATCGCGCTGCGCCGGGTCTGACCCCGGCGCAGGCAAGCGGCATCAGTTCTTGTTGGCCGCGTTCACCGCATCAAGCCCTGCGGTGAAGCCCTTCAGCGACAGATTGACCGTCACCTTCTTGTCGGGGGCCACGACGGGGACGATCGTCACGGAAATCTTGTTGCCCTTCTTCATCGCATCCACATCCGCCTGCGCAAAGCCGACGCGCGCGATGCAGCCGATGGGCGCGCACCATGTAAAGGGGTACTTGCGCGCCGGTGCAGAATCGATCTGCAGCGTAAGCTCTTGCGTCAGAAGGGTTTCCAGCGGAACAACGGCGGTCGCGCCAGCGACGGCCTGCTGGCCGGCGGGCAGGCCGAAGATGTTGAATTCGGCCACGGGATTGCCCTGCTCGTCTTTCAAAAGCTGGTAAAGCTGGCACGGGTCGGCGCCATCGGCCGACCGCACGCAGCGCTGTTCCCAGTCGCCGAACGCGGCGACCACATAGGTGGTGCCGGGGCCATCCGGGGCGGCATCGGCCGGGGTGCCGAGGGGAAGCTCGTCCGTACCCACAACGGGCGCGTCGTTTCCGACCGGGGCCGTTTCGGTGGTGGCGGGCGGGGTGGCGGGGGCCGTTGCGTCCTGCGCGAATGTGCCGCTGGCGGCGACGAGCGCAAAAAGAGCGGCGAAGATCGGGATATGTCTCTGCATGGGTCCTTCCGGAAGGCTGAGCACTTGCGGATTGCGGGTTAGCATGCAGCGCGGCGGAAGTCAGGCCCGAAAAAGCAACTTCCGGTGCGGCAGGCCGAAACCGGGGGAAAGAGAACCCCAGACATGCGAAAGGGCCGGAAAAACCGGCCCTTTGCTTTGCTATTTCTTGCTCCCTGTCGGACTGGCCGACTTTATGACTGCGCAGGCTAAGGACTTGGCGCCCCCTCGTCAACAGGGAAAGCAGTGTGTTTTCCACAGGCTGGAACGCAAAAGGGGCCGCGCCAGCAAAGTGCGGCGCGGCCAGTCGACAGGGAGGAAGTCACGCCGGGGCACAGCGATGCGCGCCCGGCAAGATGCACACTGGCACAGCGCGGTTAACAATGTATTTTCAGCCGGAACGGCAAGAGGGGCGCAGGGATGGACGAGCAACCGGGGATCTTCGTGGGCGGTGGCGGCGAAGGGTACGGCTTGGCGCAAAGGCTGCTGCTTGGCTATGGCAACCGCCACGGGCTGATCGCGGGTGCGACAGGCACCGGCAAGACGGTCACGCTGCAAATCCTTGCCGAAGGGTTTTCCGCCGCAGGGGTGCCGGTCTTCATGTCGGATGTGAAGGGCGATCTTTCCGGCATCGGGGCGCCGGGATCGGCGGCGGGCAAGCTGCACGAACCCTTCATGAAACGGGCCGAAACCATTGGCCTTGATCTGCAATACCGCGCGTTTCCGGTGACTTACTGGGATCTCTTCGGGCAACAGGGCCACCCGGTGCGGACCACGGTGGCCGAGATGGGGCCGTTGCTTCTGTCGCGTCTTCTGGAACTGACGGACCCGCAGGAGGGCGTGCTGAATGTGGCGTTCCGGCTGTCGGATGACGAGGGGCTGCCACTTCTGGATCTGAAGGATCTACAGGCGCTTTTGACCTTCATCGCCGAGAATGCGGCGGCCATCGGTGCCAGATATGGCCTGGTGTCAACCACATCGGTGGGTGCGATCCAGCGGCGGCTTCTGGTGCTGGAAAATCAGGGCGGGGCGAGCCTTTTTGGTGAACCGGCGCTCGACCTCCATGATCTGATGGCGGTGGATGGCGAAGGTTTTGGCCGGGTGAACATCCTTGCCGCGGACAAGCTGATGGGGTCGCCGCGGCTTTATGCGACCTTCCTTCTGTGGCTTTTGTCGGAACTCTTTGAGACCCTGCCCGAGGTGGGCGACCCCGAGAAGCCGAAGCTCGTTTTCTTTTTCGACGAGGCGCATCTGTTGTTTGACGGCGCGCCAAAGGTGTTGGTCGACAAGGTGGAACAGGTGGCGCGGTTGATCCGGTCCAAGGGGGTGGGCATCTTCTTCATCACCCAGCAGCCTTCCGATGTGCCCGATGACATTCTGGCGCAGCTTGGCAACAGGGTGCAGCACGCGCTGCGGGCATTCACGGCGAAAGACCAGAAAAATCTGCGGCTTGCGGCGCAAACTTACCGTGACAATCCGCGCTTTTCGACGGAAGAGGCGATCCGCGACGTGGGCACCGGTGAGGCCGTGACCTCGTTTCTGGAGCGCAAAGGCATTCCCGGCATCGTTGAGCGGACGCTGGTCCGCCCGCCATCCTCGCAACTGGGGCCGATTGATCCTGCCGTGCGGGCGCAACTGATGGCGCAAAGCCCGATCCGCGGGAAATATGAAACCGTGATCGACCGCGACAGCGCCTTTGAACGGCTGCGGGCGCGCGCGGATGCGGCGGCGAAAGAGGCGGCAGCGGCCGAGACGCGGGCGGCGCAGGAAAAGGATGAGGCGCGCGAGTTCCAGAACGCGCGGCGCTATGACGGGGGCAAGACGCCGACGAAGAGGACCACCACGCGGCGCAGCACGTCTGACAGCGTGGGCGAGGCATTCGTGAAAAGTTTTGCGCGCCAGTTGGGCACCCGGGGCGGGCAAGCGGTGATCCGGGGGATCTTCGGCACGATCTTCAAAAGCCGCTGAAGGGACGGAAACCTGCGTCCGTTATCCGTACCGCCGCTGTACCGCGCGCGTCGGTTTTCTGTACCGACACGCCGCGCGGGCGGTTCAGAGGTTGTGAACGGGGAAAGCCCGGCTATTCCAGTTCGATCGTGCCCGGCGGTTTCGACGTGCAGTCGTAGAACACGCGGTTCACGCCCGGCACTTCGTTGATGATCCGGGTCGATGTCTCGCCCAGAAAATCGTGGGTGAAGGGGTAATAGTCAGCCGTCATCCCGTCGACCGAGGTGACGGCACGCAGGGCCAGCGCATAATCGTAGGTGCGGTAGTCGCCCATCACGCCCACGGTCCGCATCGGCAGGATCGCGGCAAAGGCCTGCCAGATATCATCGTAAAGGCCATGCTTGCGGATCTGGTCGATGTAGATCGCATCGGCGCGGCGCAGGATTTCCAGCTTTTCGGGCGTGATCTCGCCGGGGCAGCGGATGGCCAGGCCGGGGCCGGGGAAGGGGTGGCGGGCGATGAAGGGTTCGGGCAGGCCAAGCTCGCAGCCCAGGGCGCGCACTTCATCCTTGAAAAGTTCACGCAGGGGTTCGACGAGCTTGAGGCCCATCTTTTCGGGCAGACCGCCCACGTTGTGGTGCGACTTGATCGTGACCGAGGGGCCGCCGGAAAAGCTGACGCTTTCGATGACGTCCGGGTAAAGCGTGCCTTGCGCCAGAAACTCTGCGCCCCCGACGGCGGTGGCATGTTTCTGGAAAACGTCGATGAAGAGCCGCCCGATGGTTTTGCGCTTCACCTCGGGGTCGGACACGCCGGTGAGCGCGCCGAGGAAAAGATCGCTTTCGTCGGCGTGGATCAGGGGGATGTTCCAGGTATCGCGGAACATGCTGACGACCTGTTCCGCCTCGCCCAGCCGCAAAAGCCCGTGATCGACAAAGACGCAGGTCAACTGGTCGCCGATCGCCTCGTGGATCAGGACGGCGGCGACGGAGCTGTCCACGCCGCCCGACAGGCCGCAGATCACTTTCGCGTCGCCCACCTGATCGCGGATCTTGCGCAGCGCCTCTTCCCGGTAGGCGCCCATCGTCCAGTCGCCGGAGAAGCCTGCAAGGCGGACGAAGTTTTCGTAAAGCTTCGCGCCTTTGGGGGTGTGGTGCACCTCGGGGTGAAACTGGACGGCATAGAAATGGCGCGTGGGGTCGGCGGTGATGGCGAAGGGGGCATTGGGCGAGGTGCCAAGCACCTCAAACCCCGGGGCGAGGGCCGAGACATGGTCGCCGTGGCTCATCCAGACCTGTTCGCGCACCGGCAAAGCCTCGGGGGCGAACCAGCCCGCAAGGATCGGGTGCGTGCGGTCGGTGGGTGTGACGAAGGCGCGGCCAAACTCTGCCGTGCCATGCCCCCGCTCTACCTTGCCGCCAAGACAATGCATCATCACCTGCTGGCCGTAACAGATGCCAAGGATGGGCACGCCCATCGTGAACACGCCCGCAGGCGGCATCGGCGCGCCTTGCGTGAAGACCGAGGCCGGACCACCCGACAGGATCACCGCCTTGGGGGCGAAATCGGCCAGAAACGCATCGTCCACCCGGTTGAAGGGGTGGATCTCGCAATAGACGTGCAGCTCGCGCAGGCGGCGCGCGATGAGCTGCGTGACCTGGCTGCCGAAATCGATGATCAGGAGGCGTTCGTGGTGCATGGGTTCGGGTAGCCAATGGTTTCGGGAATCGCAAGGGGCTGCCGCATCGCAAGGGTTTTGCACGCCCGGCGGGCCCTGTGCGCATCGGCGAGGGGGGAAGGCGCGCGCATGTCGTTTTCGGGCGGCAAGCGGCGGAAACGGGGGCCGGGGCGGCGGCCCACTTCGGCATAAACGGGGGCGATGGGCCGGACGGAGGGTTGGCGATGAGCGATGCAGCGGTGGCAGGGCGGCGGGTGCGCGGCGGCGGCGGGTCGGTCCGGCGCGCGGAACGCACTGCGGTGCATTTCGAGACGGCGCGCTTCATCAGCCGCAACATCCCCAATTTCGACATCCTGAACGAAGAGGCGCTGCAGATCATCGAATGGAACGCCGACACGGTGCTTGAGGAGGTGGGGGTCAATTTCGTTGACAACCCGGCGGCCCTTGCGCTGTGGCGCGAGGCGGGCGCCGATGTGAAGGGCGAAAGGGTGCGCATCCCGCGCGGTCTTGCGCGCAAGCTTTGCGCCACGGCACCATCGCAGTTCACCCAGATCGCCCGGAACCCCGCCCGCAATGTCGAGGTGGGCGGGCGCAATCTGGTGCTGGCGCCCGTCTATGGCCCCCCCTTCGTGCGCGACCGCGTTGGCGGGCGGCGCTACGCGACGATGGAGGATTTCCGCAACTTCGTGAAGCTTGGCTACATGTCGAAGTGGCTGCACCATTCGGGCGGCACAGTCTGCGAGCCGACCGATATTGCGGTGAACAAGCGGCATCTGGATATGCTGCACGCCCATATGGTGCTGTCGGACAAGCCCTTCATGGGGTCTGTGACCGAACCGAGCCGGGCGGAAGATTCGGTGGAGATGTGCCGGATCCTCTTTGGGTCCGACGTGGTGGACCGACACGTGGTGATGACGTCGCTCATCAACATCAATTCACCCCTGACGTTTGATTCGGTGATGATGGGGGCGCTGGAGGTTTATGCCCGCGCCAATCAAGCCGCGATCATCAGCCCCTTCATCGTGGGGGGGGCCATGGCACCGGTCACGGTGGCGGGCACATTGACGCAGGTGCTGGCCGAGGTGCTGGCGGGTGTGGCCTACAGCCAGTTGGTGCGTGCGGGTGCGCCAGTGATCTTTGGCGCTTTCGTCACCAGCATCGACATGAATTCGGGCGCGCCCACCTTCGGCACGCCCGAGGCGGCGCATATAACCTATGGCGCGGGGCAACTCGCGCGGCGGATGAACCTTCCCTATCGGTCGGGCGGATCGTTCTGCGGCTCGAAGCTGCCCGATGCGCAGGCGGCCTACGAGACGGCCAACAGCCTGAACATGGCGTTGCTGGCGGGCGTCAATTTCATGCTGCACGCCTGCGGGTGGCTGGAAGGCGGGCTGGTCAGTTCCTACGAGAAATTCGTGATGGATGCCGATCAACTGGGCACGCTGCACCATCTGGCGCAGGGCGTGATGATGGATACGAACGGGCAGGGGATGGATGCGATCCGCGAGGTCGGCCCCGGCGGGCATTATCTGGGCTGCGAACACACGCAGGCCAATTTCAAAAGCGCGTTCTGGCGGTCGGACCTTTTTGACTACAAGCCCTTCGAGACATGGGACGAAGAGGGTGCGCGCGATACCGAGGCGCTGGCCGCAGAGCGGGTGAAAAAGCAGTTGGGTGATTACCAGCAGCCCCCGCTTGACCAAGGTGTGGCGGAGGCGCTGGACGCCTATGTGGCGCAAAAGAAGGCGTCGATGCCCGACGCCTTCATCTGACAGGGCCTCAGCCGGGGTTGGCCAGAAGCCGCGTTTCGGCCATCAGCGCGATCAGGATCTCGATGTGGCGGGTCAGCGAATAGCCGGCCTCGCCGCTTTGGCGTTCAACCTCGCTGCGGTGTTCGGCCGCCATCAGTTCCGCCACCGCGCGTTCGGAAGACCGTGTGGCTTCGGGCGCCACGAGGCGGCGCAGGTCACGCTCGCGCCGGTAGTCGAGCAGCCCGTGGCGGGCCGCGCGGATCAGGAGACTGGGGCGGCGCAGATCGGAAAGGGAAGTGGTCGGGTGTGTCATGGTATCCTCCTGACGTGGAGGCGGCAGATTGCACCGATACAACCCAGCGTTGCGTTTTGGCCGATTCCGCCGCGCGCTGGTTTCCCGTTTGTTTAGCTTTTAGAAACAATTATCCTCAAAAGCGCAGAAATTAACAGGTCAGTAACAAATGCCACCCAAGGTTGCATTCTGGCAGGGCCGGGACCAGGAACCGGCAGGAATGTCGTGCGAGGCTGACATGCATCAGGACGAGACGGCGGTAGCGAACCTGCCGGATTGGGTGCCGGATGCGCTGCGCCACTATCTTCACCACACCGAAGCGGGCCTTTCGTTCCGGGCCATTGCCCGGCGCGAGGGGCGCCATGCCTCGACCGTCATGCGCCAGTGTCGCCGGTTTGAAAACCGGCGGGACGATCCCTTGTGGGATGACGCGCTGACGGCACTTGCGCAAGGGCCCGTGGCGGTGGGGGAAGACCTGTCAGCCCAGAAGGAGGCCCCGACCATGTCAGCCGTCATCCGTACTTCCGCCGCCACCGTTGAGGCGGCGCTTATCGAACGCGAGGCGCGCCGCGTGTTGCGCCGTCTGGTCGAGCCCGGCGCCGTGCTGGCGATTGCCGCCGACATGGACAAGGCCGCGATCCTGCGCGACCTGCCCGATGGCAAGACCGCGCGCACCGGCATTCTGGAGCGCAGTGTGGCGCAGGCCTTTGCCTTGCGCGACTGGATCCAGTGCCGCAAGCCCGGGCGCATCGCCACCTATGAGATCAGCGTGTCGGGCCGCGCCGCGCTGAAGCGGATGGTCGAGGAAGATGATTGCCGGGCCCAAGGGATGCATGATGCAGCGGCACCCTTTGGCGCGCAGCACCGCAGCTTTGCCACCCGGGACGTATCCGAAGAGGGCGGCACGCGGCGGGTGCGCTACAATCTGGCCGAAAGCCCGGTTACGTTGCTGGCGCGGCGGCGCGAAAAGGATGGCACGGCCTTTCTGGCCCCCGAACTTGCCGGCGCGGCAGAGCGGCTGCGCGAGGATTTCGAACTGGCCCAGATGGGCCCGCGCGTGACGCAGAACTGGGAGCGGTTTCTGACGGCGGGCGACCGGGGCGGCTACCGCGCCGATGCGGGCGGGGCGGAAGGCCCGCGCAGCGCGCGCGAGCGCGTGGCGGCGGCGTTGCGCGATCTGGGGCCGGGCCTTGGAGATGTGGCGCTGCGCTGCTGCTGTTTTCTGGAAGGTCTGGAGGCGGCAGAGCAGCGCATGGGATGGTCCGCGCGGTCGGGCAAGATCGTGCTGCGCATCGCCCTTCAGCGGCTGCACCGGCACTATCTGGAAACCTATGGGCCGGCAGGCCGGATGATCGGCTGACGGGTTCGGGGCGGTAGACATTTGCGCCATCGTGCCTAGGTCTTGGGTATGAGACATGACAGTCGAGCCCCCGACACCGCCGCGCTGAACGCCCTCGCCCGTGCTGCCACGCTGCATTGCCTGATGGGCTGCGGCACGGGTGAAGTGGCCGGTATGGTGATCGGATCAGCGCTTGGTCTGGGAACATGGGCGACGGTTCTGCTGGCGCTCGCGCTGGCATTCCTGATCGGCTACGGGCTGACGATGATCCCCCTTCGTCGTTCCGGGATGGCGTGGCGCGCGGTACTGGCGACGGGCCTTGCGGCGGATACCGCCTCGATCTCGGTGATGGAGATTGTGGACAACGCGCTGATGCTGGTCATTCCCGGTGCGATGACGGCGGGTCTGGACGATCCGGTTTTCTGGGGGTCCATGGCGCTGTCGCTTGGTCTTGGCGGGGTCGCGGCTTTCCCGGTCAATCGCTGGCTGATCGCAAGGGGGCGCGGCCATGCGCTGGTGCATGGGACGCATGCGCATGGCGGGCATGCGGGGCACGGGCATTGACCCTGCCGACCCGACGCGATTAAAACGGCGCAAGTGCAAGGAGTTCCGATGAGCCCGCGCGACCTGACCATCCCGCAAGACCGCCACCCCGAAAAGGCCCACCGGCCCGATCAGGCGCAGCCCAAGAAACCGGCCTGGATCCGGGTGAAGGCGCCCACATCCGAGGGGTATCGCCAGACGCGCGATATCATCCGGGCGCAGGGGCTGGTGACGGTCTGCGAAGAGGCGGGCTGCCCGAACGTGGGCGAATGCTGGAGCCAGGGCCACGCCACCATGATGATCATGGGCGAGATCTGCACCCGCGGCTGTACCTTTTGCAACGTGGCGACCGGCAAGCCGCAGGCGCTGAATGCGTTCGAGCCGGGCCGGGTTGCGCATGCGGTGGCGCAACTGGGGCTGAAACATGTGGTTGTAACGTCGGTGGACCGCGACGATCTGGAAGATGGCGGGGCGGAGCATTTCGCGATGACGATCCGCGCGATCCGCCGTCAGGCGCCCGAGACGACGATCGAGATCCTGACGCCGGATTTCCTGAAATGCCCGGCCAGCGCGCTGGAAACCGTGGTTGCGGCACGGCCCGATGTGTTCAACCACAACCTTGAAACCGTGCCCGGCCTTTACCCCGAGGTGCGCCCCGGTGCGCGCTACTTCGCGTCCTTGCGCCTTTTGCAGCGGGTGAAAGAGCTTGATCCTGCGATGTTCACCAAGTCCGGCATCATGGTGGGGCTTGGCGAGGACCGGCAGGGCGTCGGGCAGGTGATGGACGACCTGCGCGCGGCGGATGTGGATTTCCTGACGATCGGGCAATACCTGCAACCGACCCCCAAGCATCACGGGGTGGACCGGTTCGTGACGCCAGAGGAGTTTGCGGCCTATGAGAAGGCGGCGCTTGGCAAGGGGTTCCTGATGGTGTCGGCCACCCCGCTCACCCGGTCGAGCTATCATGCGGGCGAGGATTTTGCCCGGCTCAGGGCGGCCCGCGAGGCAAAGCTGGGGCGCGCCTGAGGCAGTTTGGACAAGAAGAGGGGGCCAGCCCCCCGCAGCCGTTCCGGCTGCGCCCCCCGGGATATTTGCGCAGAGAAGAAGCGAAAGTTTGACTAAAATTGTGCGTCGGCTTCGGAGACGTATTCGAGGGTGGTGTGCCGCGTCGGCAGCAAGGGGCAACGTTGCAGCCTTTCCTTGCCGCCATTGACCCCGCGCGGGGCCTCTGGCAATGCCTTCGGGCAGCGATGGGATGCCTGACATGAACCTCTTCAACGATATCCGCGACCTCGTGCTGGCCGAGATTGACGCGATGCAGGGCGCGGGCGAGTTGCCCGCAGGGCTTGATACCGCCGGTGTGACGGTCGAGCCGCCGCGCGATGCGGGGCATGGCGACATGGCCACCAATGCCGCGATGGTGCTGGCCAAGCCTGCGGGCCTGCCGCCCCGGCAGATCGCCGAGGCGCTGGCGGCGGGGTTGGCGGCCGATCCGCGCGTGGCGGGCGTCGAGGTTGCGGGACCGGGGTTTCTGAACCTGCGGCTGGTGCCGGGTGTGTGGCAGGGCCTTGTGGGCCATGTGCTGACGACGGGAACGGATTTCGGGCGTTCGACCCTTGGGAAGGGCGCGCGGGTGAATGTTGAGTTCGTCTCTGCCAACCCCACCGGGCCGATGCATGTGGGCCATGTGCGCGGCGCCGTGGTGGGTGATGCGCTGGCGCGGCTTCTGGCCTTTGCGGGCTGGGATGTGACGCGGGAGTATTACATCAACGACGGGGGCGCGCAGGTCGATGTGCTGGCCCGGTCGGCCTATGAGCGGTACCGCGAGGCGCATGGGCAGGAGCCGGAAATCCGCGAGGGCCTTTACCCCGGCGATTATCTGATCCCTGTCGGCGAGGCGATGAAGGCCAAATGGGGCGATACGCTGCTGGACAAGGGCGAGCAGTTCTGGATGGCCGAGGTGCGCGACTTCGCCACCGCGCGGATGATGGAGATGATCAAGGGCGACCTGGCGCTTCTGGGCGTGCAGAAGGATGTCTATTCCAGCGAGAAGGCGCTTTACGGCACCGGCAAGATCGAGGCCGCTATCGAGACGCTGCGGGGCATGGATCTGATCTACGAGGGCGTGCTGGAGCCCCCCAAGGGCAAGACGCCCGAGGATTGGGAACCGCGCGAGCAGACCCTTTTCCGCTCGACCGCGCATGGCGACGATGTGGACCGCCCGGTGAAGAAATCGGACGGCGCCTGGACGTATTTTGCCCCCGACATCGCCTATCACTACGACAAGGTGCAGCGCGGCTTTGACGCGCTGATCGACGTCTTCGGCGCCGATCATGGGGGCTATGTCAAGCGGATGAAGGCGGCGGTGTCGGCGCTTTCCGCTGGCCGCGTGCCGCTGGATATCAAGCTGATCCAGATGGTGAAGCTGATGAAGGGGGGGCAGCCCTTCAAGATGTCGAAACGCGCGGGCACCTTCGTCACGCTGCGCGACGTGGTGGAAGAGGTGGGCGCCGATGTGACCCGCTTCATCATGCTGACGCGCAAGAACGACGTGACGCTGGATTTCGATTTCGACAAGGTGCTGGAGCAGTCGAAGGACAATCCCGTCTTCTACGTGCAATACGCCCATGCGCGGATCCGGTCCGTGCTGCGCCGCGCGGATGACATGGGGGTGGCGCCGGGGGGGGATGCGGGCCTTCTGGACCATCCGGCCGAGTTGCAGTTGATGAAGAAACTGGCCGAATGGCCGCGACTGGTGGAGATTGCGGCGCGGGGCAACGAACCCCACCGCGTGGCCTTCTACCTTTACGAACTCGCGTCCGAGTTGCACGGGCTTTGGAACCGGGGCAACGACGAGCCTTCGCTGCGCTTCGTGCAGGAGGGCGATCCGGCCACAATGTCGGCAAAACTTGGCCTTGCGGCTGCGACGGGCGTTGTGATCCGGTCAGGTCTTGCTATCCTTGGTGTTGCTCCGGTCGAGGAAATGCGCTGACGAAGGCGCCCCGAACCGCAGCGAGGCAGAGGCAAGAGAGAGCATCGGGGGCCACGCGCCACCCGGGCCACGGGGCAGAGCATGGCAGATGTGGAATACGACGCCTTCGAGGGCGTCGATCGGCGGGCAACCGAAGGTGCGGGCGGCGCGCAACGGATCGTGAACATGGCCGCCTCAGCGGTGTCGCTGGCGCTGATCGCGGGGATCGGCGTCTGGGGTTACCATCTGGCGGTGCGCGATGCGACGGGCGTGCCGGTGGTACAGGCGCTGGAAGGCCCGATGCGGATTGCCCCGGAAGAGCCGGGCGGTTCCGTGGCGGCCCATATGGGCCTTGCCGTCAACGATGTGGCCGCCGATGGTGTGGCCGCGCCGCCGCCCGATCAGATCGTGCTGGCGCCACGCCCGCTGGATCTGACGGAGGAAGATGCCCCGGGCGTGGTGGCGACGATGACGCCGCCGGTTTCGGCGCGGTCTGCGGACCGGCCTGGCCTTGCGCTGGATCTGGTGCCGGAACCGGCACCGATGACACAGGAAGAGGCCGTCATGCTGGCCCTGGCCGAGGCCGGGGTGGAAGGGGCTATACCGCTTTCGGGTGAGCTTGATGCGGCGGGTGCGGCGGGCGATCAGACGCATCTGGTGCGCGCGAGCCTGCCTTCCGGGACGATCCACAGCTCTGTCCGCCCGCTGCAACGTCCAGAGCGGGGAGGCGCAGCGGTGCCGGCCGTGCTGGACGGCAGCACGGATGTGACGCCGGTTCCCGCATCCCTGGTGACCGAGATGGACGCAGACACCATCCCTGCCGGGACGCGCATGGTGCAGCTTGGCGCCTTCGATTCTGTCGAGGCGGCGCGGGCGGAATGGGACAAGCTTGCCTTCCGCTTCACCGGCCTCATGGACGACAAGGCCCGGGTCGTGCAGGCGGCGACGAGCGGGGGGCGGGCGTTCTGGCGGCTTCGCGCGCATGGCTTTGACAGCGAGGTCGAGGCGCGGCGGTTCTGTTCCGCACTTTTGTCGGAACAGGCGGCCTGCATCCCGGTTACGCAAAGATGAGCGGCGCCCCCGGACGGGGTGCCGCGATCCTTGGCTGTGCGGGGCCGGAGCTTTTGCCGCAGGAGGCCGCGTTCTTTCGCGCGGCCGATCCCGTTGGGTTTATCCTCTTTGCCCGCAACGTGGAGACGCCCGCACAACTGCGCCGCCTGACGGGCGATCTGCGTGCGGCAGTAGGGCGCGAGGCGCCGGTCTTCGTGGATCAGGAAGGCGGACGCGTTCAGCGGTTGCGCGCGCCCCATTGGCGGGAATGGACGGCACCGCTGGATTTCGTGGCCGACGCCGGGGCAGGGGCCGCGCGCGCCTGCTGGCTGCGCGCGCGGATCATGGCGGCCGAACTGCGTGGCGTGGGGATCGACGCAAACTGCGCGCCGGGGCTGGATCTGGCCTTGCCCGAAACGCACCCCTTCCTGCGCAACCGCTGTCTGTCGGACGATCCTGCGGAAGTGGCCGTCCTGGGCCGGGCGACGGCCGAGGGGTTTCTGGCCGGGGGTGTTCTGCCGGTCATCAAGCACATGCCGGGCCATGGCCGGGGCCGGGCGGACAGCCACGACGCGGTGCCCGAAACGGATGCCCCTGCCGCCACGCTGGCCACAACTGATTTTGCGCCCTTTCGCGCGCTGGCCGATCTGCCCATCGGGATGAGCGCGCATATGGTGTACAGCCGCATCGACGCGCAGCCCGCCACCACCTCTGCCGCGATGATCGCGCTGATCCGCGAAGAGATCGGGTTTGAGGGGCTGCTTCTGACCGACGACCTTTCCATGAACGCGCTTTCAGGCACGCTGGCGGAACGCACCGCCGCCGCGATTTCGGCCGGCTGCGATGTGGCGCTTTACTGCAAGGGCGTGATGGCCGAGGCCGAGGCCGTGATGGAAGCGGCGGGCGACCTGACGGCCGCTGCCGCCGCGCGCACCACCCGCGCGCTTGCCGCCCGCCTGCCACCCGATCCGGTTGACATCCGCGCCGCAGAGGCCGAACTTCGGGGCCTCTTGCGCGGAGCCGTGGATGTCGGATGACTGGACCGAGGCATCGGCGGCCGAGGTGGCCGAAAGGCGGGCCGCCGAGGCGCTGATCGTTGATGTGGACGGCTTCGAGGGGCCGCTTGATCTGTTGCTGACGCTGTCGCGCAGCCAGAAGGTGGATTTGCGCCGCGTTTCGGTTCTGCAACTGGCCGAGCAGTATCTGGGGTTCGTGGCACGCGCGCAAAGCCTGCGGATCGAGCTTGCGGCCGATTATCTGGTGATGGCGGCGTGGCTTGCCTATCTGAAATCGCGGCTTCTGTTGCCGCCCGACCCCACCGCAGAGGGCCCGTCTGCCGAGGATATGGCCGCGCATCTGGCCTTTCAGCTGGAACGGTTGGCCGCGATGCGCGAGGCGGCGGCGCATCTGATGGCGCGGGATCAGAAGGGGCGCGACTTCTTTGCCCGCGGCCTGCCCGAGGATGTCACCGCCAGACGCCGGATCCGCCACACCGCCACGCTGATCGAGTTGATGCGCGCCTATGCCCGGATCCGCACCAAGGATGAGTTTCGCCCTTATGTGATGGACCGCGATGATGTCTTCACGATGGAACAGGCGCTGGACCGGCTGCGCGGCCTGATCGGGCATGCCACGCAATGGACGGATATCGCAAGCTTTCTGCCGGACGGATGGTCCACGCGCCCGATGCGGCGCCGGTCTGTCACGGCGGCGCATTTCGCGGCGATGCTGGAGCTTGCCAAGCGGGGCCAGGTGGAATTGCGGCAGGCCGAGACCTTTGCGCCCATCCATCTGCGCGCGAGGCCGCAATGACCGAAGCGCCGGAACCCGGCCTTTTCGCCGCCCCGCCCCTGGCCGAGCAGGAGCGGATGATCGAGGCGATCCTTTTCGCCTCGATCGAGCCTGTCACGCTGGCGGAACTGGAAAGCCGGATGCCGCATGGCTGCGATCCGGCAGAGGCGCTGGTGACGCTGCGGCGGCGGTATGAGGGGCGGGGGGTGCATATCCAGCGCGTTGGCGATGCCTATGCCTTTCGCACCGCGCCCGACCTTGGGCACCTGATGCACAAGGAAGTGGTCGAGACGAGGAAGCTGTCGCGCGCCGCCATCGAGACGCTGGCCATCGTGGCCTATCACCAGCCCGTCACCCGCGCCGAGATCGAAGAGATCCGGGGGGTGGCCGTCAGCCGGGGCACCGTGGACCAGCTTCTGGAGCTGGACTGGATCCGGTTCGGCCGCCGCCGCATGACGCCGGGGCGCCCGGTGACGTTCGTGGTGACAGAGACATTCCTCGATCACTTCGGCCTTGAAAGCGCGCGCGATCTGCCCGGGTTGAAGGACCTGCGCGCGGCGGGCCTGTTGGACAGCCGCCCCTTGCCGGGCACCAGCGATCCGGGCGAGGATGAGGGCGAGGCCAGTGTCGGCCAGAGCGAGCTTTTTGAGGATTGATCCATGTTTGACCGTATCATCAACATGTTCCTGAACCGGCTGATGCGCCGGGGGGTCAACACGGCGATCAACCATGGGATCAAGCGCGTGGCGGGCAAGGGCAAACCTGCCGGGCAGATGACGGCCGCCGAGCGGTCGCAGGAACAGACCGCGCGCGCGACGGTGAAACGCGCCCGGCAGGCCGCGCGGATCACGCGGCGGCTGGGGCGCTGAGCGCGCGCTGACAGCCAAGCGACTGGTCGGATCGGCGCCCTCCCCCCCTTGCGGGGAATGAATGGGGATTTGGGGCTTGTTTCAGGAATGCTGCATGCCACGGCATTGCCCAACCCACCCCCACTGAAGGGGGCGGGGAGGCGCGGATGGCAACGGTGTTCCTATTGCACGGCGGCGATCACGGCTTCCATGACCTTGGCGGCGGGCATCGGCACCACCAGATCCACTGTTGCGGGAAGGCTGGCTGCCTTGATCGCGGCGGGGTCGTTCTCCACGCCGATCAGGCCGGTGCGGAACCCGTGATCGGCCCAGGCGATGGCCTGCAAGTTTGGGTCCTGCAACGCCTCGGACAGGCGGGCGCAGGTATCGGTCAGCGCGATCAGGGGGTGCGAGGCGAAAACGGTGGGTTCGGGGTAGATGACCCGGATCTTCTGGCGGATGAGATCGGCGTAATTGGCGTTGGCGTTCAGAAACTCGACCATCTGGTTTTCATATCCCACGATGATCGGCCGCGCGCCCATGCCCTGCTTCAGAAACGCCTCGAAGATATCGCCCGATGAGCTTTCCATATAGCCCATCGCCTGAAAATAGGCGGTGAGGCGCGGCTGGACCTCGGGCAGGGTGGCAAGGGTGGGCGGCGTGCCGCCGTTGAAGGCGACGGCCAGCAGACCCGCCCAGATGTTGCCGGAGTTGGACTTGGCGGGGTCAGTCGAAAAGATGCGGAACGGGCCATAGATGTTGAGGCCCAGATCCTCTTTCCAGCGTCCGCCCGCCTCGATCATCGCGGCAATGCCCGCCACATCCGCCGTCAGGAACCCGTCGTTGCGCTTGGTCACAAGGCCCTTCGTCACCATCGCATCGGCCACATCGGCCCAAGCATAGAACACGATGGGCGAGTTGAAGATCGTGGCGTCCGATTTCACCGTCCGCCCCGCGTCCCGCGCCAGTTCCACTGCCACCGCATTCGACGGCCAGAGGCAATCGCGGCCCGTCACATCCAGCGTTGTTGCCATCTCGATGGAGCCTGCGCGGGCGGCAGAGAGGGTGATCCGGTAGCGGTTTTCGATGATGTCCTTGACCTTCGGGTTGGCCAGAAGCGCCGTCTTTTCGCCGCCATAGAAGATCGACACGGCGACGGGTGCGCGCCGGTCCACCGCGCGCGTCAATCCGCCAAGGTCGAGTTGCGAGAAAAGCACCGCGCCACCCGCGATGACGGCAAGGACGAGAAGGCCAAGAAGGGTACGGTTCATGTGCTCACTCCGTCAGCCGCGCTTGACCTGGAAGGCCAGCGCGTCGATTTCCGCTTCTAGTGCGGTAAAGTCATTCTCAAGGCAGGCGCGGTCGATCCGGGCCACAGCCTCGCGGTAGGTGGCAAGGCCTTCGCGCAGGGGCTGAAGCCGGGCGACATCGGGGCCTTGCACGCGGCGGGCGAGGGCGGCGAACCCTTCCACGCTATCCACCATGCGGGGCAGGTAGGAGGTGATGAAACGCTGGGCCGAGCGATAGTCTGCCGGATCGGCCAGCACCTGTTCGCGGATCGAGGCCAAGTGCGACTGCAACTCGGCCAGACCGGGGCGATCCGCGTCGGGTGCAGTCCCGGCGGCGTGGCCCACGCGGTTCACGGCCTCGGCCAGTGCCGCCCCTGCGGCGGCAACGTCCGCCGCGCTGACCCGGTCCGAGAGCATGAGCTCAGAAAGCGGCGTGCGCCGCGCGATGACGAGGAGCAGGGCGAAATAGACCGCCGCCGCCAGCCCCCCCGACAGCCACCATTGCAGCAAAAGCCCGAAGTAGAGGCCGAGGAACGCCCCCGCCGCCAGCACGCCCGCCACCACCTGTCGCATCCCGTCGGGCAGGCGCATCAGTTGTAGCCCTTTGCGCCGCGCAGGGCGCGGCCGATATCATCACCCGCCTTGAACATCCGCCCGATGGTCAGGTGGCTCAGTTCCTGCAACTGCGTCTCGTCGGCGTCCCCGAAAGCGATCGAATGGATCGGCACATCGCGGGCAAAGCCGGAGGCACCGATTTGCCGGATCAGCCAATCCTTGTTCGCCGCATCCGACGCGCCGTCCGTCATCACGACGACGGCAGGCAGGTAATCGTGCAGCGTATCCGCCGTCGCATAGGGTTCGAGTGCTGCGAAGGCTGCACCAAGGGCGGCGTAGATATCGGTGCCGCCGCCCGCCTCCAGCGCGTTCACCCGCGTCAGCGCTGCGGACAGATCGCCGGGGGTAGACCCCTGCACGACCGTCGGCGCCTGCGGTTCGTGGTTGAAGGGGATGATGATCGTCACGTCGCGGCGCGAGGGTTGCAACAGGTTGACTGCCGCCGAGGCAGGATCGAGCAAAAGCCCCATTGCCGTTTTCAGGTTGTTGATCGGCCCTCCATCCATCGAGCCAGACACATCGAGCACCCAGACCGTGAGCGAAGGTTTGCGCAGGTCCGACTGGTAAAGCGCCAGCGCCTCGGCGATCACGTCGGATGCGGGGGTGGGGATGGGTGCGATATCGCGGGCAAGGTCGATGCCCCAGTCGGGGTTCCAGACCTTGGGATCGGCGCCTGTGGCATCAAGCCCGATAAGCCCCGTGCGACGGCCCATGCCGGCGAGTTTCGACTGCGTATCGGGCGACAGAAGAAACGCCTGCAAGTCGTTGAACGCCTTTTCCTTTCCCGCGTCGCCCTTGTCGATCAGGCCAAGCGGGCTGTCGGCCACCGCCATCCCGTTGGCGGGATAGATGATGTAGAGCGGCGGCTGGCCCTTGGCCGTCAGCGCCTCGTTCGCCTCGATCACCACGGATTCGTAGTTCATCATCGCGTCATAGGCGTCGGGATTTTCGACCAGGCTGTCCTTCAGCCAGCCCGACGACCCCGATGACCGGTTCACCAGGGACAGAAGGCCGCGCATGTCGTCTTGCAGTTTCGGTTCGGCCAGCGTGTCGAGGGTCAGGATATCGGGGTTGCCCGCCAGCGCGTAGAGAAACCCGAAATAGGCGGATGCGCCGGAATTGGACTGGGTGGCCGATGTCATGGCAAGGCGGAAGCGGCCTGACCGCGCGGCCTCTTCGATCATCTGGATCGTGATGTCCTTGCGCCCGACCCACCCGAGCTTTTCCGCAATCGGCTTTTTCAGCCCCAGCACCACCGGCGAGCGCAGGATGGAGGTGGCATTGCGCACCACCTTTTGCGTATCGCCAAGCGCGATCCACAGCGAATGCGCGGGCCAGACGGCATCGAAGGCGCTGGCCTTGCCCTCGCCCAATGCGCGGCTGATTTCGACCGATCCCTGATAGGTGATCTCGACCGTCACGCCGTTCTGACGGGCCCAGTCCTGGATCAGCGGCTCCAGCGCCTGATTTTCTGACCCGGCCACGATGCGCAGTTCGCTGCGCGGCGAAGGTCCTGGCCAGAGCGCGAAGACCGCGATGAGCCCGAGGAAGATCACGGCGATGACGGGGACGATGCGCTTCATCTCGGGCCTCTCTTCGGGGACGTGGTTCCCCGGGTTAACATTGCCGCTTGACCGTTCCGCGACAAGGGGGGCGGATCACCCGCGTTCCTCTTGCTTTGCGCGTGTCCAGAGCGCGTCCATTTCGGCAAGATCGCTGTCTTGCGGCAGGCGCCCGCCTTCGGCCAGCCAGTCTTCGATCCGGCCAAAGCGGCGGGTGAATTTTGCGTTGGCTGCGCGTAACGCGGCCTCCGGGTCGATCTTGAGGTGACGGGCGAGGTTGGCCATCACGAAAAGAAGGTCGCCAAACTCTTCCGCCATCTCGTCCGGGCCAAGGGTATCGCGCGCCTCGACGAGTTCGCGGGCCTCTTCGGCGATCTTGTCCACCACTTCGTTGGTCGAGGGCCAGTCGAACCCAACCCGGGCCGCGCGCTTTTGCAGTTTCAGCGCGCGGGTCAGCGCGGGCAGGCCTATGGCGATCCCGTCAAGCGTGCGGGCGTGCCCGCGTTCGGCGGCCTTCAGCGCCTCCCAATCAGCGGTCTGCTGTTCGGGCGTCTTGTCGCGACTTTCGGTGCCGAACACGTGGGGGTGGCGCGCGATCATCTTGTCGTTGATCGCGCGGGTCACATCGTCAAAGCCGAAAAGCCCGGATTCCTCTGCAATCTGCGCGTGAAACACCACCTGAAGCAACAGATCGCCCAATTCGCCCGGCAGCTCGCCCCATGCCTGCCGCGCGATGGCATCGGCCACTTCATGCGCCTCTTCCACGGTATAGGGCGCGATGGTCGCGAAGGTCTGCTGCACATCCCAAGGGCAGCCCCGCACCGGATCGCGCAAGCGCGCCATGATCGCCAACAGCCGCGCCATCCCGTCTTCGGGGCCGGCGATCAGCGGGTCGTCAACTTTCGTCATCCCTTACCCCCGCGCGTTCTGCGCGTTTCATACCGGGGGCTGCGTGCAAGGGCCAGCCGGTCAAGACTTGTCATACTTCAGCGTCGGCCCGTGACCGCCGGTGTCGAGGTCCTTGTTCACCTTTTCCAGCCGCTTCTGCAGCTTGCCGCCATCGAACAGGGCCTTGAACTGCTTTGCCCAGTCGGCGGTTGCAGCCTTGATCGCGGCCTTCTTGTCCTTGCCTTCGCCCTTGCCCTCGATCTCGCTGATTTCCTTGGCGATGGCCTCGGCCTCTGTCGTGGTCGCGTCCACATGTTCCTGCTCGTGATCCTTCACGCCCTTGAGGAACGTGGCCCAGGTCTTCTTGTCCTTGTCGCTCAGGTCCTTGTCGTCCAGATCGGGGATCTGGATCGAGGGCGAAATCTTGATCTCGCCCTTCTTGGCTTTCACCTTCCATGCCTCGCCCGTCTTGGGCTTTGCCTTGGTGTCCTCTTCTTCCTCGAAATTGTAGGAGTTGGGGGTGGTCACCGGTGCGGTCGTATATCCTGCGCGGGCTTTGCCACCGTCCTTGGGGCCCTTCTTCTGGATATCTTTCCACACCTCTTCCAGCGTTGTGCCGCTGACCTTGTAAGGCTTGTCCTTCGGCGTCTCGCATTTCGCGGTAACATTGCCAGCCATGGGAGATTTCCTTTGGTAAAGTGCTTCCGTAAATGCCTTCAACAATAGCAGACGCCAGTCACGCTGCCCAGATCGTTGTCATTGCCCGCCCCGTCGTGCAATGAGTGTGCGGCCAGAGTTGGAGACCCGCATGCCCGTCCTGAACCGCATCGCCGCCTATGCCCCCGAGATGACGGAGTGGCGGCGGCATCTGCATGCAAACCCCGAGTTGAAGTTCGACTGTCACCAGACGGCGGCCTTCATCGCAGAGCATCTGCGCGACTTCGGGGTGGACGAGATCCATCAGGGCATCGCGCAGACCGGCATCGTGGCGATCATCAATGGCAACGGTGACGGCCCCACGATCGGCTTGCGCGCCGACATGGACGCGTTGCCGATCGTGGAGACGACGGGGGCCGAATATGCCTCGACCGTTCCGGGCAAGATGCATGCCTGCGGCCATGACGGGCATGTGACGATGCTTCTGGGGGCCGCCCGCTATCTGGCCGAAACACGGCGGTTTGCGGGGCGCGTGGCGCTGATCTTCCAGCCGGCCGAAGAGGATGGCGGCGGGGGTGAGGTGATGGTGCAGGAAGGGATCATGGATCGCTTCGGGATTGCCAGGGTCTTTGGCATCCACAATGCGCCGAACCTGCCGTTCGGTGCGTTCCAGACGAACCCCGGGCCGTTGATGGCCTCGGTCGATACCGCGACGGTGCGGGTGACGGGCAAGGGCGGGCACGGCGCCACGCCGCATGAATGCGTGGACCCCGTGGTGGCGATTGTCGCGATGATCCAGGCGGTGCCGACGATCATCACCCGCAACGTGCACGCGCTGGACCAGGTGGTGATCTCGGTGACGCAGATCCACACCGGCACCGCGTCGAACATCATCCCCGAGACGGGATGGTTCTGCGCCACGATCCGGTCATTCCGCCACGAGGTGCGCGAGCTTCTGAAGCGGCGGTTCCACGAGATCATGGCGGGCACGGCGGCGGCCTATGGCGTGACGGCGGAGGTTGACTACGAATGGGGCTATCCGGCCACGGTCAACACGCCCGAAGAGGCGGCCTTTGCCACGGACGTGGCCTGCGAGGTTTCGGGCGAGGCGATGGTGGACGGCAATTCCCCGCGCGAGATGGGCAGCGAGGATTTCAGCTACATGCTGGAAGCGCGGCCGGGCGCCTATCTTTTCCTTGGCACAGGCCCCGGGGCGGGGCTGCACCACCCGGCCTATGATTTCAATGACGAGGCGGCGCCTGTTGGTGCCAGCTTCTTTGCGCGGCTGGTCGAGCGCGCTCAGCCCCTCGCCTGAGGTCGCACCGCGGGGATCAGGGCGAAACCGATCTGCCCCGCCAGACCAAGCGCGCCTGCGGGCGTGGCCATGGCTGCGATCCATGCGCTGGCCGTCGTGCCGAAGGCCCTGGCGAGCGCAGCCTCCAGCGCCATCAGGATGGCGAAGGCCAGTGCGCCCATGCCGAGGCGGGCGGGCAGGGATAGCGGCCAACGGCTGAGCACCGCACCCGCCACGACCCAGGACAGCATCAGGATAATCGGCACTTCCAGCGCCACCGCCCCCAGGGCACCGAAGGCGGGGGCGACCCAGAGAACACGCGCGCTGCCAAGCAAGAAGGCCGCCGCGAAGACGGTCAGCACATAGGCAAGCGCGGGGCGGACAACCGGGTGTATCATCCCATGGTCCCTTACAGGAAAAACCCCGGGGGTGGTGAACCCTTTGCCGCTCTGCCAGACTGATGTCACCTTCAAAACCGGATAACCCCCATGACCCTGACGAACCGCACCCCCTGGGCGATGGACCGCGACCACGCGCTGCATCCCTGGACGCATTTTGAAAGCTTCGCCCGCGAAGGCGCGCTGGTGATTGACCGGGGGGAGGGGTGTTATCTTTGGGATACCGAAGGGCGGCAGTATCTGGATGCCGTCGGCGGCCTGTGGTGCACCAACATCGGCCTGGGCCGACGCGAGATGGCACAGGCGATCGCCGCGCAGGTGGAACGGCTGGCCTTTGCCAATACCTTCGTGGATGTGACGAACGATCCCGCCGCGCGTCTTTCGGCGCGGTTGGCCGAGCTTGCGCCGGGCAACCTGAACCGTGTGCATTTCACCACCGGCGGGTCCACGGCGATCGATAGCGCGGCACGGATGGTTGTGTACTACCAGTCCTGCATGGGGCGGCCGGAAAAGACGCATCTGGTGGCGCGGGATTACAGCTATCACGGGTCCACTTACCTGTCGCAATCCATCGGCAAGCGGCCCGGCGACCGCGTGCCGGAGTTTCGCTACAAGGAAGACGGGATTCACCACCTGTCCTGCCCCAATCCCTATCGCCGCCCTGCGGGGATGACGGAGGCTGATTTCTGCGATGCGCTGGTGGCAGAGTTCGAAGCGCTGATCGACAGCGTGGGGGCCGACCGGATCGGCGGCTTCTTCGCCGAGCCCATTCAGGCAAGCGGCGGGGTGATCGTGCCGCCCGACGGCTATCTGGCCCGGATGTGGGAGGTGTGCCGCCGCCATGATATCCTGTTCGTCGCCGATGAGGTGGTCACGGCCTTTGGCAGGCTGGGCCACTGGTTCGCGTCCGAGGCGGAATTCGGCGTGATCCCCGATATCATCTGCGTGGCCAAGGGCGTGACTTCTGGCTATCTGCCGCTGGGTGCGGTGATCTTTTCCAACCGCATCTGGGATGCGATGGCGGCGGATGAAAACCGCTGGTTCACCTCGGGCTATACCTATTCGGGCCATCCGGTGGCATGCGCCGCCGCGCTGACCAACCTTGATATCATCGCGCGCGAAGATCTGCTGGGCAACGCCACGCGCGTGGGTGCCTATTTCGAGGAACGCCTCGGGGCCTTGCGCGACCTGCCGATGGTGGGCGATGTGCGGGGCAGAAAGCTTATGCTCTGCGTCGAGAACGTGGCCGACAAGGCGACACGGCGCCTGCTGCCGGACGCGGTGAACGAAAGCAAGCGCATATCCGACGCATGCGAGGCGATGGGGCTTTTGGTACGCCCCATCGGGCATCTCAACGTGATGTCGCCGCCCCTGATCATCACCGAAGCGCAGGTGGACTTTATTGCTGAAACGCTGGAAAAGGCGATCGGTCAGGTGGCCGATGACCTGACCCGCGAAGGGGTGAGATTGAGCTGATGGCACTGGAAGATGCGAAATCGGATGTTGACGGCGCATTCACGCGTCCGGGGCTGAAGGGGCTGTCGTTCGAGAACGCCTTTGGTGGTGCGCCTTCGTTCTTGCGACGGCGCTATACCAAGGATCTGACGGGGGTCGAGCTTGCCATCACGGGCGTGCCGTTCGATCAGGCTGTCACGCATCGCAGCGGCGCGCGCTTTGGACCCCGTGCCATCCGGGAGGCATCGAGCCTGATGCCGGGCGATCCTCCCTTTGGTTGGCCCATGAACCCGCTGGCCGACATGGCGATCGCCGATGTGGGCGACGTGGCCTTCGACTATGCCAAGGTTGCGGCGTTTCCGGCAACGCTTGAGGCGCATATCGCGGGCATCCTGGACGCGGGCGCGGGCACGGTGACGCTGGGCGGCGATCATTCGATCACGCTGCCGATCCTGCGCGCCTATGCAAAGGTCTTCGGACCGCTCGCCGTGATCCACATCGACGCGCATTCTGACCTTTGGCCCGACGACGATCCCGACCGCATCGATCACGGCACCTTTCTTTACAAGGCTGTGAAAGAGGGCCTGATCGCTCCCGACCGGTCGGTGCAGATCGGGATTCGCACAGTGACCGAGGATTACCTTGGCGTCCACGTGATCGATGCGCCGCTGGTGCATCAGGCGGGCGTGGCGGCGGCGGTGGAAAAGGCGCGGGGGATCGTCGGCGATGCACCCTGCTACATCACCTTTGACATCGACGCGCTGGACCCGGCTTTTGCGCCCGGTACGGGCACGCCGGTCTGGGGTGGTCTTGCTTCCTGGCAGGCGGCGGCGCTTTTGCGCGGGCTTGCGGGTGTCCGGATGGTCGGCGGAGATGTGGTCGAGGTTTCGCCGCCCTATGATACGACCGGCGCCACCGCCATTGCGGGCGCGCATGTGGCCTACGACCTGATCTGCCTTTACCACTGGGCGAGGACGAGAACATGATACGCTTCGCGCTGATCGCGGTTTTCGTGCTGATTTGTGTAGGCGCGTGGGTGCGTCTGGCGCCCAGCAATCCCGCTGACTGGCATGAAGATCCGGTGACGAATGCCACCCCCGATTGCAACGTGATCCCCGGCACGGGCGAGGCGCGCGCGGCCTGTCTTTTGCCGGGTACACCGGCGGAAGTTCTGGCACGGCTTGATGCCGTGGCGCTTGCCACACCGCGCACGATCCGCCTTGCGGGCAGCGCTGACACGGGGCGGATCACCTGGATCACCCGCTCGCGCCTGTGGGGGTTTCCTGATTACACGACCGCGGCCGCCTCTGCCGCGCCGGAGGGGGCACGGCTTGATATCCACGCCCGGCTGCGGTTCGGCACGGATGATACCGGCGTCAATGCCGCCCGCCTGACCGATTGGCTGGCGCGACTGGCGCCCTGAAAAGGCGCCAATGGCAACGTAGCCGCCATTTTCTACGGAACCCTGACTTTGCAAACGCAGGCGCCAGCCCCTTGACCCGCCACGCCGCCCGCGCGAAGAGGCCTGCACCATGGTTCCGCTCGACAGGCTTGCCCAGATCACCCGCCGCTTCGAATTTCTCGAGGCCCGTCTTGCCGACGGGGCGAGTTCGGGCGAGATCGCGGCCCTGTCGCGGGAATACAGCGATCTGAAGCCCGTGGCGGAAGAGATTGCGGCCTATCTGCGCGCGCTTGACGCCATTGCCGAGGCAGAGGTGCTGCGTGCAGACCCCGAGATGCGTGGCCTGGCCGAGGAAGAGCTGCCCGTCTTGCGCGATGCGCGGGAGGCGATGGAGGAACGGCTGCGCCTTGCTCTTTTGCCAAAGGATGCCGCCGATGCCCGTGCCGCGATCCTGGAGATCCGGCCCGGCACCGGTGGGGATGAGGCCAGCCTTTTCGCCGCCGATCTGGCCCGCATGTACCAGCGCCATGCCGAGGCGCAAGGCTGGCGGTGGGAGGTCATCGACCAGCAATGGTCGGATCTTGGGGGCCTGAAGGAATTCACCGCGCATGTGCAGGGCGAGGGCGTCTTTGCGCGGCTGAAGTTCGAAAGCGGCGTCCACCGCGTGCAGCGGGTCCCCGAGACCGAGGCGCAGGGGCGCATCCACACCTCTGCCGCGACGGTGGCCGTGCTGCCCGAGGCCGAAGAGGTAGAGATCGACATTCCCGCAACGGATATCCGTATCGATACGATGCGTGCATCGGGGGCCGGAGGGCAGCACGTGAACACTACGGATTCTGCGGTGCGGATCACGCATATTCCAACGGGTATCGTGGTTACCAGTTCGGAAAAGAGCCAGCATCAGAACCGTGCTGTCGCCATGGCGGTGCTGCGTGCCCGGCTTTATGAGGCCGAGCGGGACCGCATCGACAGCGCCCGCGCCGCCGACCGGCGGGGGCAGGTGGGATCGGGCGACCGCAGCGAGCGGATCCGCACTTATAATTTCCCGCAGGGCAGGGTGACGGATCACCGCATCAACCTGACGCTTTATGCGCTGCCGCAGGTTATGGGTGGCGACCTCGCGCCACTGATCGAGGCGCTGGTGGCCGACGATCAGGCAAAGAAGCTGGCCGAGGCGGGGTTGTGACGGGGGCCGAAGCGCTGGCCCGTGCGCGCGCGGCTTTGGCGGCGGCGGACGTACCGGACCCTGCGCGCGATGCCCGGGCGCTTTTGGCCCACGCTTTGAGGGGGGCAGAGGATGGGCTGATCCTTGCCCTGCCAGAGCCGATGTCGGCAGAGGCAGAGGCCCGGCTTGACGCAGCCGTGGCGGCGCGCGTGCGCCGCCAGCCGGTGGCGCAGATCACCGGGCGGCGGTTGTTCTGGGGGCGGGCCTTCCGGGTGACGCCCGATGTGCTCGACCCGCGGCCCGAAACGGAAACCCTGATCGCCGAAGCGTTGGCCGTTCCCTTTGACCGCGTGCTGGACCTTGGGACTGGGTCGGGGGCGATCCTTGCCACACTTCTGGCCGAGCGGACGGGTGCGACCGGCCTTGGCACCGATCTGTCTGACGCCGCTCTGGCAGTGGCGCGGGAAAATGCGCAGGCGCTGGGGGTGGCGGCACGTGCGGACTTTGGACTGCATGACTGGTTTGCAGGCGTCACGGGGCTGTTTGACCTGATCGTGTCAAACCCGCCCTATATCGCGGCCGACGAGATGGCGACCCTCGCCCCCGAGGTACGCGAGTGGGAGCCGCAGCTGGCGTTGACGCCGGGCGGCGACGGGCTTGCCGCCTACCGTGCGATTGCGGCCGGTGCGGGTGCGCATCTGGCCCCCGGCGGGCGCGTACTGGTGGAGATCGGGGCATCACAAGGGCGGGCCGTTGCCGATCTCTTTGCCGCCAACGGATTCGCCAGCGTCCGGGTGAGTCCTGATCTGGATGGCCGTGACCGGGTGGTAGGGGCCATGCGCGCATGAAATCGGGGGATAGACGGCGCCTTGACCCGCTTTTTTCCCACAAAGCCCTTGTTTCTGCCGCGAATGCGTGATTATTCGGGGTCAGCGTCAGGCGCTCGCCCCCATTTTCCACGGGGGTTGCGATGCCCCGCTGTATGCCAAACCTGCCTGAACTGTCCCGCGACGCGCAGATGCGATTGAAGCGGCAGGCGTTCGGCGAAACCAGCCCATCTGGACCATAGGACAAGATGAGATCTTCAAAGTCCCGCTCGCGCTCCAAGGCGAACCGCCCGCGCACCCTTGGTAACATTATCAACCGCGTCTTCGACAGCTCTGGCCCAGAGGGCAAGGTGCGTGGCACGCCGCAGCAGATCATCGAAAAATATCAGATCCTTGCGCGTGATGCGCAACTGTCGAACGACCGCGTGGCGGCCGAGAACTTCATGCAGCACGCCGAGCATTACACCCGCATGCTGAGCGAGGCGATGCGCGAGATGGCGGCCGAGCAGGAAGCGCGGCAGCAGCAGCCCGGCCCGTACAATCAGGGGCAGGGTAACCAGGGTCAGAACAATCAGAACCACAACAACCAGGGCCAGAACAATCCGGGTCAGAACAATCAGGGCGGCGGGCGCCGCGATGATCGCGATGGCAGCTGGAACGGCAATGGCAACGGTGGAAACGGAAACGGCGGCAGCAATGGCGGCGATCGGCGCGAGAACCGTGGCGACTATC
Organism: Rhodobacterales bacterium; assembly: GCA_038251625.1. Taxonomy (GTDB): domain Bacteria; phylum Pseudomonadota; class Alphaproteobacteria; order Rhodobacterales; family Rhodobacteraceae; genus JBBQXK01. Next base: position 50,474 of record JBBSBE010000005.1, read on the forward strand.
GCCCCGATTACCGCAATGACCAGCGTGGCGACCAGCCACGGTCTGACCAGCGGCCGCCGCGTGGCGAAGACGGCCCGCGCCCCGGCGTCGATGTGATCGACCTTGGCGGCGATGATGCAGGGCTGGTCGAGACGCCCGAAGCCCGTGCACCCCGGCGTGACGACCGCCCGGCCGAGCCAGAGGCCCCGGCTGTTGCCTCCGCCGCACCGGAAGCCGAGGCTCCGGCCGAAACGCGGGCGCCGCGCCGCCCGCGCGGACCGCGCAAGCCACGTGCCGAGAAGGCGGGCGATGCGGGCGGAGACGACAAGGATACCGGCAGCGGACCACGCGAAGCCGCCGAGTAAGGGCGGCCCCGGCGATCAGTCGAGGCCGCGTGCCAAGGCGCAGAAGGCTTCCAAGCCAATCTCTTCCGCCCGCGCCGTTGGCGGAATACCCGCCGCGACCAGGCGATCCTCGATATCGGGGCCAAGCCCGCGCAGGCTTGACCGCAGCATCTTGCGCCGTTGGTTGAAGGCCATCGCTGTGACCCGCGCCAGTGCGGCCGGATCGGCGGGATAGCGCGGGGCCGGCAGGGCGGTAAGATGCACCACCGCCGAATGCACCTTGGGGGCGGGGATGAATGCTTCGGGTGGCAGCGACATCACGATGCGCGCATCGGCCCGCCATTGCGCCAGCAGGGCCAGGCGACCATAGGCCTTTGCCCCCGGTTTCGCCACGATGCGCTCGGCCACTTCCTTTTGAAACATCAGCGTCAGGCTTTGCCAGAATGGCGGCCAAACAGGCGGGGTCAGCCAGCGCACCAGTAGTTCGGTGCCGACGTTGTAGGGCAGGTTCGCCACCACCTTGACAGGCGGCGTCAGCGTGGCGGCGGGATTGAGCGCCAGCGCGTCCCCCTCGACCACCGTCAGGCGGCCGGGATAGGCGGCGGCGATCTGCTGTAGCGCGGGCAGACAGCGCGCGTCCTTTTCGACCGCAAGGACATGGCGCGCGCCTTCGGCCAGAAGGCCACGCGTCAGGCCACCGGGGCCGGGGCCGATTTCGAGCACGTCCGCGCCCGTCAGATCGCCTGCCATGCGGGCGATCTTGGCGGTCAGGTTCAGATCCAGAAGGAAGTTCTGCCCAAGGCTTTTGCGTGCCGCAAGGTCGTGCGCGGCGATCACGTCGCGCAAGGGCGGCAGACCGTCGATGGTGGCCATCCCCCTCAGCCCCCGCGCGCGGCCACCATGGCCACGGCCATGCGCAGCGCCGCGAGTGTGCTGGTGGGATCGGCGCGACCCTGACCGGCGATATCAAGCGCGGTGCCGTGGTCGGGCGATGTGCGCACGAAGGGCAGCCCCAGGGTGACGTTCACGCCGCCCGCAAAGTCGATGGTCTTGATCGGGATCAGGGCCTGATCGTGATACATGCAGATCGCGGCGTCGTAGCGCGCGCGCGCGGCGGGGTGGAACATCGTATCGGCGGACATGGGGCCGCTGATGGCCATCCCTTCTGCAACCAGCCGCGAAAGGACGGGTGCGATCAGCGCACGTTCCTCCAGCCCGATGGCGCCGTCCTCGCCCGCATGCGGGTTCAGCCCAGCAACGGCAAGGCGCGGGGCGGCGATGCCGAAGTCACGGACAAGGGCCGCGTGGGTGACGCGGATGGTGCTTTCCAGAAGGGATGGGGTGAGGCGGGAGGGCACCTCGGACAGGGAGATGTGGATCGTTACGGGCACGACCCGCAAACTGTCACACGCCAGCATCATCGCGACATCTGCGCCGCCTGCGCGGGCTGCAAGGTATTCGGTGTGGCCGGGAAAGCCGAAACCCGCGCCCGAGTGCAGCACCGCCTTCTGGATCGGCAGGGTACAAAGCGCAGAAGCCGTGCCTGACTGCACGGCATCGACTGCGCGCGAAAGGGCGGCCACAACGCCCGGCGCGAGCGCCGGATCCGGGCTGCCGGGGCGCGGGGCGGGGCCGATATCAAGCGGCCAGACCGGCAGCTTTTCCGGCGCAACGGACAGGGCACCTTCGGGCGCCGTAACCTCTGTCACACCCGTGCCCGGGGGCAAGTGGCGGGGATCACCGATCCACACGAAGGGAAGCGCAGACCCCAAAGCTGCCCGCGCAAGAACGGCCAGTTCCGGGCCGATGCCCGCAGGTTCGCCGCAACTGACGGCGACGGGGCGCAGGGGCAGGGTCATGGATCAGGGTTCGCGGATGATCGCGGCCTGGCGCAGTTGATCAAGGTAGATATCGGCAAGCGCGGCCAGTCGCTGGTTCAAAAGCTGGTTTGCCACCGCTTCGCGGTCGGGTGGCGCCGTGGTGGTTGGATTGCGGCTGCAAAGCATCAACACCATCGCCGCCCCGGCACGACTGACCAGCACCGTCTCGCCGACGTCGAGGCGGTTGATCTCGGCAGCAAGGTCGGCGGGCAACTGCCCCTCAAGCCGTTTTTCGATTACAAGCGCATCCTCGGGCATGCCACGCGCGACTGTGTTGAGATCGGCGCAACTGTCCACCGCGGCAGAAACACGTGCCGCTTCGGTTGCAGGGTCGCGGTTCGACGGGATGAGGTAGCGGGCATATTCAACCGTCGTCGTTGACAGGGGGGACGACGGCGCCGGTTCGGTTCCGCGCAGGTAATAGAGCACCAGGGTGCCCTTTACCGGAATAGGCTCTGACACCTGACCCGGCGGCAGGCGGCGGACAACCTCGATCACCTCTTTTGGCAGGTTGGTCAACTCGACGGGGTCAAGTTGCCCCCCGCGCGCGGCGCTTTCAGCGCTGGAAAACTGCCGGGCGGCTGCGCCGAACGCAGCCTCGGTCTTGGCGTCACGGCGGATCGTGTTGGCGGTGGCCCGTGCGCCCGCCTCTTGTGCGCCGACGGCGGGCAACACGATTTCCGACAGAAGAACCTTGCCCTGCACGGACCCTGCGCCCACGGCGATGGCACGATCCACGTCAATCTCTGTAATCGAGGTGCGGGGAGCGAACCTGTCCCGCACCACAAAACGCCACAAAAGACCCGACGCCACGAAATCGCGGAAGGTCGCCTCGTCCACGCCGCCCTGCGACAGCGCCTGCACGAACTGATCACCCGAAAGGTTGGCACGAGAGGCGAATTCCTCCATCCCCGCGCTGACCTGTTCTGGCGATACGGTGATGCCCGCAGCCTTGGCTGCGTCTTCACGCAACCTGTCGTCAATCAGACCATTCAGCGCGGCCTCTGCCACGCCTTCCGTGCGGCCGCCCTGAAACAGGGTCAGCATGCGCGAGCGCTGCTCGAATTCGTAGTTGCTGACAGCGCGGCTGTTGACGATCACCTTTGGCGCGAACAGCCCCTGCGCATGGCCGGAGAGCGGCGCGGTGAGGACGGCCAGAAGGGAAGCGAGGGCAAGGCATGATCGGATCATAGGCAAATCTCTGGGTCTTTCAGGTTTGCGGGATGCAGGTTGGCCGCGGGACATCGGCGCGGGTCATCCCCGGCAGGCCCGTGCGGGGCCGGGGCTCGAACCGCCGCCAAAGCCCAGAAGCTCGACCGACAGGCCCACATCCGTGGTCGGACTGACACTAGACGAGGACGTGAACCGACGCGAGAGGGAAAGATCGACGCGCAGGCATTCGTTGCGGAATTCAAGCCCAAGGCCCGCGCGTGCGGCACGGTCGGACACAAAATCGTAGCGGGTGTTCATTGTTCCGGCCCAATTGGGGGACATCTGGAACCGTCCGTCGAACACCAGTTCGGATACATCGGTGGTGCGGGATTCCACGTCATCGGCCAGCGTCCAGACGTAGCTCGACGATACAGCATAGCGTTCCCTTGCCATGTCGAGGCGCAGTTCCGCCTTGGTGAGGCTGAAATCATCGGCAAAGAGCAGACGGTTGGTGACGGCCAGTCCCCGGCCCGAAAGCCGCCATGCAGCCAGCCAGTCGGAGGTCGGGCCGCTGAGGCCGGAGGCGGCGCTGAAGCCGGTTGCGGATTCGGTGCGGAAGACGCGCCCCAGCGTCATCCCCAGTTGCCAGCCGGAGGGGGCGAAATGCGTGAAGCTCAGACCGGCGTTGACGCGCGGGCCTTCCTCGACCCCGTCGTAGCCGGGAAAGCGGTTGAGCGAGAAGAGGTTGCCCTCGTCGAATTCCGCAAGCACGCCGTCTTCGTTCGGCACGCCGTCCTGTGCGGATTCTGGTGCCAGGACAAGCTGCACCACAGGTTCGATGACCTGCACGGCGCCGCGCGATGTGATGCGTGTCAGGGGATAGCGAAGTTCAAGCGCGGCGGCGCCGGTCAGGCGGCTGTAGCTGCCCTGGCTGGCATCGTCCTGCGAAATGTCAAAGACATCGGCGCGCACCTCGGCCAGTGCCGCCACAAGAAAGCCCGGACCGACAATCCCATCGCGCCGCCATTCCGCACGCACCCCGGCGCGGGCGGTATCGCGCCCGTCGCTGACGCCGTTCCCGTCGCTGTCGAACCCTGCGCTGCTTGACCGCCGGTGCCCGTGCCCCGAAAATGTAAGCGTGGCGATGCCACCGATGCCCGCAGGCGTGAACCGCTGGACCCATGTCAGATCGCCTATCAGCGAGGGCAGGGTATCATTGGTGTCGGTGTCGCGCAGGGACCGGAAGTGGGTCAGACCGACCGAGATATACTGATCCCGGCGGGTGCGCGCGACCTCGACCTTGCTTTCAAGGCGGTCGGAATCGGCCACGTTGTAATCCAGCAGATAGCCACGGTCGCTGACGGTTGTGGCCGAAAACTTGAGCTTGAAATCGCGGGGGAGTGCGAAGGTACCTTCGGCCATGATGTAGCCGCGTGTCTTGTCGGGCAGGATCCTGTCGCGCGAAACGGCACCGTTCAGTTCGATCTTCCCGGTCCGGAATGCCTGACGGTAGCGCAGTTCCAGCGTCCGGCCGCCATTGGTGGAAATGAACGGCGTCAGCGTCACGTCGCGGCTTGGGCCGATCGGGATGAAGTATGGCAGCTTGATGCCCGTGCCGAGGTCCGAGTTCGACCGGAAAGCCGGCAAAAGCACGCCGCGGGATCGCTTCAGCGTCGGGTCCGGCATGCGCAGGCGTGGGATCAGGGCCACCGGCACGCCGAAAAAGCGCACCTGAGCGCGGTCAAAGTAGATCTGCTTTTCGGTTGCGTCATGCAGCACCCGCCGGGCGCGGATTTCCCACAAGGGCGTGGGACTGCCCGCGCAGACCTTGCAGGACGAGGCGACAGTACGGCCAAGCCGGGTGTAGCGCCCGCCGATCCGCATCATCTCGGACGCGGCAAGCTGCAACTGCTGGTCCAGCACCAGCCGCGCCGAACGCAGGATGCCGTCGCGCAGGTCGCCGGAAAGCTCGGCCTCGTCGGCCAGAACCACATCGCCGCTAACGGCATCCGTCAGCACGATCGGGCCGTCGATCAGCAGCTTGTCTGCCGCGCGGTCATAGGTGATGCGGCGCGCACGGAGGCGCCGACCTTGATAGAATACTTCGACCGACCCTTCGGCCACCAGCGTATCGGCGCCCGTGATTGCCAGTCGGTCGGCCACAAGCGTTGCGGGCACGTCCTGCGCCCAGAGGGGCGCTGCAACCGAAAGCATCAGGGCAAGAACGAGGATCAGCGTGCGCATCAGCCATCCTCGAGGTGCAACAGAAGGCCAAGGGCCATCAGCGTGGCGGCGACAGGCGGGCTCCATGCCGCAAGCGCCACGGGGATCTGGCCGCTCTCGCCCAGCACCTGCGCGAAGTTGCGCAGAAAGAAGATCGCAAAGCCGCACAGCACCGCCATCAGGACCAGAACGCCGGTGCCGCCGCTGCGCATGTGGCGCATGGTAAAGCCCGCCGCCACCAGCACCATCGCCGCCAGAAGAAGCGGCTGCGCCAACTCCATCTGAAACCAGACACGATGGGTGCGCGCGGTAAAGCCCGCAGCCTCGATCCGGCGGATGTAGGCTGGCAGATCCCAGATCGGGATGGATGAAGGCGAACCGAAACTGTCCCGGATGCGCGCGGGCGTCAGATCAGAGGGCAGCCGCGCCGTCGGCGCGCGCCGCGCTGTACGTTCGGGGTTGTCGGCGGTCAGATCCCAGGTCTTGGTGTCCGTCAGTTCCCACGCGCCTTTTCGCAGCAAGGCCTTGGCGGCGAGGATGCGCTGTTGTGGCGTGCCATCGGGGGCATAGGACAGGAAATTCACGTCAAAAAGCTGCGTCCCGTCGCCGTCGGCACGGGCGGCGTTGATGACGATCTGACCGCTGCCCGAGCCCTGACGAAGCCACAGACCGCCCTCGGCAACGGAGAGCACGCTTGACGAGCCGCGGGCAAGGCGGCCGACTTCGGCGTCATACTCGCGCGACACGCCTGCAACCATGGGGTTCAGCACTGCGACCGACAGCCCGCCAAGGATCAACGCCGCCGCGACGGGTGCCAGCAGGAAGCTGAGGCCCGAACGGCCGGTTGCGCGGATGACCACAAGTTCAGAGCTGCGCGACAGGCTGAGAAAAAGGCCGATGGCAGCAAAGATGAAGATCAGCGGCAGGATGCGGTAGAGGCTTTCCGGCACGTTGAGCGCGGCCAGCTGTACCGCCCCTGCAATCCCCAGACCATTTGCCGAAAAGCGCCGAAGCTGGTCCACCATGTCGATCAAAAGCATGATTCCGAAAAAGATAAGAAAGACCTGCCCCACCAGAACAGCAAAGCGCCGGGTGATGTAAAGGCTGAGGATCATACCGGTGCCCCTGCACTGGCCCTGCTGCGGCGCAGACGGCGGGGGCGCTGCGAATGGGCCAACAGGGCAAGGCCGAGGCCCAAGCCCAGCACCGGCGCGATGTAGGCCACCGGCCACATCGCAGCGTTCTTCAGGCTCGCTCCCGTTGCCCAGTTCGCCACCATCTGGATCACGATCAGCAGAATCACCGCGCCCACGATCTGACGCCAGAGGCCAAAACGGCTGAATGCGCCGAGGATCAGCGTCGAAAAGCCGATCAGCGCCGCCGCAGGAGCCAGGAGCGGATTGGCAAACCGCCCGTGAGCCTCGGTCAGGAAGGCCGCGCGGTCACCACCAGACGCCGCAACCAGTGCAGGATCGGGCCAGAGCAGCGCAAGCGTCGGCATTTCCTCGACGGCAGCGCCTTTGCGGTCGTTTGTGCCCAGAACGGCGCCCATGTCATAGGTGAGGTCGGTGAAATGCGTGACCGCCAGCGCCTGCGTCGACCGCGTGATCGACTGCACGAGCCCGTCGAACATCACCAGTTTTGGCCCGGCGTCGCTTTTGACCAGCACCGCGCGGCGCGCGGTATAGGTGCTGCGCCCGCTTGGCGCGCGGTCATCGACCAAAAGAACATCCAGCAATTCCCCCTGCACCGAGATCTCGCGGATATAGAACGTCAGCCCCTTTGACGGATGGATGAACCGCCCCTCGGACAAAAGCTTTGCGGTCACATTGCTTTCAATCTCGACCGTGCGTTCGGCCAGCGCCGCGCGGCTGAGCGGCACGATAAGATGGGCGAGGACCAAAAGCATGATCGTCACGATCAGGCCGAAGATCAGCACGGGGCGCGCGAGCCGGAAGGCGGAAAAGCCGGTCGCCTGCATCACCACGAGTTCGCCATCCTGCGACAGGCGGTTGGTCACGTAGACCGAAGCCGCAAATGCCGCGATGGGCAGCACGAGGCGGATCACGTTTGGCAGGGTCAGGAGCGAAAACTCCAGAAACACCAAAGCCGACTGCCCGTCGCCGATCAGGCGGTCAAAAAGACCCACGGCCCGGTTGATCCAGTAGACCAGCACAAGCACAAGCGCGAAGAAGCCGAACAACGTCAGCAACTGCGACAGCATGTAGCGGTCGAATCTGGACAAGTGACGCCTCCCTTGGGCACATCTTGTGACCCTAGACCGTTTCGTCGGCAAGGAAAACGCCCTCCGTGTCAGTGTCGGCGTCTCTGCGCGGGGCTGGTCAATCGCGCTGTCTGCGCCTAGCCTGCACGCGTCCTATCCCGTGTTGTGCGGCGTGCAACAGCATGCCCGTGCCCGAAGCAAAGGTTTCCTGATGCCCGCATTGCTGCCCATCCGTTTCGCGCCTGTCGATCTTGATGCCCTGGCCACGGTTCCGGGGCGGATCGCGCTGGTGGTCCCCGCGACAGCCACAGCCCCGCAAGGCAGTGCTGCCAAACGGCTTGACCGGTTGACCAAGGGGGCCATCGCCCGCGCACTGGCGTCCGAGGCCTGGGAAAAGGCGAAGCCGGGCGAGGGGATGGATCTGGCCTGGCCCACGGGGCTGGCGGCTGAAGTGGTGCAGTTGATCAAATGCGATCCCCGCGCCGATGCGGCGGTGGCGCGCAAGGCGGGGGGCGCGGTGGGCCGCGCAGTCGGCAAGGCAGGAGCGACCGTGGTGCTTGCAGGCGTTCGCCGCACCGCCGACGTGGCCTTGGGCATCGTGCTGCGCGCCTATGATTTCACCGCCCACAAGACGGCTGCGAAAGAGGAAAAGGGCACTGTCACGTTGATGGTCACAGCGCCCGATGAGGCCGAAGCCGAGGCGCGTGCCGCGATGGCGGTGGCCGAAGGCGTGGTCTTTACCCGCGATCTGGTCAATGAGCCCGCCAACGTGCTGACCACCACCGATTTCGCCGACCGTCTGGCCGCGATGCGGGACCTCGGGCTTGAGGTCGAGGTGCTGGAAGAGGCAGATCTGGAACGGTTGGGGATGCGCACGCTTCTGGCCGTGGGTGTGGGTTCGGAAAGTCCGTCCAAGGTGGTCGTGATGCAGTGGAAAGGGGGTCCTGAGGGCGAGGCCCCCTTCGCGCTGATTGGCAAGGGCGTGGTGTTCGACACCGGCGGCATCTCGATCAAGCCTGCGGGCGGGATGGAAGAGATGACGATGGATATGGGCGGCGCGGGCGTCGTGGCGGGCACCATGCGCGCCTTGGCGTTGCGCAAGGCAAAGGCCAATGTGGTCGGGCTGGTGGGGCTGGTCGAGAACATGCCCGACGGCAAGGCCCAGCGGCCTGGCGATGTGGTGCGGTCCATGAAGGGCGACACGGTTGAGGTGATCAACACCGACGCTGAAGGGCGCCTCGTGCTGGCCGATGTGCTTTGGTACGCACAAGAGCGGTTCAAGCCCTCGGGTATGGTCGATCTGGCCACGCTGACGGGTGCGATCATCGTGGCGCTGGGGCATGAGAGTGCGGGCGTCTTTTCCAACAACGACGATCTGGCCGATGCGTTCCTCAAGGCCGCGAAAGCGGAAGGCGAGGGTGCCTGGCGGATGCCGATGGGCGAGGCCTATGACGCGAAGCTGAAAAGCCGCATCGCCGACATGATGAACGTGGGCGGGCGCGATGGTGGGGCGATCACGGCGGCGCAGTTCCTGGCGCGGTTCGTGAAGCCCGAGGTGCCTTGGGTCCACCTTGACATCGCGGGGACGGCGCTCTTGAAGGCCGACACGGCGATTGCGCCGAAGGGGGCCACGGGCTGGGGCGTGATGGCGCTGAACCGGCTGGTCGCGGACCGGTACGAAAAGGGCTGAGCGCGGCCATGGCGCTGGCGCTTTTCTATCACCTGACCCGCAGCGGGCCCGAGCCGACCGTGGCGCAGCTTCTGTTGCGCGCATCGGGGCAGGGGTGGCGCGTGATGGTGCGGGGGACGGACCCCGGGCGCCTGGCCGCGCTTGACGACCGGCTCTGGACGGACCCGGCCGACGGGTTCCTGCCGCACGGGCTGGAGGGCGGACCCTGCGATGCGGATCAGCCGGTGCTGCTGGGTGCGGGTGCCATTGCGAACGCCGCGCGAGGCTTGATGCTCCTGGACGGCGCCGAGGCCGATCTGGTGGAGGTGCAGGGGCTAGAGCGGCTTTGGGTGATCTTCGACGGCGCGGACGCGGGCGCGGTCGAAGGCGCGCGGGGCCTTTGGCGCAGGATCACCGACGCGGGCCTGCGCGCGCAATACTGGAGCGAGGAAGACGGGCGCTGGGCCATGAAGATGGAGAAGGGCGCCGGGTAGCGTGGGTGCACCCACGCTACGTGCACGCCCAAGGCCGTGCCCCCGGGCCTAACGGCTCAGCACCATCTGGCCGCTGTCGATCTCGATCCGGTAGCGGCCAAGATAATCCATGCCCAGAAGCGACCCCTCCATCGCGCCGTCCGTGACGGCGGCGCCAAGCCGGGCATCGCGGTAGGGGCCAAGCGCCACATCCTCCAGCGTCACCCGTGCGGTGCGCACGGTGCCGTTTGCCGTCTGCGCCTGCCCCGTATAGACGAGCGTGGCGGGATCGATCCCCAGCGCCGCGGCGTCGCGGCTGCCCAAGACCACGTTCGTGGCACCCGTATCGACCAGAAACCGCACGGGATGGTCGCCGATTGTCAGCGTCAGGTAATAGTGCCCGTCCGGCGCGCGCGGCAGCTCGATCCGCCCGTCCGCGACCACGGCCTGACGCGGCAACACGTCGCGGCGCAGGTCATTCCAGAGACCATAGCCCGACATCACCGCCACAAAGATCATCGCCCAGGCGAAGAAGCTGCGCATCGCAAGGCCCATCCGCCCGCGATATTCCACCATCGCCCAAGCCCCGAGGGCCAGGAGGAGGAATGAGAAATAAATGATCCGTGCCAGGCCGTCGCCATCCATGTCGCGCTCCTTTTCTGGCAGATAGGATCGAGGGGGGCGGGCTGCAAGCTTAGCCGATGAGCCCGGTCTGCCGCACGCCGTCGATCACGAACTGCACCGAAAGCGCCGCAAGAAGCATGCCCAGAAGCCGCGTGATGACGTTGGTGCCCGTGCGCCCCAGAAGCCGCTCGAGCGGCGGGGAGGCGAGAAGGAACAGGTAGGTCACAAGGATCATCGCCCAAAGAAGGCCCATCACAAGGAACGTGCCCGTCCAGCCCGGGCCGGACTGGCCTACAAGAAGGATCATCGTGGCGATGGCCCCCGGCCCGGCGATGAGCGGGGTGGCGAGGGGGAAGACGGAGGGATCGTGGTTGGGGTCGGCCTGCTGCCCCTCGCGCCGCTGTGTGCGCCGCTCGAAAAGCATGTCGAGGGCCGTCAGGAACAGGAGGATCCCGCCGGCGATGCGAAAGGCGGGCATCGAGATGCCGATGAAATTCAGCACCGCCTCTCCCGCCAGCCCGAAAAGGGTCAGCAGGACCGCCGCAATCAGGCACGCGCGCAAGGCCATGGCCCGCCGCGCTGCGTTTGGCATCCCTTGCGTGAGTGCGATGAAAAGGGGCACGAGGCCGGGCGGGTCGATGACGACGAAGAGGGTGGCGAAGGCGGTGATGAGGAAGGCGCTGTCCATGGGTCAGGCCGGGCGTACTGTCATGCCGCCGCCTCCAGCTTTTCCTGTGCTGCGAGCCATAAAGCCTCGGCGCGGTCGATCCCTTCCATCACTTCGGCGTATTTGCGGTTCCAAGTCTCAAGCTCGCCGATCCGCGCGTCTTCGTAGAGCGAGGGGTCGGCCAGCTTTTTCGCCAGCTTGTCGCGCATGTCGTTGAGCTTGGAGAGGCGTTCCTCGCACCGGCGGACCTCGGCCCGGATCGAAAGGATGTCTTCGCGCGAGGTTTGTTTTTTCTTTTCAACCGGTTTTGCCGCGATCTTCACGTCATCCTCACCGGCCAGAAGCTGGCGGCGGTATTCCTCCAGATCATGCGTGTAAGGCTCGACCGCGCCACCCTTCACCAGCCATAGCCGGTCGGCCACCAGCCCAAGAAGGTGCATGTCGTGGCTGACAAGGATCACCGCGCCGGAATAGGCGGTCAGCGCTTCGACCAGCGCCTCGCGGCTTTCCATGTCGAGGTGGTTCGTGGGTTCGTCAAGGATCAGAAGATGCGGTGCGTCGATGGTGGCCAGAAGAAGCGAAAGACGCGCCTTCTGCCCGCCCGACAGGCGACCGACCACCGTTTCGGCCTGATCGGCGCCAAGGCCGAACCCGGCAAGGCGGGCGCGGAGACGCGGCTGCCCTTCGGCGGGGCGCAGGCGCTGCAGATGCTGCAGGGGCGTTTCGTCGATGAACAACTCGTCCACCTGATGCTGCGCGAAATACCCTATGCGCAGCTTGCCCGAGCGGTGGAGCCGCCCCTCCATCGTAAGAAGTTTGCCTGCCAAGAGTTTGGAAAGGGTGGATTTCCCCTCACCATTGCGGCCAAGAAGGGCGATGCGGTCATCCTGGTCGATGCGCAAGGACAGCCGTTTCAGCACGGGCGGGCCGTCATACCCCACGGCCGCATTGTCGAGGTTGATGATGGGGGGTGCCAGTTCCTCGGGTTCGGGGAAGGTGAACACCACCTTCTTGGCATCCTCGGGTGCGGTGATCGGCGTCATCTTTTCCAGCATCTTGACGCGCGATTGCGCCTGCACGGCCTTTGAGGCCTTTGCCTTGAAGCGGTCGACGAAGGATTGCAGGTGGGCGCGACGCAAGTCCTGCTTTTTCGCCTCGGCCGCCTGGACGGCACGGCGTTCGGCCACCTGACGGGCAAACTGATCGTAGGGGCCCGTCCAGTAGGTCAGTTTTTTCTGGTCAAGGTGCAGGATGCCGCCAACCGCCCGGTTCAGAAGGCCACGGTCATGGCTGATGATCAGCACGGTGTGTGGGTACTTCTGCAGGTAACTTTCCAGCCACAGCGCACCTTCCAGATCGAGGTAGTTGGTCGGTTCGTCCAGAAGCAGGATATCGGGCTGTGCAAAGAGCACACCGGCCAGCGCCACGCGCATCCGCCAACCCCCAGAGAAGTCGGAACAGGGTTTGCGCTGCGCTTCAGCATCAAAGCCCAACCCCTTGAGAATGCTGGACGCGCGGCCCTCGGCGGACCACGCGTCGATATCGGCAAGGCGGGTCTGGATCTCGGCGATGCGGGCGGGATCGATGCTGGTGTCTGCCAGAAGGGCCGCGCGTTCGGTATCGGCTTCCAGCACCGTGTCGATGAGCGACGTCGAGGAGGACGGCACCTCCTGCGCCACGCCGCCGATGCGCGCGCGCGAGGGCATCGAGATGGAGCCGCCCTCCAACGCCAACTCACCCCGGATCAGGCGAAAGAGGGTGGTCTTGCCGGCGCCGTTGCGCCCCACAAGGCCAACCTTGTGACCGGCCGGAATCGTGGCCGAGGCGCCCTGAAACAGCGGGCGCCCTTCGACGGAATAGGTGATGTCTTCGATCTTGAGCATGAGGTGCGGCATGCCCGAAGGGCGGCCAGTCGTCAATGCGATGCCTGCGTGCTGTTGCTTGTCTGAACTGGAGTGGGGCAATAGTCTGATGGCAGGGCGCAAGAGGGGGCGGGAATGCACAGATTTTCGGCGGTCTTGGTTGCTGTCACGCTTGGCGTCGGTCCGGCCCCTGTAGCGGCGCAGGATCTGATGCAATTCCGCGCACCCAGCGGCAACATCCATTGCCTGCTTTTCGCGGGAGACGGCGACTGGTGGGGCGCGCGCTGCGACATTCTTGAGGCCAGCCTCAGCTATCCGTTCCCGCCTGCGGACTGCGATCTGGATTGGGGCCATGCTTTCGAAGTGCCGTCGCAAGGGATGGCCGGGCCGGTTTGCGCGGGGGATACGGTGGCGGACCCGTCGTCCTTCGTCCTGGGCTACGGTGCGTCGGTCAGCCTTGGGGGCGTGGTCTGTACGTCTGCGCAGACAGGGATGACCTGCATCAACCGGCAGGGCCACGGCTTCACCCTTGCGCGCGCGGCGCAACGGGTGTTCTGACGCGCCTTTGCATCCGCTTCGGGCCGTGCTAGCAGGCCACCGCAAGCATGGCGGGCCACCCGCCCCTAGACAACCGGAGACGACCCATGGCCATCGAGCGCACCCTGTCGATCATCAAGCCCGACGCGACCCGCCGTAACCTGACTGGCAAGATCAATGCCAAGTTCGAGGAAGCAGGCCTGCGAATCGTGGCGCAAAAACGGGTTCATCTGAGCCTTGCGCAGGCGCAGACGTTTTACGGCGTGCACAAGGAGCGCCCCTTCTTCGGCGAGCTGACCGAATTCATGGCGTCCGAGCCGGTGGTCGTTCAGGTGCTGGAAGGCGAGGGCGCGATCGCCAAGAATCGTGATGTGATGGGGGCCACCAACCCCGCCAATGCGGCCGATGGCACAATCCGAAAGGAATTTGCGCTGTCGGTGGGCGAAAACTCGGTGCACGGCTCGGATGCACCCGAGACGGCTGCGGAAGAGATTGCCTATTTCTTCTCGGGTCTTGAACTGGTCGGCTGATCGCCGCCCGTCCGATTGATGAACCAAAAGGCCCGGGTGCAATCCTCGGGCCTTTTTGTTTTGCGTCAGGCGCGGGGGCGGACCACGCCCAAGGCATTCAATGCAGCCTCAAAGGCGCTGTCGGCGGGTGTGGCGGCGGCTTTCAACGCATCGAACCTTGCGCGAAGTGCCTTTTTTTCATCGCCCTGGCAGTCATTCCACGGACGCCCCTGCAAGCCCATCACAAGCGCATAATAGCCAATGAAATGGGGTGTGGTGCCGCTCGCGATAAGGCGCGCGTAGGCGGCATCGGCGCCAAGCGCACGCAAAGCCTCGGCCGAATGGATGCCAGCGCGGGCAAACTGTTCCTCGGACGCGGGGCCGAGGTTGCGGATCGTCGAAACGGGATCGGGCATGGTCCCTCGTGGCTTACGCCCCCGCAGTCTAGCGGGTGCCGGTCCGCGAGGAAACAGGTCAGATAGACGCCCAGTCCTTGAAGATCGGCGTCTGGCCCTGTTGCGGCGTTGGGGGGTGCGTCGCCTCCTGTTGCGTGGGGGCGGGTGCTTGGCTGCCCTGTTGCGGGCGAGCGGGCGTCTTGGCCATCTGGTATCCGTTCCGTTCTGACTGCTCGGACCGCCCGTTGATCGGACGGTTTCAGACTTTGCAGGGTCTTCCCGACTGATGGCGCGGAAAGGGCCGGTTTCTGTCTGTAATGTGACAGATAAAGAGGCCCCTTGATGCCGACAAGAGGCGCTGCACGTCCTGCGGCGGTCTGTCGCCCGAATGCCATCACAATGGGTTACAGGCCATTTCGGATGTGTGATTGTTTGGTTGAAGGGTCGGCTTCAGTCGCGGGCGCGAAGAAGTGGCGCGGAAAAGGGCAGCGCCGTGTCAGGCATCATGCCGTCGACAACGAATGGAAAGGCCAGCTTTCAAAGCGCTTTGAGGAGTGTTCTACTGCACAACAGGCGCGAATCCCGCACTTTCAGCCCGCAGGCGTTGACCCGTTGAAACCGGTTTGGATACACAACTGCGGCTTTCGTCGCACAGAGGAAGGCTTGACCCCCCGGGCCGCAGGGGCGCTAATCACCGACAAAGCCCGCCGCGCGCGGGTCGCCAGCCGAACCCGTGAGGATTGATCGCCCGTGCCAGCCAATACCCAACCCGACTTTTCCCCGGCCATCGCACCCGTGACGATGGGCACGGATGCCATGCGCCTCAAGGCCGACGTGCTGCGGCACCTTACGTTTTCGATCGGCAAGGACGTTCCAAACGCAAGCCTTTACGATTGGCGCATGGCATTGAGCCTTGCCATCCGCGACCGGATTGTCGAGCCGTGGTTCGCTTCGACGCGCGCGACATGGGCGGGTAAGCGTAAGCGAGTGTACTACCTGTCGATGGAATTCCTGATCGGGCGGATCCTTGAGGATGCCACGATCAATCTGGGGCTTGGCGAGGCAGCGGAAACGGTGATGGCCGAACTGGGCCAGGACATGCGCGCCGTGATAGAGGACGAGCCGGATGCGGCCCTTGGCAACGGGGGGCTTGGGCGACTGGCGGCCTGTTTCATGGAATCCATGGCGACGCTGGGGTGCCCCGCCTACGGATATGGCATCCGCTACGAACACGGGCTTTTCCGCCAGATGTTCCGTAACGGCATGCAGATCGAGACGCCCGAAGACTGGCTGACCGAAACGCATCCGTGGGAATTCCCGCGCCCTGAGGCGGCCTATACGATCCCGTTCAAGGGCACGGTCGAGACAAAGGACGGCAAGGATATATGGGTGCCGGGCGAGACGGTGATCGCCTCGGCGCATGACACGCCCGTTGTGGGCTGGAAGGGAAAGTGGGCCAACACACTGCGGCTTTGGGCGGCGAAACCCACCACCCTTTTCGATCTCGAGCGGTTCAACCGGGGCGACTATGCCGCTGCAGCCGAGCCGGAGGCGCTTGCCCGGACGCTGAGCCGCGTCCTTTATCCCGATGATACCACCTATCAGGGCAAGGAGTTGCGCCTGAAGCAGGAGTTCTTTCTGACCTCCGCCGCCTTGCAGGACATCCTGCGCCGCCATCTCGCGGCGGGCCTTGACGTGCGCGCCTTGCCCGCGCATGCGGCGATCCAGATGAACGATACGCATCCCGCAATCGCGGGGCCCGAGTTGGTGCGCCTGCTGAGCGACGAGCACGGAATCGAGTTTTTCGAGGCGCTGGAGATCGCGCGCGAATGCCTTGGCTACACCAACCACACGCTTCTGCCCGAAGCGCTGGAGCGGTGGGCGACCTTTACCTTCGGCAACGTGCTGCCGCGCCATATGCAGATCATCGAGCGGATAGACGGCTGGCACCGCCGCGCCTATCCTGCGCGTCCGCATTACGTAGGGATCGTGAAGCATCACGAGGTTCGGATGGGCGAATTGGCCTTCATCATGAGCCACAAGGTCAACGGCGTGTCGGCGCTGCATTCGGACCTGGTGAAGGCGAATTTGTTCAGCGAGTTGAACAAGCTGCACCCCGGGCGGATCGTGAACCAGACCAATGGCGTGACGCCCCGGCGCTGGCTGAAGATGGCGAACCGGCCTTTGGCAGGGCTGATCACCGAGACGATCGGCGAGGGGTGGGAGGATGATCTGGACCGTCTGCGGGGCCTTGAGCCGCATGTGACGGATGCGGCCTTCCGTACCGATTTCGACGCGGCCAAGCGCGGCAACAAGGTTGCGCTGTCCAATTGGGTGGGGCGCGAGATGGGAGTGCAGCTGAACCCCGATGCGATCTTCGATGTGCAGATCAAGCGGATCCACGAATACAAGCGCCAGCTTCTGAACATTCTGCAGACCATCGCCCACTACGACGCGATCAAGAAAAATCCTGCGGGCCCCTGGGTGCCGCGGGTCAAGATCTTCGGTGGAAAGGCTGCGCCCGGTTATGCAGTGGCAAAGGAAATCATACACCTTATCAATGACGTGGCCTCGGTTGTGAATGCTGACCCGGAGGTTGGCGACCTGCTGAAGATCATCTACCCACCGAACTACAACGTCAGCCTTGCCGAACGGGTGATCCCGGCATCCGATCTGTCAGAGCAGATTTCCACGGCAGGGAAAGAAGCCTCGGGCACTGGGAACATGAAGTTCATGATGAACGGTGCGCCGACCATCGGCACGCTGGACGGGGCAAACGTCGAGATCCTGCAGGAGGTGGGGGCGGACAACTTCTTCCTCTTCGGTCTGACGGCGGAAGAGGTGGTGAAGCGGCGCGAGGATGGCGAGCATTCCAAGAAGGCCATCGAGGCCAGCCAACCGATGCAGGATGTGCTGCAGATGATCGCCGAAGGGCAGTTCAGCCCCGATCAGCCGGACCGCTATCACGGGCTGGTGCACGGGATGTGGCACTACGACTATTTCCTCGTGGCATCGGATTTCGATGCCTACCTTGCCGCGCAGGATGCGGTGGATACGGCATATGCTGATCGCGACCGCTGGATCACGATGGCGGCGCTGAACACGGCACGGTCGGGGTACTTCTCGTCGGATCGCACGATCCGCAGTTACATGAGCGAGATTTGGGGGGTCGCGCCGGCGTTGTAGCCGGGGCGGGCCCGAAGGTTTGGGAGGACCGGATGGCCGATTGGTGGATAGACCGAGGCGCCGCGGCGGCCATCGTGGAGGGGCGCCATGGCGATCCGTTCGCGGCGCTTGGCCCGCACAAGCGCGCGGGGCAGGCGACCGTCACGGCCTTTGTGCCCGGGGCTGACAAGCTTTGGGTGCTGACGGGAAAGGCGGGAAACCCGGTCGCGGCGGATCCGATCCCGGATTGCCCGGGTCTTTTCTGCGCGGCCCTGCCGCGCAAGGCCGACTACCGCCTGCGGGCGGAGGGGCACGGCACGGAATGGGATTTCGACGATCCTTTCCGTTTTGGCCCGGTCCTTGGTGCGATGGACGAATACCTTTTGGGCGAGGGAACGCACAAGCGCCTTTGGCAAGTGCTGGGCGCGCACCTCATCACCCATGAGGGCGTGGCGGGCGTGCATTTCGCGGTCTGGGCCCCGAACGCGGAACGCGTGTCCGTGGTCGGCAACTTCAACATCTGGGACGGGCGGCGCCACCCGATGCGTCGGCGGGGGCCGACGGGGGTGTGGGAGACGTTCGTCCCCGGTCTGGGAGAGGGCGAAACCTACAAGTACGAGATCCGGGGGCCGGGCGGGCAGTTGAT
The DNA here is from genome assembly GCA_038251625.1 of Rhodobacterales bacterium. Taxonomy (GTDB): domain Bacteria; phylum Pseudomonadota; class Alphaproteobacteria; order Rhodobacterales; family Rhodobacteraceae; genus JBBQXK01. Next base: position 68,823 of record JBBSBE010000005.1, read on the forward strand.
GCCCTTGAAGGCCGATCCAGCGGGCTTTGGGTCGGAGCATCCCCCTGCCAATGCCTCGGTCGTCCGCCGGATCGGCGGTGATTTTAACGATCAGGAGTGGATGGCGGAACGCGGGCCGAAACAGACCGTCGACGCGCCGATCAGCGTGTACGAGGTGCATCTGGCATCGTGGCGCCGGGCGCCGGGCGACAGGATGCTGAGTTATGCCGAACTGGCCGAGCAATTGGTCGATTACGCCGCCGACATGGGGTTCACCCATATCGAATGCCTGCCGGTCAGCGAATATCCCTTTGACGGGTCTTGGGGCTATCAACCCGTGGGCCTTTTCGCCCCCACGATCCGGCACGGCACGCCGTCAGAATTTCGCGCGTTCGTAGACGCGGCGCACCAGAAGGGGATCGGTGTTCTGCTTGACTGGGTACCGGGGCATTTTCCGACCGACGCGCATGGACTTGGCCACTTCGACGGCACGCCGCTTTACGAGCATGCCGATCCGCGCGAAGGCTTTCATCAGGACTGGAACACGCTGATCTTCAACTACGGGCGGGTGGAGGTGCAGAACTACCTCGTGTCGAATGCCCTCTACTGGCTGGAAGAATACCACATCGACGGGCTGCGCGTGGATGCCGTGGCGTCGATGCTGTACCGCGACTACAGCCGCAAGGCCGGCGAGTGGCTGCCCAACCGCGACGGGGGCCGCGAAAACTATGAGGCCATCGCGATGCTGCAGCGAATGAACGTGACGGCCTATGGCGAGGTGCCGGGCATCATGACGGCGGCGGAGGAATCGACGGCCTTTCCCGGCGTGTCGCGGCCGGTGAACCATGGGGGCCTCGGGTTCGGGTTCAAGTGGAACATGGGCTGGATGAACGACACGCTGTCCTACATGCAGAAGGACCCTATCTTTCGGCAGTACCACCACCACCAGATGACCTTCGGGCTGCACTACGCGTGGTCGGAGAATTACATCCTGCCGATCAGCCATGACGAGGTCGTGCATGGAAAGGGGTCGATGCTGTCAAAGATGCCGGGCGACGGGGGCGAGAAGTTCGCCAACCTGCGCGCCTATTACGGGTTCATGTGGGCGCATCCGGGCAAGAAGCTTCTGTTCATGGGGCAGGAATTTGCCCAAGGCGCAGAATGGAACCACAACCAGAGCCTCGACTGGCACCAGTTGGAGGTTGCCGAGCACAAAGGTGTTCAAAGCCTCGTGCGCGATCTGAACCGCGTGTACCGCGAAAATCCCAGCCTGCACGTGAACGACTGCCGCCCCGAAGGATTTGAGTGGATCGAAAGCAACGATGCGGCGGCCAGCGTCTATGCCTGGCTGCGCAAGGGACGGGCGGGCGATCCGCCGGTGCTGGCGGTCGTGAACCTGACGCCGGTGGAGCGCCCCTACCGGATCGGGTTTCCCGCGGCTGGCAAGTGGGAGGAGATACTGAATACCGACGCAGCACTTTATGGCGGCGGCAACCGGGGCAACCTTGGCGGGGTGAAAACCGACAAGACACCCTGGCACGGGCAGGTGCAATCTGCCGTGGTGACGCTGCCACCGTTGGCTGCGGTCTATTTCCGGCAGGCGCAGGCCTGATCGGGGGACGACGCACGCGGGGCGCGCAAACCCGCGACAGAGGGAGGGAAGAATGCAACCAAGACCGAACGCGCGTCTATCTTCGCAGGCAATGGCCTTCGTACTGGCCGGGGGCCGGGGCAGCCGCCTGAAAGAGTTGACCGACCGGCGCGCGAAACCGGCCGTCTATTTCGGCGGCAAAACGCGGATCATCGACTTTGCGCTGTCGAACGCGCTGAATTCCGGCATCCGCAAGATGGCGATTGCAACGCAATACAAGGCGCACAGTCTGATCCGCCACATGCAGCGGGGCTGGGGGTTTTTCCGGGCCGAGCGGAACGAATACCTGGACATCCTGCCCGCCAGCCAGCGGGTGGACGAGAACAAGTGGTATCTTGGTACCGCCGATGCGGTGACCCAGAACATCGATATCGTGGACAGTTACGGGATTAAATACGTCGTCGTGCTGGCGGGCGACCACATCTACAAGATGGACTACGAAATCATGCTGCAAGAGCATGTGGCGACGGGTGCGGATGTCACCATCGGTTGCCTGACCGTGCCGCGGATGGAGGCGGTGGCCTTTGGCGTGATGCATGTGGACAAGGACATGCGGATCACCCAGTTTCTGGAAAAGCCCGCCGATCCACCCTCGATCCCCGGTGATCCAGGCAATGCGCTGGCCTCGATGGGGATCTACATCTTCAACTGGGATCTCTTGCGGGACCTGCTGATCAAAGATTCAGAGGATTCCAACTCCAGCCACGATTTCGGCAACGATATCATTCCCCAGATCGTGAAGCACGGCAAAGCGGTCGCGCACAAGTTTGCCGACAGTTGCGTACGGGGCGGGCTGGAAGCAGAACCCTACTGGCGCGATGTGGGGACGATCGATGCCTTCTGGCAGGCCAACATCGACCTTACCGATTTCGTGCCAAAGCTCGACATCTATGACAATACCTGGCCGATCTGGACCTATGCCGAGTTGGTGCCACCCGCAAAGTTCATCCATGACGAGGATGACAGGCGCGGGATGGCGGTGTCGTCACTCGTCTCGGGCGATTGCATCGTGTCGGGGTCCGAGGTCCGCAACAGCCTGCTTTTCACCGGCTGCCGCACGCATTCCTATGCGAGCCTCGAGTACGTGGTGGCGTTGCCGCAGGTGATCGTGCACCGCAAGGCCGAGTTGCGGAACTGCGTGATCGACCGTGGCGTCGTGATCCCAGAGGGGCTTGTGGTCGGCAAGGACCCGGAAGAGGATGCCCGCTGGTTTCGGCGCACGGATACGGGTATCGTGTTGATCACGCAAGAAATGTTGAACGCACGGGCGGCAAGGCTGGGATAGGCCGGGCGGCGGCCCGGGCAGCCTCGGGATCGTGTTTCTGGCCAAAGAATGATGAGAGGCCGCATGGGCGGAAAGGTACTTTCGGTTGCGTCGGAATGTGTGCCGCTGCTGAAAACGGGCGGTCTGGCCGATGTGGTCGGCGCGCTGCCCGGCGCGCTGTCGTCGGTCGGGTGGGAGATGCGGGTGCTGATGCCCGGCTACCGCCCCTTGCGCGGCCAGACCGACGGCTGGCCGGCCGTCTGGTCCGAGGCCGATCTTTTTGGCGGGCCGGGGCGGGTGCTGGCGGGCGACGTGGCGGGGATGGCCATGCTGATCCTTGACGCGCCGCATCTTTACGACCGGGAAGGGGGGCCATACGGGCCGCCAAGCGGCGACTGGCCGGACAATCCGCAGCGTTTTGCCGCCCTCAGTTGGGCCGCCGCGCAGATCGCGCGGGAGGGGCTGACGGATGGCTGGACGCCTGATGTGCTGCACGCGCATGACTGGCAGGCGGGGCTCGCCCCCGCCTATCTGGCCTTTGGAGGTGCGCGCCGCGTGAAATCGGTGATGACCGTCCACAACATCGCCTTTCAGGGGTGGGCCCCGGCGGCGCTTCTGACGGCGCTGCGGTTGCCCGCGCATGAATTTCATCCCGCATCGCTGGAATATTACGGCGGGCTTTCATCGCTGAAAGCCGGGCTGGTGACGGCGGATGCGATCACCACCGTTTCGCCCCATTACGCGGATGAATTGATGCGGCCCGAATTCGGTATGGGCCTGCAGGGGGTGATCGCGGCGCGGGCGGGGGTTGTGAGCGGTATCCTCAACGGTGTCGATACCGCGATCTGGTCACCCGAGGCGGGCGAGCATCCCTATTCGGCCACCAAGATTGCGGGGAAGGCCGACGCCCGGATGGCCATCTGCGACGAGTTCGGGCTTGAGGTACCGGGGCCGCTTGCCATCCTAGTCAGCCGTTTGACCGATCAGAAAGGCATCGACCTTATCCCGGCCATCCTGCCCGAATTCATCGAGGCGGGCGGCGGCATCGTGATCCTTGGTTCCGGCGATGCCGGGATGGAGGACGCGATGCGCGAGGCGGCGCGGCGCTATCCGGGGCGTGTGGGCTTGCGGATCGGATATGACGAGACACTGAGCCGCCGGATGTTCGCAGCGGGCGACGCGGTGCTGGTGCCTTCGCGGTTCGAGCCTTGCGGGCTGACGCAGATGTATGGCCTGCGGTTTGGGACGTTGCCCGTGGTGGCGGCTGTGGGCGGCCTTGCCGATACGGTGATCGATGCAAGCCCCGTGGCCCAGTCGGCCGGGGTTGCGACAGGCTTCGTGTTTCATCCAACCGACGCGCTGGCCTTCGGGCAGGCCTTGCGGCGGATGGTGGAAACCTACGCCCGCCCCGAGGCCTGGCGCCGGATGCAGGCCAATGCGATGGCGCAGGATGTGGGCTGGGGTGCGTCCGCCGCCGCCTACGCCGCGCTTTATGCGCGCCTTTCCGCATGAGCCCGCCCACGGTCGGCGCCCCGGCCCGTTCGGGCGGTTATGCCACGGCGCCGGGTCGGCCCTCGCCCCTCGGCGCGACGCCCGTGGCGGATGGGGTGAACTTTGCCGTCTATTCCGCCAATGCGACGGCGATGGCGCTTTGTCTGTTCTCCGAAGACGGCCGGCGCGAGCTTGCGCGATTGCCGTTTCCCGAACGGGACGGTGGTGTGTGGCACATGCATGTGGCGGGGCTGATGCCGGGCGCGCTTTACGGCTACCGCGCCGAGGGCCCCTATGCCCCGGAACGGGGCCACAGGTTCAACCCCAACAAGCTGTTGATGGACCCTTACGCCAAGGGGCTGGAGGGACGGCTTCGGTGGTCGGATGCACTGATGGGCTACAAGGTGGGCAGCCCGCGTGGGGATCTGAGCTTCGATACCCGCGACAGCGCCTTTGCCGTACCAAAATCAGTGGTCGTGGATACGGCCTTCAACTGGGGCGATGATGCCCCGCCGCGCCGCCCGTGGTCAGAGACGGTAATCTATGAGGCGCATGTAAAGGGGCTGACGGCGCAGAAAGAGGATGTGCCAAAGGGCCTGCGCGGCACCTATCTGGGTGTGGCCAGCGACCGGATGCTGGAACACCTGCATCATCTTGGCGTGACGGCGGTGGAGCTGTTGCCGGTGCATAGCTTCCTTGACGACCGGTTTCTGGTCAGCCGGGGTTTGCGCAACTACTGGGGCTACCAATCCGTCGGCTTTTTCTGCCCCGACAGCCGGTACATGAGCCGCGATGCCCTTTGGGAATTTCGCGCCATGGTGCGGCGGCTGCATGCGGCGGGGATCGAGGTGATCCTCGATGTGGTCTACAATCACACAGGCGAAGGTGATGAATTCGGCCCGACGCTTTCACTGCGTGGCCTCGACAACGCAACCTATTACCGGCTGCGGGACGGCGGGCGGTTTTACGTGAACGACACCGGCACAGGCAATACGCTTGATCTGACCCAGCCCCCCGTGCTGCGCCTGGTGATGGATTCGATGCGCTATTGGGTTCAGGGCTGCCATGTCGATGGCTTCCGCTTCGATCTGGCCACCGTGTTGGGGCGCGAGGCGGGGGGGTTCGATCCGCGTGGCGGCTTTTTCGACGCGCTGCTGCAGGATCCGGTGCTGGCCGAGGTAAAGTTGATCGCCGAACCGTGGGATATCGGCCCCGGGGGGTATCAGCTTGGCGGCTATCCGCACCCGTTTCACGAATGGAATGACCGCTACCGCGACGGGGTGCGCCGGTTCTGGCGCGGGGATGCAGGGATGGCGCCCGATCTGGCCAAGCGTATTCTGGGCAGCGCCGAGCGGTTCGATCATTCGGGGCGGGCGGCCACCTCCTCGATCAACCTGCTGACCGCCCACGATGGGTTCACGCTGGAGGACGTGGTCTCCTTCACCGTCAAGCGCAACCTTGCCAACGGCGAGGAGAACCGCGACGGCCATTCCGATAACCACTCTGACAATCTGGGGGTTGAGGGGCCGACGGATGACCCTTCCATCCGCGCCGCGCGCGACTTGCGCAAGCGCAACATGCTTGCCACGCTGATGCTGTGCCAGGGCACGCCGATGGTGCTGGCGGGCGATGAGATCGGCAACAGCCAGGACGGCAACAACAATGCCTATGCGCAGGACAACGCCACAGGCTGGGTCAACTGGGACGGCGCAGATACCGCACTGGCGGCGTTCGTGGGGCATCTGGCGCGGGTACGCGCGGCACATCCGGTGCTCCGGCAGCAACGTTTCCTGCACGCGCGGCCCCGGCCCGAGGACCAGCTGACCGATGTGATCTGGCGCCGCGCCGATGGCGCCGTACCGCGGCCAGAGGATTGGCACGATGCCGAATTCCGCTGTCTGGCGGTAGAATTGCGGATGGGCGGCGACGGGGGGGGCGGCGCGATTTTCGCTGTCTTCAACGCAGGTGGCCCGGTCAAGCTGTCGCTTCCCGATACGGCCACGTGGCGACTGATCGTTGATACGTCCCGGCCCGATCTTGCGCCGCAAGCGCCCGCTTCGGGCGCGCAGGAGGTGCCGGGGCCTGTCGTACTGGTCTTTGAAAGTATCTGACGTTGGAGGAATTCGAATGAGCGTTCACGTCGTGCCCACGGCGCCCATCGCGGGCCAGAAACCCGGAACATCCGGCCTGCGCAAGAAGACGCCCGTCTTCATGGGGCCGCACTATCTGGAAAACTTCGTGCAGGCGATCTTCGATACGGTAGGGGCCGAGGGCAAGACTTTTGTGCTGGGCGGAGACGGGCGCTATTTCAACGACCGGGCCGCGCAGGTCATCCTGCGGATGGCAGCGGCCAATGGTGCCGCGCGGGTGATCGTGGGGCAGGGCGCGATCCTGTCCACGCCCGCAGCGAGCCACCTGATCCGGCTGCGGCAGACCGATGGCGGGATCATCATGTCTGCCAGTCACAATCCGGGCGGGCCGGAAGAGGATTTCGGGGTCAAGTTCAATATACCGAACGGCGGCCCCGCCCCCGAAGGCGTGACCGAGGCGATGTTTCGCCGCACCGAAACCATCCGCGAATATCGCATCTGGGAAGGCCAAGACGTGGATCTGTCGGTCGTCGGGTCCGGCATGCTTGGGCCGATGGCCGTGGACGTTGTGGACCCCGTGACCGACTATGCCGCGCTGATGGAAACGCTTTTCGATTTCCCGGCAATCGCTGCAATGTTCGCGGGCGGGTTTCGCATGCGGATGGATTCCATGTGTGCCGTAACGGGGCCATATGCCATTGATATACTTGAAAAGCGTCTGGGCGCCAAGGGTTCGGTGGTCAACGGCGCGCCCCTGCCGGATTTCGGCGGCATGCACCCCGATCCGAACCCCACCTGGGCCAAGGCGCTGATGGATGAAATGTTCGGGCCGGATGCGCCCGATTTCGGCGCGGCGTCGGACGGTGACGGCGACCGCAACATGGTGGTGGGGCGGGGCATTTATGTCTCGCCCTCGGACAGCCTTGCCGTGCTTGCGGCCAACGCGCATCTTGCGCCGGGCTACAAGGCGGGCCTGAAGGGCGTTGCGCGGTCGATGCCGACCTCCGCCGCCGCCGACCGGGTGGCGGATGCGCTGGGGATCGGGAAGTACGAGACGCCCACGGGATGGAAATTCTTCGGCAATCTGCTGGATGCAGGCCGGGTGACCATCTGCGGCGAAGAGAGTTTCGGTACCGGGTCGGATCATGTGCGCGAAAAGGATGGCCTTTGGGCGATCCTTCTGTGGCTGAACATTCTGGCGGTGCGCAAGGAAAGTGTCGCCGACATTCTGGCTGCGCATTGGGCGAAGTTCGGGCGCAACTACTACAGCCGACATGACTTTGAAGCGATCCCGACTGACCGCGCGGATGCGATGATGGCGGCACTGCGCGCGGCGCTGCCAGGATTGGCGGGCCGTGTGGTCGAGGGTCTGCAGATCGCGTCGGCCGATGATTTTGCCTATGAAGATCCGGTCGATGGCTCGGTCTCGTCGCATCAGGGCGTACGCATCCTGTTCGCCGATGGCAGCCGGATCGTA
>JBBSBE010000006.1:0-70763 GCA_038251625.1 Rhodobacterales bacterium
CCGTCGGCCACAACAAAAAAGGCCAGCTTGAACGGCAATGCCACCACGGCGGGCGGCACCATCATCATGCCCATCGACATGAGAACCGCGGCAACCACGAGATCGATGATCAGAAAAGGCAGGAAGATCAGGAACCCGATCTCGAATGCCCGCTGCACCTCGCCCAGCAGGAAGGACGGCACCAGCACCGACAGCGGCGCATCGGCCAGCGCCGGTACCGGGCCGGGGCGCAGGGCGGCCATTGCGGCAAAGGTGTCCGGGTCAAGCCGTGCCTGCATGAAGGCGCGAAACGGCGCGATCACCTCTGGCACGGCGGCTTCGAGCGTCATCTCCTCGCGCGTGAGCGGGCCAATGCCGCGCGTCCAGGCTTCGGTAAAGACCGGGTCCATGACGAACCATGTCAGAAAGAGCGCGAGGCTGACGATCAGCATGTTGGGCGGCGCCTGCTGCAGCCCGATGGCCTGGCGCAGGATCGACAGGACCGTGACGATGAAGGGAAAGCAGGTCACCATCACGGCAAGGCCGGGCACTAGGCTCAGCAAGGTCAGCAGAAGCAAAAGCTGGACCGCGCGGCCCGAAAGCGGCCCGCCATCGCCCAGGGACAGCGTGATGTCCTGCGCCAGGGCGGGCGAGGCGGCAAAGAGGAACCCGACCGCCAGCCAAAGCCGCATCAGAGGCCGCCGCGCAGGTTGGCAACTTCGGTCAGGCGCACGGCCAGCTGGCCCGCCTGTTCGCCCTCAAGCTCGTGCAACTCGCCCCGCGCGATCAGACGGTCGCCCACGTACAGTTCCACCGGATCATCCACGCGGCGGTCAAGCGTCAGCACTGCGTCGCGTTGCAGGCGCAGAAGATCGCGCACGGCGGGGCGGGTCTTGCCGACCGAGATGGTGATCTCGATCGGCACATCGGAAAACGGGCTGCGGGCGGCGGGGTCATCCATGGCTGCGGTCCTTTTGGGGGGTGGAGGGAAGGGTAGTGAAGAAGCTGTCGATGGCGGTGGACATCGCCGCGAGCATTTCATCGAGATCGATGCGCGCCTCGGACTCGCCAAGGCGCAGATGCACCTGGCCTTCGGCCAGGCCCGGCTCTTCCTCGAAGCGATAGGGGAAGGGGGCTGCCTCGGCCAGATGCTGCTCGACGAGGGGGCGCGTGGCGGGGTTCACCACCACCGTCACCGGCGCATCCGAGAGTTCGGCCGCGACAGGCCGGGCAGCATCAAGCACGATGCCCGCCAATGCCCCCCGCGCGGCCTGCGGCAGTGCGTGCTGGACGATCGCGCGCAGCAAGGGCTCGAGGCCGCGCAGCACATGGGCGCGCGCCTCTTCATAGGTGAAAGCCAGCCCTTGCAAGGCGCGGCTGACCTCTGACTTCTGCTGCGCCAGGTCGCTGTCCTGCGCGGCGACGGAATCATCCCACCCGGCGGCGTAGCCCTGCTCATACGCGGCAAGCCGTTGTTCTTCCATCGCCTCGCTGTCGGTCACCACCGTGCCCAAGGGGCCGCCGGTGGTTTCGGCGAAGACTTCTAGCCGGAGCGCAGACATCAACCGGTTTCCCCTTCACGTTCCATCCAGCCTCGCAGGATCTCGACCGATTCGGATTGCCGCGCCTCGATCAGACGGCGCAGGCGTTCCACCGGGTCCGACGGCAACTCACCATCGGCCTGCGCGCGAAAGGCGGGCCCTTCGCCATCGTCGATCTCGCCCGTCAGCACCCGCAGGCCCCCAGCTCCCTGCGGTTCCGGCAGGGCCAGCGGCGGGGTCTGGGCGTCAAGCAGGGGCCGCGAACCCGATGTCAGGATCGGGCGCACGACGAAAATGCCAAGCACCACCGCGACCAGCGCCAGCACGCCAAGCTGGATCAACGTCATCATGTCGAGCGCGGCAAGGGCCGAGGCCGTGCTGCCCATCGCGGGACCGGCGGGTGGCAGCGGAGCGTCAAAAGGCATCGACTTGACCGTCAGCACATCGCCCCGCGCCTCATCAAAGCCGACGGCAGAGGCCACCAGATCGCGCAGATCATTGAGTTCCGCTTCTGCGCGCGGGGCGACCGTCACCGTGCCATCCGCGCCCGTGGTGCGCGCCTCGTCAATGAGCACGGCCACTGTCATCCGCTTTACCGCGCCCGGCATCCGCAAAAGCTCTCGCTGGCTTTCGGATACCTCGTAGTTCACCCGCTCGCGCGTTTCGTTCGACTGGCTTTTCCCCGCCGCACCTGCAGCGGCGTCGCCGGTGGGCAGGTTCGAGGCCACCGTCACCTCGCCGCCCGGATCGGTGGCCGTATTGGCGCGCGTTTCGGTTTCAGACGAAATCGCCACACGCCCCTGCGGATCAAAGCGACGCTCGGTCAGCTGTTCCCGCTCGGTCTGCACCTCAAGGCTGACCTCGACGATGGCGCCGCCGGGCCCCACGCGCGCCGCCAGAAGCCGCTCGACGCTTTTCTTCAGTTCCGCCGCGCGCCCTTCGGACGCGCCGGGCAAAAGGCCATCCTCTTCATCGGGCAAAAGGCCCGCCACGCTGTCAATCACGGCCACATCTTCGGGCCGCATGCCCGGAACGGCGGCCGCCACAAGGTGGCGTAGCGCGCGCGCCTGTGTCGCCGGCAATGTGCCGCCGGCTGTGGTGACCGTTACGCTGGCGGTGGGTTTGCGATCCGGCTGAAAGGGGGCCGCGGGCGCCTGGGCCAGGTGGACGCGCACGGCGCGGATGCCGGGCACCGACTGGATGGTGCGTGCAAGCTCGCCTTCGCGGGCGCGCCAATAGGCGGCATCGAACATCTGCGCCGTGGTGCCAAAGCCGGACATGCCGTCCAAAAGTTCGTATCCCGCCGAACCCGCCGTGGGCAGCCCCTCGCCTGCCAGCGCCATGCGCAGCTCGTCCCGCCGCTTGGCATCGACGCGAATCGCATCGCCCTGCACCTCGTAAGCGACACCGCGCTGGTCGAGCGCCGCCACAACCTCACCCGCCGCGCGCCCGTCAAGGCCCGCGTAAAGCAGTGCCATCTGCGTCTGCCCCCCCATGCGGGCCAGAGCCAGCACAGCCAGAAAGACGGCGAGTGTCGCCCCTATAACCGCCGCGCGGCGACGCAGATCAAGGGCTGTCCAGGTGGAAACGAGGCTTGGCAAGGCATTCTCCTGCACGGGGGGCTTCTGCCCGTTGCCGAGGAACCTAGCGGGAACGCACTTAACAATCGGTTAGTGACCATCGGTCTATAACGGCGGTGAGCGCGATAGCGGAGCATGCCATGGCCGAAGACGCCCCGCCGCAGGATGCGGCACCAAAGAAGCGATCGAAACTGCCCCTGATACTGGGACTCGGGCTGGCACTGGCTGGTGGCGGGGGCGGATTTTTTGCAGCCTATTCAGGCCTTCTGCCCATCGGCGGCAGTGGTTCGCACGCTCCGATGGATGGCACCGGCGACATGCCCGAGATCGCCTTCGTTCCGATTGATCCGGTGGTGATCTCGCTCGGCCCCGGCGGCCGAAACCGCCATTTGCGGATCACCGCGCAGGTCGAGGTCGGGCGCGCCTATCAATCGGAGGTGGCGATCCTGTTGCCTCGCATCTTGGATGTGCTGAACGGGTATCTCCGCGCGCTCGACGTGGCCGAACTGGAAGACCAGGCGGCACTGGTGCGCATCCGAGCGCATCTCTTGCGGCGGATCCAGATCGTCACCGGGGAGGGGCGCGTGCGCAACCTCCTCATCACCGAATTCGTGCTGAACTGAGGGCGGAACATGAGCCTGATCGCCGATATCCTGATGATCGCGGGCGCCTTCGGGGCGGCCCTTTACTGCCATGTCCTGGCGCGCCGGCTGCAGCGGTTCCAGACGCTGGAAAGCGGCATGGGGGGCGCCATCGCGGTGCTGTCCGCCCAGGTTGATGACATGACACGCGCGCTGCGCGAGGCGCGAGAGGCGGCAGAGACGCAGACGGCGTCGCTCGCCACGCATGTGGTGCGGGGCGAGGCGGCGGCGGCGCGGCTTGAGTTGATGCTGGCCGCGCTGAACGATCTGCCCGAACCGGGTGAGGCCAATACGTCTGCGGGTGGGCGCAAGGTCGTGCGGCGCAGGGCGTCACGGCCCGAGATGGAGGCGGCGGAATGACCGCGCGCCGAAGATCGGGGCGCGGTGTTCTGGTGATCACGGCGCTTCTGCTGGCAGCCTCCGGTGCCTTGCGGCTGGGCGATGGCATCGGCGCCGCATTGGCGGCACGCGGACCGGTGGACGAGGGCGCCGATGGCGGCGCGCCGCTGGCCTGCCCCGCCCCTCCGGCCTTGCTGGCCGCCGCCTTGCATGACCGTGCAGGGCAGCTGGACGCCCGCGAAGCCGCGCTTGATGCCCGCGATGCCGCCTTGCGGCTTGCAGGCGAGGTGATCGACAAGCGCCTGGCCGAACTTGCCGCCGCCGAGGCAGAGCTTTCCGGCACGCTGGCCCGCGCCGATGGCGCGATGGAGGGCGATCTGGTCCGGCTGACGGCAGTTTACGAGACGATGAAGCCGAAAGAGGCCGCTGCGATCTTTTCCGCCATGGCGCCCGAGTTCGCGGCGGGGTTCCTCGCGCGGATGCGGCCCGATGCTGCGGCGGCCGTGCTGGCAGGCATGGCGCCCGACGCGGCCTATGGCATCAGCGTGCTGATGGCGGGCCGCAATGCGCTTGTGCCGCGCGAATAGACGAGAGGCTTTGTTAACCCGGACCTGCGAGGTTTGCCGCAGGACACAGGCAAATGGGGGCAGGGCATGTTCGGGCTGATCGGCATTGCGGTGATCTTCGTCATGGTCTTCGGCGGTTACATGCTGGCTGGCGGCAAGATGGGCATCATCCTGAAATCGTTGCCGTTCGAGATGATCATGATCGGCGGCGCCTCGATTGGTGCATTCCTTCTCGGCAATGACATGGCCACGGTGAAACACACGGTCAGGGACATTGCAAAGGTGTTCAAGGGCCCACGCTGGCGCCCCGGCGATTACCGCGATCTTCTGTGCCTTCTGTTCGAGTTGATCCGCATCGCCCGCACCAATCCGGTGGGCCTTGAAGAACATATCGAGCGGCCCGCCGACTCGGCCATTTTCGCCCGCTATCCCCGCATCCGGTCCGACCACGAAACGGTGGATCTGATCTGCGATACGCTGCGCGCGGCCTCGATGAACTATGATGATCCGCATCAGGTGGAGGAAGTCCTCGACAAGCGGATGGAGGCGAATCAGGCCCATGCGCAGCATTCCAGCCATGCCTTGCAGACGGTGGCCGATGCCCTGCCAGCCCTCGGGATCGTTGCGGCGGTTCTGGGGGTGATCAAGACCATGGGATCCATCGACCAGCCGCCCGAGATCCTTGGCAAGATGATCGGTGGCGCGCTTGTCGGCACGTTCCTGGGCGTGTTTCTGGCCTATGGCCTGATCGGGCCCTTCGCTTCACGGCTGAAGGCGCTGGCAGAGGAAGACGGGCACTTCTATGGGCTGATCCGCGAGGTGCTGGTGGCAAACCTGCACAATCACGCGCCCAACATCTGCGTCGAAGTGGGCCGCCAGAATACGCCTCACCATATCCGGCCAAGTTTCTCCGATCTGGAAGAAGCGCTGCGCGGGTTGAAGGCGGAAGCGGCATGATCCGGGTTCTCCTGCTACTTCTTGGTCTCGCAGGCCCCGCCACGGCAGAGGTGGCAAGCGTCACGACGGGCGAGCATGCCGGCTTTACCCGCATCGTGCTGACTTTCCCCTCACCCTCCCGCTGGAGCCTGCGGCGAGATACAGACGGTTACGTGCTCGATGCCGCCACGGCCGACCTGCGCTACGACCTCAGCCGCGTGTTCGACCGTATCCCCCGCGACCGTTTATCGGCTGTCTGGGCCGAACCCGATACGGGCGCGCTGCGCCTGAAGGTGGGATGCGCCTGCCATGCGATGGCCTTCGACCTGCGCCCGGGGCTTCTGGTGATCGACCTGCGGGACGGCCCGCCCCCGGCGGATTCACCCTTCGAAGCGGCCGTCGGAGGAGGTGGCCTTCCGGCCCTGACCGCCCAGGCGCCACGTCGGCCGCTGCGGCGCCCGCCGGAAACGGCGCCGCGCGACGGCGCCCCCCGGGACGGATACGATTGGCTTGTCTCCCGCAATCAATTGCCCGCGTCCCCACCCGCCAAAGCAAGCGTGACACCCGCGCACCCCCCCCCGGCTGTGGCAATGGCGGACGAAGCGGCGCTGCGTGGCGCCATGCTGGAACACCTCGCGCGTGGCGCGGCGCTGGGCGTGGTCGAAATGGCGCTTCCCGAAACCAAGGATGCGGCAGAGGCGCAGACGATGGAGCCGATGGAACAGGTACAGATCTACGGGGAAGCCGGGATTGGCCTGCGCACCGGCAAAACGACCACGGCGTTGACCGGCGAAGGGTCCGCCTGCCCCGGCGATGTGGCGTTGGCGCTTGCAGAGTGGGGTGACGAAAAGCCGGTGGCCGAGGCGCTGAGCCGACGGACCGCCGCCCTGACGGGCGAGTTCGACCGCCCCGATCCTACGGCGACGGCGCGCGCGGTGCGCTATCTGCTTTACCTCGGCTTTGGCGCAGAAGCGCGCCAGATCATGCAGGTGATGGCCCTCGACACGCCGGAACGGCCCTTGTGGGAGGGGTTGACGCATCTTCTGGACGATGAGGCCGATCCCGCGGATGCCTTTGCCGGGATGGAGGTTTGCGATGGGTCAGCGGCACTTTGGGCCGTCCTGTCGGCGCACGACCTGCCGCCGGGGGCATCGACACAACGGGCAGCAGTGCTGCGCGCATTCTCGGCCCTGCCTCTGCACTTGCGGCGCGATCTGGGCCCGCGGCTCGCCGACCGTTTTCTGGACGCCGAGGATCTGGGGGCCGCCCGGGCCGTGCAGGACGCAATCTTGCGCGCACCCGGCGACGCAGGCCCCGGCGCGGCCCTGATGGCCACGCGGCTCGACGCCGCCGAAGGGCAGCCCGTCAGCGCCGCACGGCTGGACGCGCTGGAGACGGCGCCGGGATCGGTGGGTGTGGAGGCCACGCTGATGGCGGTCGAGGCCGCGCTGAAGGTCAGTACCCCGCCGGACCCCGCGCTCGCCGCCTCGGTCGAGGCCTTGCTGCGTGAATACGCCGGGGCGGAAGAGGCGCCGGCGCTGCGCCGAGCGGCGGCATTGTTGCGCGCGCTCGGGGGGGATGAGCCCGGGGCCTTCGCCCTGGCGGATGAGGCCGTCACCCTGGAAATCTGGCAGGTGCTGGCCGACCATGGCGGCGACGGCGCCCTGCTGGAAGCCGCCGTCGGGACGACACCGCCCGGTGCGCTGCCTCTCGCGGTTCGCCGGACGATTGCCACGCGGTTGCTGGGCCTTGGTCTGCCGGACCCGGCCCTTGCGTGGCTGCCAAGGGGCGAGGGGGCGTCCGACCTCGTCATCGCTGCGCGCGCACATCTGGCGAAGGGCGACGGGCGCACCGCCTTGCGGCTGATCGGCGGCCGCGACCTGCCCGAAGCGGCGGCACTGCGCGCCAAAGCGATGCAGCAACTGGGCGACCCGTCAGCCGTTGCCGCATTCGCAGCACTTGAAGATGGCGAAGGGCTGGAACGCGCCCGCCGCGCCACAGGCGATTGGGCCGCCGTCGCTGCGGGCGACACGGACGTCTGGACCGAGGCCGCGGCGTTGGCCGTGCCTGCGTCACCCGTGCCGGACGAGGGGCCGCTGGCCCGCAGCACCCGACTGATCGCCGAGGCGGATGCGGCGCGCAGCCGTATTGCGAGCCTTCTTGCCGCGACGGCGCCGACGCCCTGATCACGGTTACCGCCTCTTAAGGATCGGCAGGTTAATCTGCCCCATGATGCGGCCTCCCACACCGGCGGAGGGCACACCCGGAAAGGGTCGAGATGCGCACGAAGATGCAAGGGGCGATCCGGATGACGCTGGGTCTTGCGGTGGCACTGGTGCCGGTGGCGGCAGATGCGCTGCCTTCGGCGGACTGTGAAGCCGCCGCCGCAGGGGCAGCCCGGGCGGAGGGCGTGCCGCCAGCCGTTCTGGCCGCGATCCTTCGCACCGAATCGGGGCGCGGGCCGGACGCGGCGCCTTGGCCCTGGGCGGTCAACGTGGACGGTACCGGCTATTGGCCCGCCACCCGCGCCGACGCATTGGCCCTGGCCGAGCGCGCGCTTGCGGGCGGTGCCGCCAGTGTCGATATCGGCTGCTTCCAGTTGAACCTTCACTGGCATGGCGAGGCGTTCCCCTCGCTGGACGCGATGTTCGCGCCAGAGGCCAATGCCGCATATGCCGCCGCCTTCCTTGCGCGACTTGAACGCGAAACCGGCAGCTGGCGCGCCGCAGCCGGGGCGTACCATTCGCGCACCCCAGAACGGGCCGAGGCTTACCGGGCGCGGCTTGAGGCCGTCCACGCCCGCACGGAAGGCGCCAGCCCCATGCCGCAAGCCCCCACCCCAGCCCCGCCTCCGCATGAAAGCCCGGGGCTTCTGGCCACGGCGCACCGGCTGATCGACCTGGGCGCCATGTCCGGCCCGCTGATTGCAGGCGCGCCATGACGCTGACGCTGCGCAACCTCTTTCAGCCGACGATTCTGCTTGCCCTCGCGCTGATGGCAGTAATCGTGATGATGGTCCTGCCGGTGCCCGCCGCCGTGCTCGACATTGGCCTCGCGCTTTCCTTCGCGCTGGCCATCCTGATGTTGACGGTCACGCTTTTCATCGAGCGCCCGCTCGATTTCTCGGCCTTCCCGACGATCCTTCTGTCGTCGCTGATGCTGCGGCTGTCGCTCAACGTCTCGTCCACCAAGCTCATCATCGGGCAGGGTCACACCGGCACCGATGCCGCGGGCCATGTGATCGAAGGGTTCGCCCAGTTCATCATGGGGGGATCGGTGCTCTTGGGCATCGTGATCTTCTGCGTCCTGCTGATCGTGAACTTCGTCGTCATCACCAAGGGCGCGGGCCGGATGGCGGAAGTGGGTGCGCGCTTTGCGCTCGACGGGATGCCGGGCAAGCAGCTTGCCATCGACGCCGACATGTCGGCGGGCGCCATCGACCACACCGAGGCAAAGCGCCGGCGCGAACACGAACTGGCAGAGACAAACTTTTTCGGCTCGCTCGACGGCGCGTCGAAATTCGTCAAGGGCGATGCGATCGCGGGGCTGATGATCACGCTTCTGAACATCATCGTCGGCCCGCTGATCGGCATCTTCGTGCATGACATGCCCGCCTCCCGCGCGTTCGAGACCTATGCGATCCTGACGGTGGGCGATGGCCTCGTCAGCCAGATCCCCGCCGTGATGATCTCGATCGCGGCTGCACTCTTGCTGGCGCGGGGCGGGCAGACGGGGGCGGCGGATGTATCGTTCTTCAACCAGCTTGGCCGCTATCCCGGCGCTCTCGGCACGGTGGCGGTTCTGATGGCGCTTTTCGCGCTGGTGCCGGGCATGCCCTTCGTGCCCTTCATCCTTGGCGCGGGCGCGCTGGGGGCTGCGGCCTTCGCGGCACAGCGTCGGCAGACACAGCCCCCGCCTCCGCCGCCCGAGGCAGAGCCTGCACGCGCGCGGCCGATGGGCGATGTGCTGGACTTCGACGATATTCACCTCGAATTCGCGCCGAACCTGGTGGCGATGGTGCTTGATCCCGCCACGGGCCTCGACGCCCGCATTGCCAGCATGCGCAACCACGTGGCCACCACCTTCGGCCTCATCCTGCCCGAGATACGGTTGACCGACGATGCCACCTTGCCCCCCGGCGCCTATCGCATCCGCCTGCAGGGGGTGGAGCGTGTGCGCGACAGGCTGTTGCCCGAACGCGTGCTGGCGCTGACACAAGAGGGGATCATCGCGCCCGAAGGCACGGATGTGCGCGAACCCGTCTATGGCGCCCCCGCGCGCTGGATCCCCGCCGACCGGCAAGAGGATGCTGCACTCGCGGGCCTGACGGTCGTGTCGCCACCCGAGGTGCTGGCCACCCATCTGCTGGAGGTGCTGAAGGGGAACCTGTCACGCCTGCTGACGCTGAAGGGCTTGCGCCGGCTTCTGGATGAATTTGTCAACCTCAGCGACCCCGCGCGGGCCGAGGCCAACCGCAAGCTTCTGGACGAGCTGATGCCCGACAAGGTGGCACCCGACCTGCTGCTGGCTGTCCTGCGCCTTTTGCTGGAAGAGCGGGTCTCGATCCGCAACCTGCCCCTGATCCTTGAAGCCACCGCCGAGGCGCGCAGCCTTGGGGCGCCCGAGGCGATCTGCGAACACGTGCGCCAGCGGCTGGGCTTTCAGCTTGTGGCCGGCCTCAAGCGCGAGGATGGCACGATCCCCCTGATCCAGCTTGCCCCGGAATGGGAGCGCGCCTTCGCCACCCACCAGATCGAGGGCGAGCGTGGCCTGCGCGACGTGGCGCTGCCGCCCGATCTGTTTGGCCGGCTCGCGAATGGCCTTGCCGAACGGCTGAACCGTGCGGCGGAAGGGGGCGTCTTTCCCGCCATCGTCACCTCGACCCTGCGGCGGCGGTTCCTGCGCACCGTTCTGGCGGCACGGGGGCTGTCGGCGCCGGTACTGTCATATGAAGAGATCGGGCTCGAGGCGCGGCCCGCCCTCGTGGGCCAGGTCGCGGCATGAGCGCATCGGCAGAGACGCTGCTGGCGCTTTTCGGCCTCGGGCAGGCACAATTGGCCTTGGCGTTTCTGGTCTTCCTGCGCGTCGGCGCCGCAATGTCGGTGATGCCTGCCTTCGGCGAGCAGACGGTGCCCTTGCGCGTGCGCCTTGCGCTGACGGTGGCCTTCACCGCCGTGGTGATCCCGGCGGTCGCCGACCGGCCACCACCACCTGTCTTGGCATTCGCGATCTTGCCCGAGGTGCTGGCCGGTCTGATCCTCGGGCTTGGCCTCAGGCTTCTGGTTCTGGCCCTGCAGACGGCAGGGGCGATCGCCGCGCAATCGACATCCGTCTCGCAGCTTTTCGCGGGGGCGGCGGGCGAACCGCAGCCCGCCATCGGCAACCTGCTGACGCTTGCGGGGCTGGCGCTGGCGGTGTCGGTGGGGCTGCACGTGCAGGCCGCGAAACTGCTGATCCTGTCCTATGACATCCTGCCGCCGGGCCGGATGCCGGGTGCAGCCGATGCCGCCGCCTTCGGCCTTGCGCGCGTGGCGCAGGCGTTCGGGCTGGCCTTCACGCTGGCCGCGCCCTTTGCGGCGGCGGCGCTTCTTTACACCTTGGCCACGGGCGTCATCAACCGCGCGATGCCGCAGTTCATGGTAGCGCTGGTCGGTGCCCCCGCGTTGAGCTTCGGGGCGCTTGCCCTGCTTTTGTTGACCGCGCCCGCGCTCTTGTCCGTCTGGCAGGCCGCGATGAACGCGGCGCTCGCCGATCCCTTCGGTGTCGCGCGATGAGCGGGGAAGACGATGCAAGCCGCGAACACGAGCCCACGCAAAAGCGCAAGGACGACGCACGCGAAAAGGGCGAGGCCGCGCGGTCGCATGATCTGGCCGCGGCAGCCGGGGCGCTGGCCTTCGCGCTGGTTTGCCTCTCGCTCGGGCCAGGGGCGCTGCAGCGTGTCGGCGGCATCCTGATGACGCCGCTTGCAGAGGCTGACAGGATGGCACCGCTGCGGGGCGCAGGGGCCTCTGCGCCCTTTGCGGCGATGGGGCTCGATCTTGCCGGCGTGATCCTGCCTTTCATGCTTTTGCCCGCCTTCGCCGCACTGGCCGCCTATGGGGGACAGCGCGCACTTTTCGCCACCCCCTCGAACCTGATGCCAAAGCGCGCGCGCATCTCGCCCATGGCCGCGATCAAGAACCGGTTCGGCATGCGCGGCCTTCTGGAGTTCGCCAAGAATGTGGGCAAACTGACCGTGGCGTCGGTGGTTCTGGGCGTCTATGCGCTGGCCAATGCCGACAGGATCCTGATGTCGCTGCATCTGTCACCCGCGCTTGCGACCGCCGAGATGCTGACGTTGTCACTGGGCTACCTTGCCATCATGGCGCTGGTTTCGGGCCTGTTTGGCGGGTTCGACTACCTGATCCAGCGCGCCCATCACCTCAAGGGTCTGCGGATGACGCGTCAAGAGGTGCTGGAAGAGCACAAGTCGAGCGAAGGCGATCCCCACATCAAGGCGCAGCGGCGCCAGCGGGCAGAGGCGATTGCGACGAACCGGATGCTGTATGATGTGCCAAAGGCCGATGTGGTGATCGTGAACCCCACCCATTTTGCGGTGGCGCTGCGCTGGGACCGCGCCTCTGGCCGCCCGCCGGTCTGTGTGGCCAAGGGGGTGGACGAGGTTGCCGCGCGCATCCGCGCCCGCGCCGCCGAGGCGGGGGTGCCCATCTATGGCGACCCGCCGACCGCACGCGCCCTGCACGCCGCGCTTGGCGTGGGTGAGCCGATCCGGCCCGAACACTACGCCGCCGTCGCCGCCGCCATCCGCTTTGCCGAGGCGTTGCGGCGCCGGGCCAAGGCCTGGCGATGAGCCGCGCAACCGATCTCGCGCGTCTGACTGCGGTGGCAGAAATGGTGCGCGAGGCGCGGCGGACCGAGCTTGCCCGCGCCATGGCCGCGCGCGAAGATACCCGGGCCATGCTCGCGGCGCTCGATCGCCCGGGGCCTGCGATGCTTGACCCGCTGGCCGCGGCGCAGGCTGCCTTCCACTACGGCCGGTGGGCCGACGCGCGGCGGGCCGATTTGAACCTCGGCCTCGCGCGACAGACCGCCGCCTGGATGGAGGCGCGGGGGGCCGCCGCGCGCGCAACCGCGCGTGCCGACGTGATTGATGATCTGGCCCAGTCAGAGCGGCAGGCGCGCAACCGCGCCGCCGCCCGGCGCGAGGGCGAAGGATAGGGCGCGAAACGGCGGCGTCAGCTGTCCTGGCGCACGATGTCGATGATCAGTACATCCGTCACCACCGACCCCAGCACCCGCTTTGCCGCCTCGCCGAGCGCACGGCGCAGGAAGATCAGGTTTGATCCGTCCGTGAAGGACCCCGCAAACCCGCCTGCATTGGCATGGTCGAACAGCACCTGAAGAAACGCATCGCGCAGCTTCGGCTCCCGGGTATAGACGCCCTCGCTGCTGCCCGCCGTGACCTCGAGGTTGAGCGACAGGATGACCATCGCCGCAACCCGGCCCTTTTCAACCACCGGCACCACAAACTGGTTTGAAAGCTTCACATATTCCGGCGCTCCGTCGGTTCCGCCATGCCCGTCAGCGGCGGCATGGGCCTCCGGGGCGGCTGATGGCGCATGCGCGTCGGCGGGGGCATCCGCTGCATGTCCGTCCTCGGCGCCGCCGCCATGCCCGCCATCCCCGGAATCGTCCATCGGCATGGCCGCTGGGCGCAACGCGAGCCCCGCCGCCACGCCACCGCCAGTGCCACCCAAGGCCAGAAGAAGGGGAAGAATCATCCGCATCGTCGCACCTCAATAGGGAAGGATCACATCGGCCACCTGCTGGCCCCAGCGCGGCTGCTGCACATCGCTGATCTGCCCGCGCCCGCCGTAAGAGATGCGCGCGCCCGCGATGCGGTCATAGGTCACCTCGTTCTGGCGCGAGATATCGGCCGGGCGCACGAAACCCGAAACCAGAAGCTCGCGCAGTTCGTAGTTCACCCGCACCTCCTGGCTGCCTTCGATGCGCAGCACGCCGTTGGGCAATTCCTCCACCACCGTGGCTGCCACGCGCAGCGTCAGCTTTTCCTTGCGTGCGACCGACCCGTCGCCCGCATAGTTCGACGTGGAGTTGGCATCCACCGCATCGGCCAGCGTCGCCCCCTCGGGCAGTTCGCGGTCGATCCGCTGCGGGATGCCGAAGAGCGACCCGATCCCCGCCTTGTCCGATGCGGTGCGGCTGCGGTCGGTCTTGTTCGAGATCTCGGCCTTGTCGTTGATCTCGATCACCACGGTCAGGATATCGCCCCGCCGCGCCGCCCGCCTGTCACCCAGAAGCGAGCCTGTATCGGCTGTCCAGAGCGAGGAGGCGTCTGACGCACCCTGCGGATCGGCCTGCAACGGCAGGGGCCGGGAATAAGAGGCCGTGTGCTGGTCGGTGCCGACAAGCGGCTTGAAGGCGGGCGCGCGGCCCACCTCGCCCAGCCGTCCGCAGCCCGCGACCAGAAGGATCAAGATCAAATAGCGCATCGCAACCATCCTTTGCCCGCCCTCAGTTCCCGGGGCCCACATTCACCACGCCATCGGGGCCAAGGCGGCCCGTGACCGTCACCTTGCTGTCCATGTTCATCACCCGGATCACCTCACCCGGGCCGCCGCGCGCCAGCGCACGGCCTTCGGCAAGGATCGCCAGCGCACCCATGCGGTAGGCGATGGGCACGATCTGGTTCCGCTCGACCGTTGCGGGCGGGCCAAGATCGCCGGGGCGGATCGCGCGGCCCGGGTAGATCGTGACCCGCGCCTCGAGGCCCAGCGCCTCGGCCGGATCGGTCAGCGCGCCGGGCAGGGCCGCGGCAGCCATCACCAAATCCTCGGGCCCGACCACGGAAAGTGCGCGGATGGTGCGCGCGGCGACCAGGCTTTCGGCATGGGCGGGCGCCGCGAGGAGGAGGAGAATCATCCAGCGCATCACCGCACCTGCGTGGTGGCGGCCAGCATCTGGTCGGCGGCGGTGATGACCTTGGCGTTCAGCTCGTATCCGCGCTGCGCCTTGATCAGTTCGGTAACCTCTCGCACCGCATCAACCGAGCTGTCTTCCAGATAGCCCTGCCGCAGCGTGCCCAGCCCGTCGATCCCCGGCGTGCCGGCCGACGCCGGGCCGGATGCGGGTGTTTCCAGAAAGAGGTTCGAGCCGATCGCCTCCAGCCCCTTGTCGTTGGTAAAGCCGGCAAGCGTGATCTGGCCCAGAAGCGTGGGGTCCACCTGATCGGCGAAATAGGCAAAGACCTCGCCATCCGCGTTGATCGACAGGCTGCGCGCCTCGGTCGGGATGGTGATGCCGGGGGATACCTGATACCCGTCTGACGTCACGATCAGCCCGTCACCCGTGCGTTTCAGCGCGCCGTCGCGGGTGTAGGCGGGGCTGCCGTTCGGCAGCGTCACCTCGATATAGCCGCGCCCCTCGATGGCCACGTCAAGATCGCCCCCGGTCGCCGACAGCGAGCCCTGCGCCAGCACCACCGACACCGCCGCCGCGCGCACACCAAGGCCCACCTGAACACCCGCAGGCAGGACCGTGCCATCCTGAGCCGCGACCGTGCCGGGGCGCTGGAGCTGCTGATAATGCAGGTCGGCGAAATCGGCGCGGCGGGCGTTGTACCCGGTGGTGGACATGTTGGCGAGGTTGTTGGACACCACATCGACGCGCATCTGCTGCGCCGTCATGCCGGTGGCCGCGATCTGCAAGGCATTCATGGCATGGCTCCTATCGGCCGAGGGTTTCGACAACGCTGCGGATCCGCTCGTGCTCGCGGTCCATCAGCGACTGGCCCATCTCGTAGGCGCGCTGGACGGCGATCATCCGCGCGATTTCGGTGACGGGGTTGACGTTGGCGCCCTCAAGGCGGCCCTGCAGGATGGTGCCGCCGTCGAACGGCTCCACCCCGCCCGGCGCATCAAAGCGTGTGCCGCCTTCGTGACGCAGGGCGGTGGGGTCCGTCGGGGCCCAAAGGCCCACACGCCCGAGGGGAATGCCATCCGCCGAGATCGTGCCATCCCGGCCGATCCCGACAGGCCCCGCATCGGGCGGTACAAAGATCGGCGCCCCCCCGGCATCGAGCAGCCGAAGACCATCGGGGGTGACAAGCTCGCCCTCCGCGTTGGGCAGAAAAGCGCCCGCGCGGGTCAAACGCTCGCCTTGCGGCGTTTCGATCAGGAAGAAACCTTCGCCTTCGATGGCAAGGTCGAAGGTGCCGCCCGTGGCCGCGCTTTCGCCTTGCGAAAGGTCGATGTGCCGCGCGCGCGCATCGGCCATCGACAGCGAAGGTGCCGCCTCGAGCCGTGCCACATGTTCGGCAAAGATCACGCCTTCGCGGCGGAAACCGGTGGTGGAAAGGTTGGCGATGTTGTTGGCCACCGCCTCCATCTCGCGCATCAGGCCCGATTGGCGGGTCAGGGTCACGTATCCTGCGGCATCCATCACGGGCCTCCGGCGATCTGGGGAATGATGCGGGTCTGGAAGAAATCGACGAGCGTCGAGGTCATGAAGCTCATCGATACCCAGAAGACGACAAGCATGGCGCCGACCTTCGGCACGAAGGTCAGCGTCATCTCCTGGACCGAGGTCAGCGCCTGCAAAAGGCCCACCGTCAGGCCTGCGATCAATGCCACGGCCAGAAGCGGCGCCGAGATCATCACGGCGATCCAGAGGCCTTGGCGCAGCGTGTCGAAGATGTCAGCCTCGGTCATGGTCAGACCGGCATCCGCAGGATTTCCTGATAGGCCTCGACCACCTTGTCACGCACGGTGACGGCAGTTTCGACCGCCAGTTCCGAGGCCGCCAACGCCTCGACCAGCGCATGAGGATCGGCGCTGCCCGTCATCGCGGCGCGGGCCGTCGCCTCGCCCCGGTTCAGCGTGTCGGTGAAATCGCGGGCGATCTGCGCGAACGCGCCATCGCCGCCTCCCGCTGTTGGTTCGGTGGCGGGGCGGGCTTGGGCGTAGCCGAGTGCGGCAAAAGAGGTACGGATATCCATGGACTGCCTTTCTGGCGGGTTTGGAGGTTAACGGCGCAGAAGATCAAAGAGGCTGGCGGCCATCTGACGGGCCTGATCGAAAAGACGCAGGTTCGCCTCATAGCTGCGTTGGGCTTCGCGGGCGTCCGCCATCTCGACGATCAGATCGACGTTGGACCCCATGTAATCGCCGTTTGCATCGGCCAGGGGATGGGCCGGATCGTGCACGCGGCGCAGCTCGCTCTGGTCAAGGCGCACGGGGCCGGTCTTCACCTCGCCCGCCGCCACCTCCTGAAAGCTGACGGTCTTGCGCCGGTAACCGGGCGTATCGGCGTTGGCGATGTTTTCCGACACATGGCGCAGACGGTTGGCCTGCGCCTCCATCCCGGAGGCTGATGCGGCAAAGGCAGAGATAAGGTTTGCCATCGCCTATCGCCCCCGCCCGAGGCTGAGCTTGGTGATGTTCGACACGCTGCGCTGGATCGCCAGCGCCATTTCATGCGCCTGCCGCGCTTCTGCCGATTTCACCATCTCGGCCTCCAGCGAGACCGTATTGCCGTTGGGCGCATCGCCACCCGGCACCGCAAAGGCCGCAGCCTCCACCTGATGCCCGGCGCCGATGTGGCCCGGCCGTGTGGCGCGCATGTCGCCCGTCTCGCGGTAGATATCTGCGAACGACGGCAGATCGCGGGTGCGATAGCCGGGTGTGTCGGCCTGCGCCACGTTCCGCGCAATCACGCCCAGGCGTGCGCCGGAATGGGCCGCCAGCGCGCGGGCCATTCGTGAAATCTCAAGCGGTTCAAACATCGGGGCTTCTCCCTCGACCAGTTCACTTGGGCTTAAGACTGATTCCTTTAGAAAGGGTAAGCAGTGAACAAAGCGGGACATTATGGGAACAGTTTTCGACGGACTGGCCGCGCGGATCGCCCGCATTCCGGTGATCGAGCAGGTGGGGCGGGTGGCAGAAGTGGGGCGTGGCACGCTGGCGGTACGCGGCCTGTCGCGCGTCGCGGCCTTGGGCGACAGGGTGCGCATCGCGTTTCGCGGACAATCGGCAGAGGGGGAGGTGATCCGCCTTGAAGGTACTGCGCTGACCGTGCTGCCCGATGACGCCGTCGAAGGGGTGGCAATCGGTGATCCGGTCACGCTGCTTGGTCCGGCCGGCATCGCCCCCGATGACAGCTGGATCGGCCGCGTGATCGACCCCCTCGGCCGCCCGCTTGATGGCCGCCCGCTCTTTCCCGGCGCGGTAGAACGCCCCCTGCGCGCGCCCGCGCCGCCCGCCGCCCGGCGCCGCGCGCTGGGGCCACGGCTCGATACCGGTGTCGCGATCTTCGACACGCTGCTGCCCCTCGTCCGTGGCCAGCGGATCGGGCTTTTTGCGGGCTCGGGCGTCGGCAAATCCTCGCTTCTGGCCAAATTCGCGCGGGGGGTTGAGGCGGATGTGGTGGTGATCGCGCTGGTGGGCGAGCGTGGGCGCGAGTTGCGCGAGTTCACCGAAAAGGTGCTGGGGCCGGCGGGGCTCGCGCGCGCCGTGGTGGTGACCGCCACCTCTGACCAGTCGCCCGGCGTGCGGCGGCGCTGCGCGCTGGCGGCGATGGCGGTGGCGGAACATTTCCGCGACCGGGGCCGTCACGTCCTTTTGCTGGCCGACAGCGTGACACGTTTTGCCGAGGCGCACCGCGAGGTGGCGACGGCCGCGGGCGAAAGCGGCGCGCTGCGCGGCTATCCGCCCTCGACCCCTCATGCAATCATGGGCCTCGCGGAACGCGCCGGGCCGGGGGTCGAAGGGGCGGGCGACATCACGGCGGTCTTTACCGTGCTCGTCGCAGGCTCGGATATGGAGGAACCGGTGGCCGACATGCTGCGCGGGGTGCTTGACGGCCATGTCGTGCTGGACCGCCGGATCGCCGAGCGTGGGCGCTATCCGGCCATCGATTTCCTGCGGTCGATCTCGCGCTCGCTGCCCGATGCGGCAAGCGACGCGGAAAATGCCCTCATCGCGCGCACCCGGCAGGTGCTGGGCGCATGGGAACGGGCGGAGATGATGATCCACGCGGGGCTCTATGCCAAAGGCAGCGATCCACTGGTCGATGTGGCAGTGACCCTTTGGCCCGCGCTTGATGCCTTCATGGCCGAGGATGCGCCCGATGGTGCAGCGGCGGCCTTTGCCCGATTGGCCGACTGCCTGGGCGAGCCCGCGCCCTGAACGCATGACCCTGCACCACACCAGTGGGGCAAGGTCATGCCCCACCGGATCCTGTACCTGATCTTGTGCCGCATGCAGCCGCCGCGCCCGTCACCCTAGCAGCCCGAACCCAGTGCCCGGCCCGTCACCCTTCCGCTCCAGCACGTGCAAAGATCGGCGTCAAAAACCCTGCAAAAGCTGCAGCGCCACCTGGCCCCGCACGCCCGTCCCGGTGCCACCCGACACATCAGTCTGGATGAGGTAGCGGCGGATCAGCGCTTCTGTTTTTTCGGGATCGGCGAACTGGGATACAGAATCGCTGCCAAAGGCGCTGTCAGCCCGTTCCTTGATGATCTTGACCTGCCGGTCGAGGTCAATGGACCCAAAGGCCGACGGCAGGCGAAGGGCGGTCGAGAAAAGCGTGCGCAGGGGCGCGTTACCGAGGATGGTGAACCATTTGGTGTTTTCGCTGGTGTCGCGGGCAGCCAGCGCGGGCAATTCACGTTCGGCGTTCAGGGCGATGCGAAAGCTGTTGTTCTTGGTCCCCACCGCCGTTTCGAACCGCCGTTCGGAATAGGCGGGCAAGATCTTGTCGGCGAAATCGGACAGCTTGGACCGCGGCACCGAAAAATCGCCAAAGCCGAAGGCTGCCGACAACGCGCGATACTGTTTGTCGGCCAACCGGTTCGACAGCGCCTCGGGCTTCAGCGTGCCATCCTCCAGCACCTTGCGGATGAAAGCCCGGTTCCTGAGGTCGTTCTCAAGGCCAAAGGCACCCAGCGCCACCTTCAGAAGCCTGCGGTCCGATACCAGCTCTTCCGCGGTGTTGATGCTGCCGATCTTCTCGCGGAAATAGGCTTCGTCGCGCTGCGACTCGACCGTGCGGTCGAGGGCCGCCTTCTGCGCGGGTTCGGTCCGTTTCAGAAACGACCATCCGGCAAGGCCGCCCAGGGGCACGGCGGGCGAGAACGTCATGCCGGATGCGCCGCAATCAGCCGCTCTTCCCGTGGCAAGAGCGCGCGCAAGGACTTCAACACCTGATAGTGCTGACCGTCGATCACCGCGCTGGTGGCGGCCGCCAGCAGGCCACGGCTGTCATGATCCAGAAAGACCTGGCTCAACTGTTCGATCCCGCGCAAAAGCGAGTGATGCGCGTCCTCGGGCGTGGCATCCCCCGACAGCACCATCTGCGCAACATAGCAAACCCGCCGTACCGGCGTGTTGGCACCTTCGGGGTGGATCGCATCGCGCAGCCGCAGGATGTTGGCATTGGGTGTCATCACTGCAAGGCGCGACCGGCGGTCGCCGTTCTCGATCACGGCGCCATTGATCAGCACCCGCTCGTGCGGCCCGAGTTTCAGCACAAGCCCGGTCATGCCGCACCGCCCGCGGCACCGCGCAGGCCGCGCATGACGGCGGTGTTGATCTCGATCAGCACCCCGGCTTCGGCTTTGCCATCGGCCACCTTGCGGCTGTGCGCCTCGGTGAATTCATAAAGATAGAAGAGCCGCGCACGCAGATCCTGCGGCAGCCCGTTGCCAGAGCCCGCCACATCTGCGGCCAGTGTGCGCCAGAGCCGGGTGTTGTCATGCAAGGCCCGGATAAGGCCCGCATAGTCGCGCGCCCCTGCCGCTGCGGCAGCGCCAAGCTGGCGCGTGACGCGGGCGAAAAGATCATATTCGATGGTACGGGGCGCGCGCACGGGGCGTCGGGGCGCGCATAGGCGCCAAGCGTCCGGATTTCTGCGTTCACGGGGAATCATCCTTGCCTGCGAGGTGAAAGGGATGGTCCGGGCGGCGTACGCCGCCCGGACCCGTCGCGCGCCTCAGCGGAAGAGCGCGAGGATGTTCTGCGGCTGCTGGTTGGCGATCGACAGCGCCTGAACGCCCAGCTGCTGCTGCACCTGCAGCGCCTGCAGGCGCGCCGAGGCTTCTTCCATGTCGGCGTCCACAAGCGTGCCGATCCCCGATTTCAGCGCGTCGCTCAGCTTGCCCACGAAATCCTTCTGGATGTCGATGCGCATCTGGGCCGAACCGAAAGCGGCAGAGCTGTCGATGGCGCGGTTGATCATCGTCTCGATGTTGGACAGCGCCGATTTGGCACCGGCATCCGAGCGCACGTCGATCGAATCAAGCCCGAAAAGGCCGCCCGACGCCTCACCACCCGAGCTTGCCTGCAGCGACAGGGTCTGTCCGCCCGTCTCGTCGTCCACGCTCAGCGACCACTGGCCAGAGGTCGCATCCTGCGTCACCTTGGTGGACACGCCGGCAGGAAGATTGGAATCGATGGCGGTCTTCAGGCCACGGGCCACATCCTCCATCGTCTCGCCCTTGCCCGCGACATAGTCGAACGACCGGCTGCCCACGGTGACCTTGAAGCCATCACCCTCGGCCACGCCTGCAGTTGTCGAGAAATCGATCGACTGCGCGCGCTGCTGGATCGTGCCGCTCGTGGGGCTTGCCGCCGCCGCACCGTTCACCGTGGTTACCGCAAGTGTACCGCCGCTCGTCGGTGCGGTCAGCGAGATCGACACGCTTTCAAAGCCGTTGGCGTTCGAGATCTGCAACTCGCCCGCGTTGGCCCCGTTGCCCGCCGTCACACCCTTCAGACCCAGCGCATTCACCGCACCGGCAAAGAAGTCGCGCACGGCATCGGCATCGTCACCCGTGGCGGCGGTGTAGTTCACCGTGGTCCCGCCGACCGTCAGGCTGTATTCATCGCCCTGCGCAACCGTGCCCGCGAACGTCGCCACTGCGGAAGAGCCGGTCGCCGCCGAGGTGGTGCCGGAAGGTGCGGCACCGTCGATCGCGCCATAGCTCGCCGCCGTCAGCGCCGTCGAGCCATAGACACCGGCCTTGGTGGTCAGGTCCTGGCGGCTCACGGAAATCGACGACGCCGAAACGGTGCGGCCACCAGAGCGGTCAAGCGACGCAAGGATATCGATATCGTCCTTACCGTCGATCAGGTTCAGCCCGTTGAACTGCGCCGCCCCGACCACCGATTTGATCTGTTCGCGCAAAGCCTTGATATCGGTCTGGATCTTTTCGCGGTCGACGTTCTTTTCCTGGCTTGCAACGACCTTGCCCTTGATCTCGGTCAGCAGGTCGGTGACCGTCTCGGATGCCTGCCGGGCGACAGAAATGGTCGAAGACCCCAGGGACAGGCTGTCAGAGATGCCCTTGAAGCCCTTCACATCGCTTTCCATGGTCTTGGAAATGGCCCAGACGGCGGAATTGTCTTTCGATGTCGCCACCGATTTGCCGGTCGAGATCTCGGACTGCGTCTTGTTCAGGTTCATGTTGATGCCCTTCAGCGTCTGAAGAGCGACCATCGCGGAGTTGTTGGTCAGAATGGACGACATGATCGTTTCCTTGTCTATTGCCTGCGCCGTTTCGCGCATCGCGGTAAAGCCACCCCTGCGGGCGGCATTTCTGGGCGTTCTCGCCGATGCTGGCCGGGCAATCGAAGCCCCGGGCGGCGCCACCCCGTCCGGGATGCAGGGGCCATAAGTGGGGTCGAAGTTCTAAGAGTTCGCTAAACGTCGACGGCGGGTTTTGGGTGAATTGCGCGGCATTTGATCAATCGGTCGGCCGCGTTGGGGTGATTGGTCAGCGTGGTTCGGCGTCAGACCCGCTGGCGCAAACTGACCGGCGTCGCCGGTTCAAGCCGCTGGCGCGCGCCGCGACCGTCATAGGTGGCAAGCCCGGCCCTTGCCGCGCGGATATCTGTCACGCGCCGGCGTGCCGCGCGCAGGCCTTCTGCGGCCGCTTCAAGAAGAACGGTGTTCCGCGCGGCCCCCGCCTTCACCGCCGCGAGTTCCGCGGTCGAGGCACCAGGGGCATCCGCTGCGGCCAGGATCGCTTTGGTCAAATTTTCAAGCGCCGCAAAATCGGCGCGCCGAATCGCGGCGCGGCTCTCATCCAGAAGCTGCAAAAGACGCGCCGTCATTTCCGGGCCTCATCCGCAATCATCGCGCGCATCAGTGATTCGGTCAGCCCGATCCCCCCCGCCCGCGCCATCGCCTGCGCCTGTTCCTGCCGCAGGAACGAATTGAACTGGCTCTCGCCCACGCCACCGCCGAATGCCCCGCCTTCGGCATCAAGCCCGGCGTGCTTGAGCATTTCGGCAAGAAAGACAGCCTCCAACTCCTGCGCCTGTACGCGCACGGCGGCGGTTCTTTCGGTATCGGGCGGGGGGGCTGCGGGAACGGGAAGGATCTGCATCGGGGTGCTCCGGTCTGACTGGCGGTCATCCTGCCCCTGACGCGGTAAACAACCGGTAACCAGTTGGCGTCAGGATAGGGCATGCTGCATTTCACCCCAGGCACCCCATGATCGCTGCTCTTTCGCCCCTGCCCGCGCCCCAGCCGCCTGCCGCGCCCGATACCGGCAGCACCGTTTCCGATGCCGGTACCGGGGTGCCATTCGATCTGGGCGAGGATCCTGCCCCCCCGCCCGACGATCCCGGCGGGCTTGCACCCGCACCAATGATGGCGCCCTTGGCGGCGCCTCCAGCCGATATGCCAGAGATCGTGACTGCGCCACCAGCAACAGCGGTGGCGGTGGCGGTGGCTGTTCCGTCGTCGGCACCTGCGACGGGCGCCATCGTTGCAAATGCCGCCGAACGTGTGCCTGTCGCGGGGCCGGATCGCCCGGCGGATGCCGCAGCACCCCAGCCCGGCGCACCGGTACCAATCGCCGCCTCGCCAGCGACTGCGCCACCACACGCGAAATCTGCCCCGCCAGCCGCAGCAGAGGGCGCGAAGACCCGGCAATCCCAAACGACCGCCGCGCTATTGACTGCGACCCCGGGTCTTGCCGCGGCGCTGCGGGCGGCGATGCCGGAAAATGCCGCCACCGCGCCGCCGCCCGTCGAGGGTACCGACGATCCAGCCCCCGCCAGACAGGTGATCGCGCCGGATACAGCCTCGATGCGCCTTGCCCTTGATGCAGGATCGGACACGCCTGCCCCTGCCGCACAAGCACTGCGAGAGGCGCCCCCTGCGGCAAGGGCCGACGCGCCTCCGCCGCCCCCGGCACCAGCGCCCGCACACCTGGCCCCGCCCCCTGCCGCGCCCACCGTTTCGACCTTTGTCCACGGGATCGAGTTGCAGATGGCGCCGGATGAATTGGGCGCGCTGCGCGTGCAAGTGTCGGGCGAGGGCGACGCGATGCGGCTGACGCTGGCGGCCGAGCGGCCCGAAACGCTCGATCTGATGCGCAGGCACGGTGACGCGCTTCTGGCCGATCTGCGCCAGTCCGGCCACGGCGGCGCGGCCCTGGCCTTTGGCCAGTGGTCCGGCCCGGCCGGATCGCCGGCGCGGGGGGCCCCGGCCCGCACCGACAGCACAGACGACGATGCCACCTCCCCAGCCCCCGCCCCCGCCCCTGCCGCCACCCGCCACGGGGCAGCCGGGCTTGACCTTCGCCTTTGATCCGAAAGGAACCCGCGATGGATATCGCCACCACCACATCCGCCACCGCCACCCGCAGCGCGACCGCCAGTGCAACCGAACAGGGCCGCGCGGAACCGTCCGACTATGACACGTTCCTGCGCATGCTGACGGTCCAGATGCAGAACCAGGACCCGCTCAATCCCATCGATTCGGCTGATTACGCCGTCCAACTTGCCACCTTTTCGGGCGTCGAGCAGCAGACGAAGATGAACCAGACGCTGGAAACCATCCTGCAAAGGATGGACATGCAGGGGATGGGCGAAATTGCGGGCTGGGTGGACCGCGAGGTGAAAAGCGCCGCACCCATGGCCTATCCGGGCGTCCCGACCGATCTGGATCTGCCGGGCGATGCGCGCGCCGATCGCGCGGTGCTGACGGTGTCGGATGCGCAAGGCAAGCTTCTGGCGCGCGAAGAGGTGCCGCCGGGCGGTGGGGCCTATCGCTGGCAGGGCAAGGATATCACCGGCGGCGCGCTTCCGCGCGGCACCTATGCCCTTGCGGTCGAGCAATACGCGGGTGAGGAAACGCTTGGCACCACGGCGCTGCAGGGCTGGCAGCGGGTGGCAGAGGTGGCCATCGGGACGAACGGGCTGATGCTGCGGCTGGAAAGCGGGGCCGAGGTGGCAACCAGCGCCGTCACCGCATTGCGCGCGGGAGGCTAAGGCCGCCCCGGCGCACGCCCGCGGCCCCGAACGCCCGGCCCCGGTCGGGTGTGGCGGAGCCACCTTCGGTGTGCCTGACGCAGGGTAAGCCCCCGCGCCGGTGCCCCCCGCTGCGCCCGCAGGCTTGCACCACGCAGGCCCCCGGCCTACTCCTGCCGGGCCATGGCCAGACAGCCCGCCCTCGCACCGCCCGCAACTCTGATCGCCGATGTCCTGACGCATCAACCGGGGCTGGCGAATGAACGCTGGACGCCGCTCGCAGGCGGCCGGGTCAACCGGCTGTGGCGGGTCGGGCCGCTGGTTGTGAAATCCTATGACAAGTCCGGGGCCTCACCCCTTTTTCCCCAACGACCCCGACGCCGAGGCCCGCGCGCTGGCGCTGGCCGCCCCCCTGGGCCTTGCCCCGCCGCTGGCGGCGCGGGGGCCGGGCTGGATCGCCTATCGCCATGCAAGCGGCAGCCCGTGGCGCGCAGGTCCCGCAACAGCCGCGCGATTGCTGGCACGGGTGCATGCGACGCCTGTGCCCGCTGGCACCTTTCGCCACGCGGCCATCGGGCCAGTGGCCGTTGCAGCACAAGCGCGCGCCATCGCGGCTGATTGCCGGGGGCGCTTGCCGCCGCTGCCCGTTCCGCCCCCTGTCGCCTTGCCACCCCTCGCGTTCCTGCATGGCGATGCGGTGGCGGGCAACCTGATCGTGGCGGGGGATCAGGCCATGCTGATCGATTGGCAATGCCCCGCCCTTGGCGATCCGGTGGACGATCTGGCAACCTTCCTGTCACCCGCCATGCAACACCTCTACCGTGGCAATCCCTTGTCACAGGATGAGGCTGCGGACTTTCTGGCCGCCTATCCCGATCCTGCCACCACACAGCGCTACCGCGCCATGGCGCCGCTTCTGCATTGGCGCATCGCGGCGCATTGCCTGTGGCGGGCAGAACGGGGGGCAGCGGATTATGCCACAGCGATGGACCTGGAACTCGCGGGCTAGAGCACCCGCCCCAGCATGACACCCGCCATCACCAGCGCGGCCCCGAGCAGCACCCAGATCACAGGCCCCGGCCCGCGCCGCACCTCGGGCGCCCGGCGCCCCACCAGCCGCGCCTCGACCATCCCCGGCAGCTTCGGCCCGAACCGCGCCAGCACCTGCGCGGTCTTCATCAGGTCGCGCAACGCGGCGCGCGGCCCCACGTTCTGGCTGATGTAGCCCTCGACGATGGGCTGGGCCACTTCCCAGATGTTGATGCGCGGGTCGAGCGAACGCGCCACCCCCTCGACCACCACCATCGTGCGCTGCAAGAGGATCAGCTCGGTCCGCGTCTGCATGCCAAAGCGTTCGGTGACCTCAAAGAGATACGCCAGCAGCCGCGCCATCGAGATGCGGGTGGCATCCATGCCAAAGATCGGCTCGCCCACGACGCGCAGCGCGCGCGCGAATTCGTCGATATCGCGGTCCGGCGGCACGTAGCCCGCCTCGAAATGCACCTCCGCCACGCGGCGATAATCGCGGCGGATGAAGCCGAACAGGATCTCGGCGTACACCCGGCGGGTATATTCATCGAGCCGGCCCATGATCCCGAAATCATAGGCGATGATCGACCCGTCCGCGCCGACCTTCAGATTGCCCTGGTGCATGTCGGCGTGGAAATACCCGTCACGCAGCGCGTGGCTGAGGAAAAGCTGCAAGACACGCGACCCGAGCACCCGCCGGTCGTGGCCCGCCGCATCGATCGCGGCATTGTCCGACATGGAAAGCCCCTCGGCCCAGCCGATTGTCATCACCTCTCGCCCCGACAGGAACCACACGGGCTTTGGCACGCGAAAGCCGGCATCGCCTTCGGTGTTGGCAGCGAATTCGGCAGCGGCGGCGCTTTCCAGCCGCAGGTCAAGCTCGCCCTTCACCACCCCCTCGAAATGCGCGATCACCTCCAGCGGCCGCAGGCGGCGCGAGAATGGCGCCAGCGTCTGGATGATCCAGGCTGCCAGATAGAATGCATCCACATCGCGCTGAAAGGCCCGCGCGATGCCGGGGCGCAGCACCTTGACCGCCACCTCGAGCCCGCCGTCGGAAAGCCGCGCGTGGTGGACCTGCGCGATGGAGGCTGCAGCGACCGGTTCGGAAAACTCGGAAAAGACCTGATCGACCGGCACGCCGAATTCCGCCTCGATCATCGCCTTGGCGGTCACCGTCGGAAAGGGGGGCAGCTTGTCCTGCAGGTATTTAAGTTGCAGCGCCAGCTCGTCGCCCACGATATCGGGACGGGTTGACAGGATCTGCCCGAACTTTATGTAGGCCGGGCCAAGCGCCGTCAGCGCCCGGGTCGCCGGTGGCAGCGCCGGATCGCCCTTCAGCCCCAGCCACTTGAACGGCCACCCCAGCACCCGCGCCACGATGCGCAGGCGCGGCGGCGCCTGAAACGCCTCGAGCACCACGCCGATGGCGCCGGTGCGTTCCAGCGTGGCAAGCGTGCGCACAAGGCGCATGATGTTGTGGGGACCCCGCATGCGCTAGCCTCCCCGGCGGGGCATGGCGCCCGCGACAGGCTTGGGCGGAAGACAGGCCATCGCCTAAAGCTTCCAGCCAGAGTGCAGCGCCGCGACGCCCAGCGTCAGGTTGCGGTATTTCACCTGCTCGAACCCCGCCGCGCGGATCATCCCGGCAAAGGTTTCCTGATCTGGGAACTTGCGGATGCTTTCGACCAGATAGCGGTAGCTTTCGCTGTCACCCGCGATCACCTGGCCCATGGCGGGGATCACGTTGAAACTGTAGCGGTCATAGGCCCAGGAAAGGGCCGGGTTCTCGACGCGGCTGAACTCCAGCACCATCAGCCGCCCGCCGGGTTTCAACACCCGAAACGCCTCGGACAGCGCGTCCGCGATACGCGTCACGTTCCGGATGCCAAAGCTGATCGTGTAGGTGTCGAAGGTCGCATCGGCAAAGGGCAGCGCCATCGCATCGCCCGCGACCCATGTCAGCCGGTCGGCCATCCGCTCTGCCTCGGCCCGCTTCTGGCCCTCCACCAGCATGTCCTCGGTCATGTCGAGGACGGTGGCCGTGGCACCCGGCGCGCGGCGCAGGAAGCGAAAGGCCACATCGCCCGTACCACCCGCCACATCCAGCAGCCGCTGGCCCGCGCGGGGGGCCAGCCAATCCATCATCGCATCCTTCCACAGCCGGTGCACACCGCCCGACATCACGTCGTTCATGATGTCATAGCGTGACGCAACACGAGAGAAGACG
Organism: Rhodobacterales bacterium; assembly: GCA_038251625.1. Classification (GTDB taxonomy): domain Bacteria; phylum Pseudomonadota; class Alphaproteobacteria; order Rhodobacterales; family Rhodobacteraceae; genus JBBQXK01. The sequence goes on from JBBSBE010000006.1 coordinate 28,122, forward strand.
CCCTTGACCATTCCGGCCTTCTCCGCCTCAGGCACGGTCTGAAAGCCGAAATGCGTCGTGTCGTCTGGCCGGTCCGTCATCGGGGCTTGCCCTTCCGTTGCTCTCCCCCTCCTTATAGGTCGCCCGCCGGGCGCTGCAATGCGGCCCGGTCGCATGGGAGGTGCGGCAAATGCCCGAACTGCCGGAAGTGGAAACGGTGCGCCGGGGGCTCTTGCCGGTGCTGGAGGGTCAGCGCATCGCGCGGGCCGACGTCAATCGCCCCGATCTGCGCTGGCCGCTGCCGCCCGGCATGGCCGACCGTCTGACGGGTGCAACCGTCACGGCGCTGCGGCGACGCTCGAAATACATCCTCGCGGACCTCTCGACCGGCGAGACGCTTCTGATCCACCTTGGCATGTCGGGGCGGATCCTGATCTCCGGCGCGCAGGTCGGCGCCTTCCATCACGCGCATCCCGCGCCGGAAAAGCACGATCATGTGGTGCTGCACATGGACAGCGGCGCGCGGATCACCTTCAACGATGCCCGCCGATTCGGCGCGATGGATCTGATGCCCACGGGCGCCGAAGATCGCCACCCCCTGCTCGCCAGCCTCGGGCCAGAGCCGCTGGGAAATGCGTTTTCCCAGGCGTATCTGGCCGCTGCGCTGTCGGGCAAGCGAACGCCGGTCAAGGCCGCACTGCTGGACCAGACCATCGTGGCGGGGCTTGGCAACATCTACGTCTGCGAAACCCTGCACCGCGCCCGCATCTCGCCCCGCCGCCTTGCGGGCAACCTTGGGCCCCTGCGGGTGGCGCGGCTGGTGCCCCTGATCCGCGACGTGCTGGCAGAGGCGATTGACGCGGGCGGCTCGTCCTTGCGCGATTATCGCCAGGCCGATGGCGAGCTTGGCTATTTCCAGCACAGCTTTCGTGTCTATGGCCGCGAGGGGCAGCCCTGCCCGGTCTGCGCAGCCCCCGTTCTGCGCATCGTGCAATCGGGGCGGTCGTCCTTCTTTTGCGGCACCTGCCAAAGATGATCGCCCGCCAAACATGATTCCCGGCCAGAGATGACTTGATCCTGCCGGTCGGGCTGCTACCACTATGCCGCAGCGCCGCAGCCCGAGAGGACCCCATGGCCTATCAGACGATCGTGGTCGAGATCGAGGATTCCGTGGCCCTTGTCCGGCTCAATCGGCCCGACGCGATGAATGCGCTGAACGCCAAGCTGATGGCCGAACTGATCGACGCGCTGACGGCGGCGGACGCCAATGACAAGGTGCGCTGCATCGTGCTCACAGGGTCGGAAAAGGCATTCGCCGCGGGCGCCGACATCAAGGAAATGGCTGAAAAGAACTTCATCGACGTCTTTGGCGGCGATTTCTTCGGCCCCGAGGCCGAGGCCCTGATGCGCATCCGCAAGCCGATGATCGCGGCGGTGGCGGGCTATGCGCTGGGTGGGGGCTGCGAGCTGGCGATGATCTGCGATTTCATCATCGCCGCCGATACCGCGAAGTTTGGTCAGCCAGAGATCAACCTTGGCGTGATCGCTGGCCTTGGCGGCACCCAGCGCCTTACGCGGTTCGTGGGCAAGTCGAAATCGATGGACATGAACCTGACGGGGCGCTTCATGGATGCCGCCGAGGCAGAGCGTTGCGGCCTTGTCAGCCGCGTGGTGCCCGCCAAGAACCTGATGGAAGAGGCGCGCAAGGCCGCGACCAAGATCACCGAGAAATCCATGCTGACGGTGATGGCGGTGAAAGAGGCCGTGAACCGCGCGCAGGAAACCACCCTGCGCGAGGGCCTGTTGTTCGAACGGCGCCTCTTTCACGCGCTTTTCGCAACCGAGGACCAGAAGGAAGGCATGGCCGCCTTCCTCGAAAAGCGTCAGCCGCAGTTCCGCGACCGCTGAGGATTTCGCCCCCGCCCGCTTGACAGGCGCCCGAGTCGCCCGTATCAGCGCGGTTTCAGATTTGCCCGAAAGCCGGAACCAGAATACATGGCCAATACCGTCCAATCCAAAAAGCGCGCCCGCCAGTCGCAGGATCGCTATGCGATCAACAAGGCCCGCCGCTCGCGGATCCGCACATTCCTGCGCAAGGTCGAAGAGGCGATCGCCTCCGGCGACCAGGCGAACGCCGCCGAGGCGCTGCGCGTGGCGCAGCCCGAGCTTGCGCGCGGCGTGACCAAGGGTGTGCTGCACAAGAACACGCTGGCGCGCAAGATGTCGCGCCTGTCGTCGCGGGTGAAGGGGCTTGGCGCCGAAAGCGCCGCCGCCTGATCAACCGCCAAACGGATTTGCAAAAGCGCGTCCCACGGGATGCGCTTTTTTGCGTTTTGATGCACCCGGGGCGCCTTTTCCGGGCACGCGTGGCATCTGTGCACATGTCAGAGGATTCGGTGGCCGATCACGCTGTCAATCGAGAAGTTAGATTGCAGAGATGTGACCGACGTTGCTACCGTCATCAAGCGATTCACGGCATCTTGGGGGACAGGATGGGATCGCGCCCGACAAAGACGGCTCAAGCTGCCTGCTTAATAGCAGCCGTCTTTTATTGAGCGTGATCAAGGGGATAACGGCTTACCTGCGGGTGCGGCCAAGGGATTGTGGGTCTGACGGCAAGCGCCGCTGCGCCCTTTGATCCCTCGGTGCAACCGTACGGCCCCGCCATTTGGCGGGACGGGTGCGCTTGTCGTCCGCGATCTGGCCCGACGTTCGCCATGTTTCGCATGCATGCCCTTTTCGGCTTGCATTGGGACATCGTGACGATTGGAACGGGCACACAACATGACGCATGACACTTGGCTTGAACTGCGCGAAGACCTGCGCACCCGCGTTGGAAAAGACAACTACTCCACGTGGATCGAGCCAATGACGCTCACCTCTCTGCAAGATGGCGTGGCGAAGTTTGACGTGCCGACACCGTTCTTCGGCGACTGGGTCTCGCGCAATTATGCCGATGCCATCCGCAACCATATGATCAAGGCAGGGTCGAGCGTGGACCGCGTCGAATTCGTGCCGTCGGCGCAGCGCGCCGCGTCCGCGCGCAAGGCGCCCGTGCGTCGCGCAAGGCCGATGCCTGAAAACCTGCCCGCCGCCCCACTGGAAGCGCGCTATACCTTTGACAGCTTCGTTGTGGGCAAGCCCAACGAACTGGCCCACGCCGCCGCCCGCCGCGTCGCCGAAGGCGGCCCCGTCACCTTCAACCCGCTTTTCCTGTATGGCGGTGTGGGCCTCGGCAAGACGCACCTCATGCACGCGATGGCGCACGAGTTGCAGGCCCGCAAACCCGAGCTTCGCGTGCTCTACCTGTCGGCCGAGCAGTTCATGTATCGCTTCGTCCAGGCTCTGCGCGATCGATCCGTCATGGATTTCAAGGAACTGTTCCGCTCCGTCGACGTGCTGATGGTGGATGACGTGCAATTCATCGCGGGCAAGGATTCGACACAGGAAGAATTTTTCCACACCTTCAACACGCTCGTCGATCACGGCCGCCAGATCGTGATTTCCGCCGACCGCGCACCGTCCGAGATCAAGGACCTGGAGGATCGCATCAAAAGCCGCCTGCAATGCGGCCTGGTCGTCGATCTGCACCCCACCGATTACGAACTGCGCCTCGGCATCCTGCAAGTGAAGGCCGAGATGTACCGCGCGCAATATCCGGGGCTGCAACTGGAAAATGGGGTTCTGGAATTCCTTGCCCACCGCATCACCACCAATGTCCGCGTGCTGGAAGGCGCCCTGACCCGCCTTTTCGCCTTTGCAAGCCTCGTGGTGCGTCCGATCACGCTGGATCTGACGCAAGACTGCCTTGCCGATATCCTGCGTGCCTCTGATCGCCGCGTCACGATTGACGAGATTCAGCGCAAGGTGGCCGAACACTACAACATCCGCCTGTCCGACATGATCGGATCGAAACGCACCCGCACCATTGCACGGCCACGGCAGGTGGCGATGTATCTGTCCAAGCAACTGACGATGCGCAGCCTGCCCGACATCGGGCGCCGCTTCGGCGGGCGCGATCACACCACGATCATGCACGGCGTCAAGCGCATCGAAGAACTGATCGCCACGGACAGCCAGCTTTCCGACGATATTCAACTTTTGCGGCGGCTCTTGCAGGGCTGATCCGACGCACGCCCCCGATTCGGCATGAAATCGTGAACGCGGTGCAACGCACGCCGTGTCGGTACGCAAAACCGACGCGCGCGGTACGGGCGCGGGACGCAGGCCAGACGCCCGCCACCCCGCCATCGGCCCGATTAAGGGGCTGCGCGCAACACCTTGGCCCCTGCCCGTTGCACAAGCGCCGCTCCCCCCTTGTGTCGCCCCCGAAACCGGGTAGCTTCGGCGTCCCCGGAAGGGCCCACGGCAGAGGGATTTGGCGATGAAAATCAGCATCGAGCGCGCGGCGCTACTGAAGGCGGTCGGTCAGGCGCAATCCGTCGTCGAGCGGCGCAACACCATTCCGATCCTGGCCAATGTGCTGATCGAGGCTGAGGGATCGCACGCCAGTTTCCGCGCCACCGATCTGGATATAGAGGTTGTGGACCGTGCCCCCGGAATGGTGGAACGACCCGGTTCCACCACCGTATCCGCCGTCATGCTGCATGAGATTGTGCGCAAACTGCCCGACGGCGCGCTTGTCACGCTGACGAATGACGCGGCGGCAGGCCGGCTGACCGTCGCTGCCGGACGGTCCACGTTCAACCTTGCGACGCTGCCCAAGGAAGATTTCCCGGTGATGGCCTCATCTGAATATGCTTGCAATTTCACCGCCAAGGCTGGCGTTCTGCGGCGCCTCTTCGACAAGGCAAAGTTTGCGATTTCGACTGAGGAAACAAGGTATTACCTCAACGGTGTCTACATGCACACCGCCACGGGTGACAACGGCCCCACCCTGCGCTGCGTGGCGACCGACGGGCACCGGCTGGCCCGGATCGACGCCCCCTTGCCCGCAGGCGCGACCGGCATGCCCGGCGTGATCGTACCGCGCAAGACCGTGGGCGAACTGCGCAAGCTGCTGGACGACGACGATACCGATATCGCCGTGTCCGTCTCGGAAACCAAGGTGCGCTTTGCCACGCCCGAACTCACGCTGACATCGAAGGTCATCGACGGCACCTTCCCCGATTACACCCGTGTGATTCCCATCGGAAATTCCCGCAGGCTCGAGGTGGACGCCGCCGAGTTTGCCAAGGCGGTGGACAGGGTGGCCACGGTATCCTCCGAACGCTCGCGCGCGGTGAAGCTGTCGCTGGATGAGGATCGGCTGGTCCTGTCGGTCAACGCCCCCGACACAGGGGCGGCGGAAGAGGAACTGGCCGTCGCCTATTCCGACGAACGGCTGGAGATTGGCTTCAACGCCAAATACTTACTGGAGATTGCAAGCCAGGTAGACCGTGAAAACGCCGTCTTCCTGTTCAATTCGGCGGGCGATCCCACGCTGATGCGCGAGGGCAACGATACCTCTGCCGTCTATGTGGTGATGCCGATGCGCGTCTGACCGCGCGCTTAACCGGGTCTTCACCAGCTTCTGCCAGCATGAAAGGGCCGCCGATGCGCGGACTGGCGATCACCGCGCTTGGCCTCTCGCATTTCCGCAGCCACCGCGCCGCGCGGCTGGACCTGCACGCAGGCCCCGTAGCGATCATCGGGGCGAACGGGGCGGGCAAGACGAACATTCTTGAGGCGGCATCCCTGCTGTCGCCCGGTCGCGGCCTGCGCCGCGCATCGGCCGAGGATATGGCCCGCCAGCCAGAGGCGTTGGGATGGAAGATCACCGCCACATTCCATGGCCTTGATACCACGCACGACGCGGAAACATGGGCCGAGGGCAGCACCCGGGAGGTGCGGCTTGACGGCAAACCCGCGCCCCAGGCGGCGTTGGGGCGGGTATTGCGCATTCTCTGGCTGGTGCCCGCGATGGACAGGATCTGGTCCGATCCGGCAGAAGGCAGGCGGCGGTTTCTGGATCGGATCGCGCTCAGCTTCATGCCCGATCATGGCGAGGCGGTGCTGGCCTACGACCGCGCCATGCGCGATCGAAACCGGCTGCTGAAGGATGGCGTGACCGATCCGCATTGGTACGTTGCGCTGGAATTTCAGATGGTTACTGCGGCGGATACAATCACCGCGAATCGCAGCGCAGCAATCGCCCGCCTGGCCTCGGCCGAAACCGACGGCGCCTTCCCGCGTGCCGAACTGGCGCTTCTGGCGCCCGATGACGAGCCGATGATGGGCGAACCGCTCGCCCATGCGCTTGTCAACCGAAGGCGTGACATGGCCGCAGGCCGCACCCTTGCCGGGCCTCACCGCGCCGATCTTTCCGCCGTCTATGCCGCCAAAGGCCAGCCTGCCGCGCTCTGCTCAACGGGTGAGCAGAAGGCCCTGCTGATCAGCCTCATCCTCGCCAACGCCCGTGCATTGGCCGCCGATCTTGGGGCAGCGCCCGTGCTCTTGCTCGACGAGGTGGCCGCCCATCTGGATGAGGCGCGGCGGGCCGCCCTTTATGCCGAGATCGAGGCGCTGGGGGCACAGGCGCTGATGACCGGAACCGAGGCGCATCTCTTTGACAGCCTTGGACAATCCGCCCAACGCTTCCATGCTTCCGAAACCGATGGCCTTTCCCATATCGCAGGGCTTCCATGACCGTGACATTGCGCGAACTTCTTCTCTATGCGGGCGGCATGGCCGCGCTCTGGGCCGTACCCGGCCCGGTCTGGGTCGCGCTGATGGCGCGGTCGCTGTCGGGCGGGTTCGCGGCGGCCTGGCCGCTGGCCGTTGGCGTGGCCCTTGGCGATATCTTCTGGCCGCTGACGGCGATCCTGGGCCTGTCGTGGATCCTGTCGCTTTACGGCGATTTTCTGTCCCTTCTGAAATGGGTCGCGGCGCTCATCTTTCTTGTGATGGGCATTGGCCTTATCCGCAGTCGGCCCGAGGCGCTGACAGCTTCTTCCCGTCTGACGAAACCGGGGCTTTGGGCGGGCTTCGCGGTCGGCATCGCCGCCGTGATCGGCAACCCCAAGGCGATCCTGTTCTACATGGGCGTGCTGCCGGGGTTCTTTGATCTCTCGCGCGTCACGCCCACCGATATCGTGGCCATCCTTGCCGTATCGACGGCCATTCCGATGATCGGCAACCTCGCCCTTGCGGCCTTTCTGGCGCGTGCGCGGGCGCTTCTGTCCAGCCCCAAGGCCCTGCGGCGCATGAACCTTGGCTCGGGCCTTCTGCTGATTGGGGTGGCTGCGGTGATTCCCTTTACCTGACCCCTAAATCTTGTGTCCGCCGCGTGACATTGCCGCGCCCGAAGGCTATAAACCGACAGCATCTGAAGGGGTTCTCACGCATGGCCGAAGCCGCCCGCAAAGCCGAGGAATACGGCGCCGATTCCATCAAGGTTCTCAAGGGATTGGAGGCGGTGCGCAAGCGCCCCGGCATGTACATCGGCGATACCGACGATGGTTCGGGCCTGCATCACATGGTGTATGAGGTCGTCGATAACGGGATCGACGAGGCTTTGGCGGGCCACGCAACCGCCGTGACCGTGAAAATCCACGCCGATGGCAGCGTATCGGTGCGCGACAACGGGCGCGGCATTCCCGTCGATATCCACGAAGGCGAAGGCGTTTCGGCCGCCGAAGTGATCATGACCCAGTTGCATGCAGGCGGGAAGTTCGACCAGAACAGCTACAAGGTGTCGGGCGGTCTGCACGGTGTGGGTGTGTCGGTCGTCAATGCATTGTCGGACTGGCTTGACCTGCGCATCTGGCGCAATGGTGTAGAGCATTACGCGCGCTTTGAGGGCGGCTTCACCACCATCCCCCTGCGCGTCACCGGCCCCGCGCCCGGCGAAAAGGGCACCGAGGTGCGCTTCATGGCGTCCTCCAAAACCAACCACCCGGATGGTACCTTCTCGAACCTCGATTACGTCTTCAAGACGCTGGAAAACCGGCTGCGCGAGCTTGCGTTCCTGAATTCCGGCGTGCGCATCGTGCTGGAAGATGAACGCCCCGCCGAACCCCTGCGGTCGGAACTGTTCTACGAAGGCGGCGTGCGCGAATTCGTGCGCTATCTCGACCGGTCGAAAACCGCTGTCATCCCCGAGCCGATCTTCATCATCGGGGAACGGGCCGGAATCACCGTGGAAGTGGCGATGTGGTGGAACGACAGCTATCACGAGACGGTGCTGCCCTTCACAAACAACATCCCCCAGCGCGACGGCGGCACGCACCTTGCGGGCTTTCGCGGCGCGCTGACACGGACAGTGGGCAACTATGCCCAATCCAGCGGCATCGCCAAGCGCGAGAAGGTGGAGTTTACCGGCGACGACGCGCGTGAGGGCCTGACCTGCGTGTTGTCGGTCAAGGTGCCCGATCCGAAATTCTCGAGCCAGACCAAGGACAAGCTGGTCTCTTCCGAGGTACGTCCGGCGGTCGAGGGGCTGGTGAACGAGAAGCTGGCGGAGTGGTTCGAGGAGAACCCCGGGCCTGCAAAACAGATTGTTGGCAAGATCGTCGAGGCAGCATTGGCGCGCGAGGCGGCGCGGAAAGCGCGCGACCTCACCCGCCGCAAGACCGCGCTCGATGTGTCAAACCTGCCGGGCAAGCTGGCCGATTGTCAGGAGAAGGACGCGTCGAAGGCCGAGATTTTCCTCGTCGAGGGCGACAGTGCGGGCGGATCGGCCAAGCAGGGCCGCAGCCGCGCCAATCAGGCCGTGCTGCCGCTGCGCGGCAAGATCCTGAACGTGGAACGCGCGCGGTTTGACCGGATGCTGGGTAGTCAGGAGATCGGCACCCTGATCACAGCGCTTGGTACCGGGATCGGGCGGGATGAGTTCGATATCGGCAAACTGCGCTACCACAAGATCGTCATCATGACAGACGCCGACGTGGACGGCGCGCATATCCGCACCCTGCTTCTGACGTTCTTCTTCCGGCAGATGCCGCAGGTGATCGAAGGCGGGTACCTCTACATCGCGCAGCCGCCGCTTTACAAAGTGGCGCGCGGCAAGTCCGAGGTTTACCTGAAGGATCAGGCCGCGCTTGAGGATTATCTGGTCGAGATGGGCCTTGAAGGCGCGCTTTTGCGGCTGGATACGGGGGAAGAAATTGCTGGCGCCGATCTTGCACGCGTTCTGGAACAGGCGCGCCAGTTCCGCCGGATACTCGAGGCTTTTCCCACCCATTACCCCCGCTTTATTCTGGAACAGGCCGCCTTGGCGGGCGCCTTCGATGCCGGGCGGGCAGATGCCGATCTGACGGCCGTGGCCGGGCAGGTGGCGCGCAGGCTGGACATGGTTGCCGCGGAATATGAACGCGGCTGGTCGGGCCGGATCACGCAGGATCATGGCATCCGGCTTGCCCGGTCCTTGCGCGGCGTGGAAGAAGTGCGCACGCTCGACGGCCCCGTGCTGCGGTCAGGCGAGGCGCGGCGCCTTGCACAGGCGGCAGCCGCCACACGCGACGTCTATGCCTTCCCCGCACGGCTGGTGCGCAAGGACCGCGAAAGCCTGATCCACGGGCCAACCGACCTGCTGGACGCGGTTCTGACCGAGGGCGAAAAGGGCCTGAGCCTGCAACGCTACAAGGGCCTCGGCGAGATGAACCCCGAGCAGTTGTGGGAAACCACGCTGGACCCCGAGGCGCGCACGCTTTTGCAGGTGAAGGTCGATGACCTGGCGGAAGCCGATGACATCTTCACCAAGCTGATGGGCGATGTGGTGGAACCCCGCCGCGCGTTCATTCAGGAAAACGCGCTGAATGCCGAGCATCTGGACGTCTAGAGCGCGATCACAGGCCCCCCGGCGGCGTCTGCATCGCCGGGGTCATGGGTGACCATCAGCGCGGGAATGCCCCGCGCGCGCAGGTGATCGAAGACAAAGCCACGGATTTCGCTGCGAAGTTCGGTGTCGAGCTTTGAAAAGGGCTCGTCCAGCAGCAGCGCCTCTGGCTCTGCCAGAAGCGTGCGCATCAGGGCCGCCCGGGCACGCTGTCCACCCGACAGCGTGGCGGGATCACGGTCGGCAAATCCCTCAAGCCCCGCTTGGGCCAGCGCATCCTCCACCGCTTGCCGCCGCGCCTTGCCCTTTCGCTGTGGCGTCAGGCCAAAGGCCAGATTGCCCCCCACCGACAGATGCGGAAAGAGCAGCGCATCCTGAAAAAGCACCCCGATCCGCCGCGCCTCTGGTGGCAGGTGCGTAACGTCACGCCCGTTCAGGATCACCCGGCCAGAGGTGTGGAATGCAGGCATCAGATGCCCGCCCACCGCATCAAGCAGCGTCGACTTTCCCACACCCGACGGCCCCATAAGCGTGACCACACCCCCCGCAGGCACGGACAGGGTGACAGGATTGAAAAGCGGCTTCCCGCCGTTCGGCGCCACGCAAAGCGATTGAAGCTCCAGCGTCACGCCATCCCCCTGCGGTTGCGAAAGAGAAGCGCAGGCAGGGCCAGCGCCATCGCGTACGCGCCGAAGGGCAGGAACGCCTGCAACAGCGCGAAAACCCCGGTGATGCGGCGGTCAGACCCGGATGACAGGGCAACCGCCTCGGTGGTCAGCGTCGGCACGCGGCCCGCGCCAAGGAAAAGCGTGGGCAGGTAAAGGGCCACGGATACCGCAAAGCCGATGGCGGCGGCGGTCAGAAGCGGGCGCGTGAGAAGCGGCAGACGCACCATGAAAAGCCTGCGCCAAGGCCCGGCACCCAAGGCGGCAGCGGCGCGCAAGGCGCGCGGATCCACACCGCGCCATGGATCGGACAATGCGATCATCACGTAAGGAAAGACGAACAACACCTGCGCCCACAGCACCGCCAGCATCCCCGCCCCAAGGCCGAGCGTCAGAAAAGCCACCGTCAGCCCCTGCACAAAGGCGATCTGCGGCACGAGGAGCGGCAGCACGATCAACCCCTCGGCCCATTTCGCCCGCGCCTTGGCCCCCCGTGTTTCCGCCTCGAGCCAGGCGATGGCGAGGATGACCGACAATCCCGTCGACAAGAGCCCGAGCCAAAGCGTCGTGCCCGCAACGCCCACCCAGCGCGCATCCATCCAGAACCGCAGGCTCCAGCTTTCGGGCAGGGCACCGGGAAAGCTCCACCGCTGCGCGACGGACCAAAGCGCCAGCGCGATCACCGCAAGAAGCGCCAGCGCCATCAGGCCGGCCCATGCGGCAAAGGCCAATCGCAGGCCCGGACCCGTGCTCATCCCCCGCCCCCCGGCAGCCAGCCAGCGGCGCCCAAGCCGCATGGCCACGCGTTCTGCCACCCACCAAAGCGCAATGGTCCCGGCCACGACCAGTCCGATCAACAGCGCCCCGGCAGAGGCAGGCAACATCAGCGCGGTATCGGGCGCGGTGAACCAGCGTGTCACGGCCACCGCCAGCGTGGGCGGGTTCGACGGACCAAGGATCAGTGCCACATCCACCACCGACAGGGCATAGGCCAGCACCACATAGACCGGCAGCCGGACCAGCGGATAGACCTGCGGCAGGATCACCTTCAGCCACACGACGCCCGGCCCGTAGCCCAGTGATCGCCCCGCAGCCAGTTGCGCGCGCGCAGGGATCTGGCTGAGTGCGGCCAGCATCACAAGGATCAGGAAGGGCACCTCCTTGACCAAAAGCCCCAGGATCAGGGCAAACCCGCCCCGATCATTGACGGTGGCAAGGTCGGGTGGGCGATCCCAACCGGTGGCCCAGGGGCTGAGAAGACGAGCGATCCAGCCCGATGGCGCCAGCAGAAAGGCCAGCCCGATCGCCAGCGCCGCATGGGGCGCGGCAAGGATCGGCGTCAGCATCCGGCCAGACGATGCACCCCAGCGCCCGTAAAGCACCGCGACGGCACCGCCCGCGATCAACAGCGAAAGGATCGTGGCGCCTAGCCCGGTCACCAGCGTCAGCCGCAGGCTGGTGCCGAACCCCGGAAGATCGGACAGCATCGCCCAAGGCGTTGCACTGAAGCCGCTGGCACCGATGGCGGGCAGATGGCCAAAGGCCGCGCGGGCCGTGACGGCCAGGCCTGCTGCAATTGGCGCCAGAAGGCCCGCCAGCACCACAGCAAGCACCACACCGCGCAGCGCCCGCCCGTCATGCCTCATCTGGTATAGCGCCGCGCCCATTCCTCGGTCAGCCGGGTCATCCAGCTTGCGTGCGGCTCCAGCAGCGTCGGGCCAAGGGCATCAAGCGTGGGTAGGGCCGCGGCTTCGGGCAGGGCGTTGAAGGCCGCCTGCTCTGCCGGCCCCAGTTTTGCGGGATCCAGCACGGCAAAGCTGCCCAGCACCGAGATATCCTGCTGATGCGCCTGCGTGGCGGGATCCAGCAGGAAGTTCGCCACCACCTCTGCCCCGGCGGCATTGGCGGCGTTATAGGGGATGGCGACAAAGCTGATATTGCCGATGGTGCCGCCCTCTGGCACGAAAACGCGGGCCGTTTCGGGCAGAAGGCCCTGTTCGATCAGCGCCGCCGGGGCCGCAGGATCGAAGGCCATGGCAATATCCACCTCGCCGTCGTTCAGAAGCTGGAACTGGATACTCTCATTCTCGGGGAAGGTTTCGCCGCCGCGCCAAAGGTTTGGCCGCAGCGCATCGTACCAGTCCCAGAGCGGGGCCGTCTGAACCCCAAACGCGGCGTCGGTGACGGGGGCCTGAAGGGCGGCGGCGTCGGGGGCAAGCTCGATCAATGCCTGCTTGAGGAAGGTCGCGCCCATGAAATTCGTGACCGCAGGATGCGTCATCCGCCCCGGATGCGCCGCCGTCCAGGCGGCAAAGTCGGCCATCGACGCAGGGGGTACAGACACCCGCGCAGAATCGTAGGCGAAAACGAAACGGGCAAGGCGCCAGGGGCTTTCATACCCCTCGACCGGCACCGTGAAATCGACCGAGGCCGCAGCGCCGGGCGAAAGGTCAAGGTACTGCGCGTTCGGCAACCCGGCCACGAAGGGGCCATGCAGAAGCCCCTGCTCCTTCATCGACAGGAAATTGGCGCCGTTGATCCAGATCAGATCGACCGATCCACCGCCATCCTTGCCGGCCGCCTTTTCCGCGATCACGCGGTTCACGGCCTCTGCGGTGTCGGACAGCTTCACCTGCTGTACCTTGACACCATAGAGCCGGTCCGTCTCTTGCCCCACCCATTCGATGAACGCATTGGTGCGTGCGTCGCCCCCCCACGCGTTCCAATAGACGGTCTGGCCCTTTGCGGCATCAAGCGTCGATTGCCAGTCGGCAAGAGCGGGCGATGCAAGGCTGACGGCGAGGGCAGTGGCGAGGGCGATGCGCATGAAAACTCCTTGTCGGCTCATGTCATCATACGCCGCTGGATGATTGAAGGTTTCAATCAGACTTTTCGCCGAAAACCCGCCAGCCCATCAGTATCCGCATCGCCGTTGTCACCGCGCAAAGTGCGGCGAAGCCAAGGGCCAGCCATGGAAAGGCCGCGGGCCATAGGCACATTGCGATGAAAAGGGAAATGGTTTCAGCCCCTTCCGTCAAGCCCCCAAGATAGTAGATGCCTTTGGCCGGGTAGGCCGATGCCTTGAGGCCCCGCCTTTCGGCAATCACCGCAAACGCCAGAAAGGACGATCCCGTACCCACGAAAGACGCGATCAGGATGGCGGCAGGAAGCGCGTTCCGCACAGGGTCGGCCAGCGCGAAGCCAAGGGGAATGGCGGCATAGAACAGAAAATCGAGCCCGATATCGAGGAATGCCCCCCGATCTGTCGGCCCGGTCGCCCGTGCCACGGCACCGTCAAGCCCGTCGCCCACGCGGTTCAGCACGATCAACAGAAGCGCCAGCCCGAACCATCCGGCCCAAAGTGCTGGAACCGCCAGCATCCCCACGCCGAAGCCTGCCAGCGTGATCCGGTCAGCCCCCACCCCTCGCGTAGCCAGTGCCTGCGCGGGCGTACCCAGCACCCGTCGCAGCGCAGGCAGAAGCGCTGCGTCGATCATCGCTTACTTGGCAAGTTCGGCGTCAAGGATCGCCTTGAGGTCGGCATAGGACATGTTCTGGTGCTTCACGCCGTTGATGATCAGCGTGGGCGTGCCTTCCACGTTGTCGGCGGTGGCTTTGGTCTGATAGTTCGCCACCATCGCCTGCGCCATCGCACCGTCATTGAGGCAGGTATCAAGCTGCGCATCGTCCATTCCCGCCGTCTTGCCGATGCGGCGCAGGTTGCCCACCACGGTTGCCGGATCGTCCGACCCGGCCCATTCCTTCTGCGTGGTGTAAAGGATATCGGAAATGCCGAAGTACCGCATCTCACCGCCGCAGCGCGCCACCATCGCGGCCCAGAGGCCATAGCGATCAAAATACACCTCGCGATAGACGAAATGCACCTTTCCGGTGTCGATGTAATCGCGCTTGAGATCCTTGAACACGCGATCATGGAAATTGGCGCAGTGGGGGCAGGTGAACGAGGCGTATTCCACCAGCGTCACCTTTGCCTCTGCGTTGCCCATCGTCATGTCGGGCACGGCAGGCACCTCTGCGGTGGCAGGCGCGGTCTGCGCCTCTGCCGCAAAGGACAGAAGCGCCGTCTGCCCGGCAGGCACCGGCGCATTGTTCAGCCAGAACGCCAGTCCCGCGATCATGGCGAGCGACAGCCCTGCAAGCGCTGTTGTCTTTTTCATCTCAGGCCTCATTCAATTTCGGGTACGGGATAGCACATTGGCCGCCAGACGCTCCAGCGCCGCGCGCAGGGCTTCATCGGCGATGCCTTCAGCGGCCTTTGCCGCCTTTGGCGTGATGGGTGCCTCGGCGCGGGCCGCAGGCTCGGCATGTGTGAAAACCGCCTGACCTTCGGCAAAGCCGCTGGCCGCAGTCTGCGTGATCACGATGCGCGAGACGGCGTTGTAGCCATAGCAAGCGTTCACACGCTCGCGCAGGCGGGGTTTCTGCATCTCGACGAGCGGCGCCACCGCGCCTGCGGCAAGGATCGTCAGCGTGCCGCCAAACCCGTCGCGCGCAAAGCCCACCTTTACCGGGCGGGTCTGGGCGGCAAGGTCGGCACCCACGATATCGGCCCAATGCGTCAAGAGCCGAGTCACAGCAAAACCGCGCGCCTCACCGGCGACGCGAATGCGATCTTTCAACAGACCGGCCGCAGGCTCGAACCCGCGCTGGCGGCGCGTGGGCTTGGGCGGTGGGGCGGGGCTGGGCATTGGCTGGTCAATCCTTCGGTTGCCGTTATCTTAACGGCCTGCGCGGGCCGTGCCAGCGCCAAGCGGAAGCCGGGGGCGTAAAGATTGCGTGACGCGACTGAAATGGCGGGCGACCTTTTGGCCTGGTATGACCGGCACGCGCGCGTCATGCCCTGGCGCGTGGCCCCTGAAGATCGCGCCGCAGGGGTACGGCCCGATCCCTACCGCGTATGGCTGTCGGAAATCATGTTGCAGCAAACCACGGTGGCCGCGGTGCGCGACTACTTTCACCGCTTCACGGCCCGTTGGCCGGATGTAGCGGCACTGGCCGCGGCACCGGATGCGGCGGTAATGGCGGAATGGGCGGGGCTTGGCTATTACGCCCGGGCGCGGAACCTGCTGAAAGGCGCCCGGGCCGTGGTTGCGGATCATGGTGGACAGTTCCCGGTGACACGCGAAGGGCTGCTCGGCCTGCCGGGCGTGGGGCCCTACACGGCCAGCGCCGTGGCCTCCATCGCCTTTGACGCGCCCGCGACCGTGGTGGACGGCAATGTCGAGCGGGTGATGGCGCGGCTCTTCCGGGTCGAGACGCCGTTGCCGAAAGCCAAGGCCGAACTCACCCGCCTTGCCGAAACCCTTACACCGGCGCGGCGCCCCGGCGATTACGCCCAGGCTGTGATGGACCTTGGCGCCACGATCTGCACCCCGCGCAAGCCTGCCTGCGCGATCTGCCCCTGGATGGACGATTGCATGGCACGCGCAGAAGGGGTGCAGGCCGGCCTGCCCCGCAAGACACCGAAAGCCGAAAAACCACGGCGCGAGGGGCATCTGTGGGTCGCAAGACGCCATGATGGCGCGTGGCTGCTGGAGCGGCGGCCCGAAAGGGGACTGCTGGGCGGAATGCTCGGCTGGCCGGGTACGGCATGGGACACCCGGGTTGGCGGCCACAGTGAGCCTCCCTTGCCGGCCACATGGCGGCAGGCAACCGGCAGCGTGCGCCACGCATTCACCCATTTCGAGTTGCATCTGACTGTCTTTGTCGCCGAGGTCGGCCCCGGTGAAGCCCCGTTGCGGGGCGCGTTCCTGTCGCCTTCCGAATTCGGGCCTGGCGATCTGCCCACGGTGATGCGCAAGGCCTATGACGTTGCGTTGGATGCGTTTTTGCCACGTTGAGCGGGATGGCATTCCGTCTAGACTGCCGCGAGGAGACAACGATGACCGACCCGACCCCCGCCTTCAGGCCACGATTGGCAGACGCCCTGCCCTTCTGGCTGTCGCTGGGTGCGATCCCTGTGGCGCTGCTCGGTGCCAGCGTGGGCGGCTGGACGGTCTTGCTGCTACCACTTTTCTCCTGGGGCCTGTTCTCGGTGCTCGACGCCGTGACCGGCCTGAACGAAGAAAACACCAACCCCGATACGCCTGAGGATCACCTTTACTGGTACCGCCTGATCACGCTGATCTGGGCGCCGCTGCAATTCACACTGCTTTTCCTACTGGTCTGGTATGTGCCGCAGGCAGACCATCTGGGGCTGGCAGAGAAGATCGGGCTTTTCTTCGGGATGGGCGTAATCTCCGGCACGATCGGGATCAACTACAGCCACGAGTTGATGCACCAGAAGCCCGTTGAAGAGCGCTGGATGGGGGATACCCTGCTGGCGATGGTGCTTTATGGCCATTTCCGCAGCGAACATCTGCGCGTGCATCACCTTTGGGTCGGGACGACGCGCGATCCTGTGACGGCGCGCTACAACGAGGGGTTTCATCGCTTTTTCCCGCGCGTGCTGCGGCAATCGCTGCGCTCTTCGTGGAAGGCGGAAAAGGCGATGCTGGCGCGCAAGGGGCTGCCGGTCTGGGATCCTGGCAATCCGTTCTGGCGCTATGCGGCCCTGCAGACGGCGATGCTGGCGCTGGCACTGGTCCTGGGCGGCTGGCTTGGGTTGGCGCTTTTCGTCTTTCAGGCGTTCGTGGCGATCTGGCAGCTGGAACTGGTGAACTACATCGAACACTACGGCCTGACCCGCCGCCATCTGGGCGAGGGCAAGTACGAACACGTCCAGCCGCGACATTCGTGGAACGCGGCGCACAAGGCGTCGAACTGGCTTTTGATCAACCTGCAGCGCCATTCGGATCATCACTACAAGCCCGACCGGCGCTTTCCGCTGCTCCAGACCTATGACGAGGACGACGCACCTCAACTGCCCTGGGGCTATCCTGTGATGACTGCGCTTGCCATGGTGCCCCCGGTCTGGCGGCGGGTCATGAACCCGCGTGTGCGCGCCTGGCGGCGGCGCTACTATCCTGACATCGCGGAATGGGCGCCCTACAACAAAGGGCTGAACCCGGCGCCCCGAGGAGCCGCCTGATCTCTATTCGTAGGCGTCCGGGCTGATCCCGTTGGCCTCGCAAGCCCGCCAAAGCGGCACCAGCCAATCACACTCTGCCGGAACAGGCCGGTCGGGATGGGCGATATGCGGCCCGATGCGTGCGGTCGCACGGCGCAGCACTTCAGCCTCGTCCGCATCAATCCCGATCACGCTGACGCCGAACTTGATGCTCTGATACCCCTTTGTCCGGTAGAGAAAGGAATCGTACGGCGTCAGCAGCACCGCACCCCGGCGGGCCGTTGCCAGAACGTGGTCTTCCAGTTCGATCAACCGCGCGTCGTCACGGATGGGCCGGTACATGTAAAGCACGTCATAGGCCGCATAATCCGCAAAGGCCAAGGCATCGCCCTCGATGATCCGGCAGCGGTCTGCGCCCAGAAATTCCAGATTGCGCCGGGCAGCTTGCGCATAACCCGGGTCGTATTCGATCCCGTCCGCCGCGGCGAAAAGCTGTGCCCCGAGCGCCACCTTGGTGGCCCCGCCGCAGCCAATATCGACAAACCGCATCGGCCCGCGATGCTGCTGCGCCAGAAGGATGCGATAGGCCAGATGCGCGTGTTCCATGAACAGCGAGACGTTGGTGGGAATGTCGGGCCAGCAACCAAGGTCGGCGGCCTCGTTTGCCTGATCGGCGGGGTTGATCACGCGGTGCATCTGCGTGAACACGCGGTCGGCAATCGCCTCTTGCCCGGCGGCCAGATCAAGGATCGGACGGCGGCGGGGGAAGAACGGCCAGGTACGCCCCTTCTCGATCTGCTTGGCAGCCTCCAGCGTTTGCGACCAGAGCCGGAAACGGGCGCGCAGCTGCTTGACGTATTGCCCGGCGTCGAATTCCGCCGTACCGCGCGGGGGCGTCTTGCGGCCCAGAAACCGGCGCAACTGCGATGCCGATAGCTGCGTCAGCGAAAGCAACCGCGAAAGACCCTCAATCCCCGGCACAAGGGACGCGCGATCCGCGTGTTTCAGAAGGAGTTGAGCGGTAAGGGGGGCGGCCTCGGTGGCGGCGTCAGCTTCAAGGGTTCGGATCGAATGCGTCAGATCAGACAGGTCAGGCAAAAGTTCAATCTCCGGATCGCAATGGCGCAAGGCTATCATGCCCTCGCTTCAGGACCAGAGAAAAAGGCCCCGTCCTGCGGGCAGGACGGGGCAAGGTGCACCCCGGGGCGGACCCGAGGTGCAGGCATCCGGTTATCCGGGTGTCGCATCAAATCAGTTCGGGCGGCCCGCTTCGGCATCCATCTCGGCGCGTATCTGCTGGCGCAGGATGTCGATGGGAATGCGCCGACCGTCGCGCACGAAATGCCAGTAGGTCCAGCCGTTGCAAGAGGGCGCCTTTTCCACATGGGCCCCCACCTGATGGATAGATCCCGTGATCCCGTCGCTGGCCAGCGTTCCGTCGGCGCGCACGCGGGCCTTGTGATCACGCATGCCCACCAGTTCCTCACCCGGTCGCAGCATGCCGCGTTCCACGACCTGGCCGAAGGGCACGCGCGGCTCGGCGCGCTTCGATCCGGTCACCACGATGGAGGAGGCATCATAGGCCCGCACACGCGCGATACGCTCTGCCGCAAGGGCGCGGTAGGCATCCTCACGCTCGATCCCGATGAAATTGCGCCCCAGCGCCTTGGCGACGGCACCCGTGGTGCCCGTGCCAAAGAACGGATCAAGGACCACATCACCTGCGTTGGTGGTGCCAAGGATCACGCGATGCAACAGGCTTTCGGGCTTTTGCGTCGGATGCGCCTTGTCACCCGCCGCGTCCTTCAGCCGCTCATGCCCCGTGCAAAGCGGCAGCACCCAGTCAGACCGCATCTGGACGCCGTCGTTCAGCGCCTTCAGCGCCTCGTAGTTGAAGGTGTATTTCGCACCTTCATCCCGACTGGCCCAGATCAACGTTTCATGCGCGTTGGTCAGCCGCTTGCCGCGGAAGTTGGGCATCGGGTTGGACTTGCGCCAGATCACATCATTCAGAAGCCAGAAGCCCGCATCCTGCATCGCGGCGCCCACGCGAAAGATGTTGTGATAGCTGCCGATCACCCAGATCGCGCCATGCGGCTTCAGGATGCGGCGGGCTGCGGCCAGCCAATCCCTGGTGAAGCGGTCATAGGTGGCAAAGCTGGCAAACTGATCCCAGTGATCATCGACCGCATCGACCAGCGAGTTGTCGGGGCGGTGCAGATTGCCCCTCAGTTGAAGGTTGTAGGGCGGGTCGGCGAAGATCAGATCGACCGATGCTTCGGGCAGGCCCTGCATCGCCGAAATGCAATCCCCGCCAAGGATTTCGTTCAAGGGCAGCGGGGCTGCCTTGGGTGCTTTGGTCGTCATGAGCTGCCTCTGTCCCCGGCGTTTTTCGCCGTCGTTCTTTGGGCAGAGGATGAGTCAAAGGCGATTCACCGTCAAATTCTTTATTGAATCAGGGGGTTATGGTTTTGGCTTGCCACAACAGGTTGTGCACGGGCGCGAAGGATCGCCTATGGTGTGGGGTTACACCAAGATTTCGCAGCGCAGCCATGTGGGCCGCTGTCGGATATCCGGCATTTGCCTCCCAGCCGTAGCCGGGAAATTGTTGCGCCAAATCCACCATCAGCGCGTCACGCGCCACTTTCGCCACGATCGAGGCCGCCGCGATGGACAGACAGCGCGCATCGCCCTTCACAATGGCATTTGCGCCACAGCTGAGGCCCGGTGGCACACGGTTGCCATCGATCAGCGCGTGATCGGCGGGCAGACCCGCCACCGCCCGCGACATGGCAAGGTGGCTGGCATGAAGGATGTTCAGTCGGTCAATCTCTTCCACCGACGCATGGGCGATGGACACCTGCGCCGAGGCCAGCACCGCGGCATTCAACCGCGCGAGCCGCGCCTTCGTCAGTGTCTTGCTGTCGGCAAGACCCGGCGGAATGTGCGCGGGATCAAGCCGGACCGCGGCGGCAGTGACCGGCCCTGCAAGCGGACCACGGCCAACCTCATCGACACCCACGATGAAAGCCGCCCCTTGGGCAAGGGCGGCCGCCTCGAAGCTGAAATCAGGGGTGATGCGGGGCATGGTTGGTGGCTACCCCAAGCGACGCTTGGGAAAAAGGGGGGCGCAGACGCTGTTCACCCGTCCGCGCCCCAAGGATCGGCGCACCCCGGGGGGGGGCGCCGATGGGCATCACCAATGCTTGCGACCGCGTTCGATGCGGAAGCCTGCATCCTCAAGGCAGCTTTGCGGGAACACCGTGACCGACCTGCCCCGGCTGCGCGTCTCAATGCTGCAATAGTAGGGAAGGCGTCCGTTGACCCCGCTCTGGCGCAGGCAGCGCTCGGCGTAGACAACCCGGTCGCGGCGCCCGCGCTGATCGATTCTGACGGCGCATTCGGCGGGCAGGACGCGGTTACCGTGGCGGGGATTGTAGCGGCCTTCGTCTTCGTCGTCATGATTGCGACGGCGCGCATCGCCACGATTGTTTTTCTCGCCTGCCTTGGCGATCAGTGCGATCACGGCGATGGCGGCCAGCGCTTTGGCCACATCATCGCGATCAGGGTCTGCCCGGACGGGCATTGCAGTTGCAGTCATCAGCGCCAGCGCGGTAGCTGCGCTTGCAAGGGTCGCAACAAACCGGCGGCGGGCAACGGCGGGATTGAAGGGCATGGCAGGCTCCTTTCCAAGGGGTTGGCCCGGCAATGTGTCGGGCTGCATGGTCTGACCGTGCCGCCATCGCCACGGGCCAAGCAATAACGCCACCCCGCTATGCGATAACGTCCCGCCAAATCCCCGTGGTTATTGTTTATCGCTGGGACCCGGCGCAGATTGCAGGTACGCCAGCCCGCAAAGGAGCAACCTCCGTGTCACCTGCCGTCAAACCGCTTGTCCTTGCCCTTGTCGTCGCATTCGCGTCGCCGGCAGGGGCTGCATGTTATGCCGATTACAAGGCTAAGCAGGACAGCCCGCTGCGCCTGCAGTACGGGGTAATGGAAGTTCCCGACAGCGCCTGTGACAAGCGATCTGCCAAGAGTGAAGTCTCTGGCCGGCTGCGTGCCGCAGGCTGGACGTTGCTGAACGTGATTTCGGTGTTCGGGCCGGAAGGATTGAACGAAAGGAAAGGCAGTGCAGGAGAATACTTCCTCCGCTACTGACTCGCTGAAGGCCGGGAACCGGGTTGTCGCCTATGGGATAGCGGCCATCGTGGCGGTGCTTCTGGGGGCGGCGGTGCTGCTGTTCATCAACCTGCCCGACGCGAACGCGTTCAATGCGCGGGTCGAGCGGCTTTTCGTGGAAAACGATGCGCTGCGTGGCGCGGCCGAGGTGAAGCTGCTGGAGATTCTTGCCCAATCCGGCACCGCGTTTTCAGATGTTCTGTCCAGCTACCGGGTGGTGATTTTCGTCCTTCTGGTCTTTGCCACGGCGCTTTTGCTGGCGGCACTGGTGTTTCTGGTCACGATCATTGCGCTGAACAGGCGGATCTCTGCGATCCAGCGCGCGGGCATCCAGGTCTCTTCGCTGCTGATCAGCCGCGAGGCGCGGGCCGTCTACATCAACGATATGGAATTTGCGCTGACAGAGGCTGCGATTGAGACGTTGAGTGTTCTGGCTGAGGCGCGGCTGGATGACGACGTGCTGAACGGCAGCCAGATCGAGGCGGTCATCTCGGGCCGCTCTGCCGCGGATTGCGATGAGGCGGCGGGGGCAACGCGGGTCAAACGGCTGCGCGATGCGCTCGGCAACCAGCTTGTCAGCGAAGTGCTGGTGAAGACTGTGGCGCGACGTGGCTACATGCTGGCCGTCGCGAAGGATGCGATCCGCATGGTCTGATCCTTGGGCGCCAGCGGCGCCTGCTTGTGTCACATCCCTGTTGCGCCTCGGCCCCAAAAGGCTTGCACCTGCGGGACCGGGGTCCTATCTCCCCCCTTCCGGCGTGCGGGCTTTGGGGATTGGCGATGATCCAGACACCATACTACCTGATCGACCGCGCAAAACTGGCGCGCAACATGGCCGTGATGGATGCGTTGCGCGCAGGGTCGGGTGCCAAGGTACTGCTGGCCCTGAAATGCTTTGCCACGTGGCCGGTGTTTGATCAGATGCGCGCGCATATGGATGGCACAACGTCATCGTCGCTTTACGAGCTGCGCCTTGGACGCGAGCGGTTCGGGGGCGAGACGCACGGGTATTCGGTTGCCTGGGCGGATCACGAAATCGCCGAGGCGGCGGGTTATGCCGACAAGATCATTTTCAATTCGGTCGGCCAGCTTGACCGCTTCGACAACGCGACGGCGCATGTGGCGCGGGGTCTGCGCCTGAACCCCCGTTTTTCCACCAGCGGTTTTGACCTGGCCGACCCCGCCCGGCCCTTCTCGCGCCTTGGCGAATGGGATGTGGCCAAACTGATGGCGGTGGGGAACCGCATCTCGGGCGTCATGATCCACTACAATTGCGAGAATTCCGATTTCGACCTCTTTGATACGCAGCTAGGTCGGATCGAGGCAGAGTTCGCCCCCCTGTTGCAGCGCTTGTCCTGGGTCAGCCTTGGCGGCGGCATCCACTTCACCGGGGCGGGCTACCCGGTGGATCGGCTGGCGGCGCGGCTGCGCGCCTTCGCCGACCGGTTCGGGGTGCAGGTCTATCTGGAGCCAGGTGAGGCTGCGATCACCGGGGCCGCAAGCCTTGAGGTAACGGTGCTCGACGTGCTGTCGAACGGCAAGGATCTGGCGGTGGTCGATGCCAGCGTCGAGGCACATATGCTCGACTTGCTGATCTATCGCCAGTCCGCACGGATCGAGACAGAGGGCGATCATCCGTGGATGATCTGCGGCAAATCCTGCCTTGCGGGCGATATCTTTGGCGAATTCAGGTTTCCCGCACCCCTGAACGTGGGGGACCGGATCAGCATCGCCGATGCGGCAGGTTACACGATGGTCAAGAAGAACTGGTTCAACGGGGTTCGGATGCCTGGCGTCGTGATCCGCGAACCGGACGGCGCGCTGACCGTGGCGCGCGAATTCGGCTATGCCGATTTCGAGGCCGCGCTCGGCTGACCGTTTCCTGAAATGTGCGAAGGAGGGTTTTGCGATGAAACGCAACGTGTTGATCATTGGCGCTGGGGGCGTGGCGCAGGTTGTGGCGCATAAATGCGCAGCGGCCAATGACCGGCTGGGCGATCTGCACATCGCAAGCCGCACCGTCGCGAAAGCCGAGGCGATCATCGCGAGCGTTCATGACAAGGGGGCGATGAAGGCACCGGGCCCGTTTACGGCGCATCCGCTGAACGCGATGGACAGCGCCGCCGTGGCGGCCCTGATCCGCAAGACCGGCGCGCAGATCGTGATCAATGTGGGATCGAGCTTTGTCAACATGCCTGTCCTTGATGCCTGCATTGAAACGGGGGCGGCCTATCTGGACACCGCAATCCACGAAGACGCAGCAAAAATCTGCGAAACCCCTCCTTGGTATGCCAACTACGAATGGAAGCGGCGCGCCGCCTGTGCGGCGGCAGGGGTAACGGCTGTGCTGGGCGTTGGGTTCGATCCCGGTGTCGTCAACGCCTATGCGCGTTTGGCTGAAGGGATGCTGGACCGAGTCGACAGCATCGACATCGTGGATATCAACGCCGGATCGCACGGCCGCTGGTTCGCCACCAACTTCGACCCCGAGATCAATTTTCGCGAATTCACCGGAACCGTATGGTCCTGGCAGGGCGGGCAGTGGCAGGCCAACACGATGTTTGAGGTTGGCCGGGAATGGGATTTGCCCGTTGTCGGCAAGCAAAAGGCCTACCTCACCGGGCATGACGAGGTGCATTCCCTGTCAGCCCGCTACCCGAAAGCGGACGTGCGGTTCTGGATGGGCTTTGGCGATCACTACATCAACGTCTTCACGGTGCTGAAAAACCTCGGCCTTCTCAGCGAGGTGCCGGTGCGCACGGCGGAAGGGTTGGAGGTCGTGCCGCTGAAGGTGGTAAAGGCGGTGCTGCCCGATCCGGCAAGCCTGGCGCCGGACTATCAGGGCAAGACCTGCATCGGTGATCTGGTGCGGGGCACGAAGGATGGACAGCCCGCCGAAATGTTCATCTACAACGTGGCCGATCACGCCGAGGCCTTTGCCGAAGTGGGCAGTCAGGGGATCAGCTATACCGCCGGTGTGCCCCCGGTGGCGGCTGCCCTGCTGATTGCCAACGGTACCTGGGATCTGGGGCAGATGGCCAATGTAGAAGACCTGGATCCCGTGCCGTTCCTTTTGCTTCTGGGCGAGATGGGCTTGCCCACCCGCATCCGCGACGCCAGCGGGGACAGGCCGTTCACGGGCACCTGATCGCTGTTTCAGGGCATTGGCAAATCCCCCGCGTGGCCCCATCTTTGCACAAAGCGATGGAGGATCACATGAGCGACAATCGGGAAACGGCGGTTCTGGCGGGTGGGTGCTTCTGGGGGATGCAGGATCTGATCCGCAAACTGCCCGGCGTAGTTTCGACGCGCGTTGGTTACACCGGCGGCGACGTGCCGAACGCCACCTACCGCAACCACGGGACTCATGCCGAAGGGATCGAGATCGTGTTCGATCCCGCGCGCATCGGGTTTCGCGAACTGCTGGAGTTTTTCTTCCAGATCCACGACCCGTCGACCCTGAACCGTCAGGGCAACGACATGGGGGTCAGCTATCGGTCGGGCATCTACTATACCTCGCCCGATCAGGAGCGCACGGCGCGGGATACGATTGCGGATGTGGATGCCTCGGGTCTTTGGCCGGGCAAGGCGGTCACGGAAGTGAAACCGGCGGGCGATTTCTGGGAAGCGGAACCAGAGCATCAGGATTATCTGGAGCGTATCCCGCACGGCTATACCTGCCACCGGATCCGTCCGAACTGGCGTCTGCCAAAGCGGGCTGCCTGAACGAAGCCAGCGTCGGTTCTGGAGACGACTTGAACAAGGCCCGGGGGCGTTCAGCGCCCGGGCCTTCCTGTGACGTGCCGCCTCAGATGATGCCGTCCGCGCGCCATTTCGTGATCATCTCACGGCTCACCTCGAAATGCATCGAGTCTTCCCGGCTGAACGCAGCGCCCCAAAACCAGCCTTCGGCCTGAAAGAAATCGGCAAGGATGGTCAGCCCCAACTGCGTGCGCCCGTCACCCAGCGTATCAAGCACACCGTCGATGTTCAGATCCACCGCCAGCCCGAACGCATGGGTGGACACAGAGTTCTGCGACCCCCGGATACGGCGCACGCACAGGGCCCCTGCGGTTGAGATGCGCTCGTACAAGTCCGGATCGGCCGCTTCAATCTTCGCAAACACGCGCTTCAGCGAATCCACAGCCGGGCGTAGCATCGACACACGGATCGGCCCCACATCCTCGGTTACCAGCATGTCTTTCAGCTTGGGGTTCGTCATCGGCTCGCAGTCGTCCGACAGCACCTCACGCGGGGGGCCAAAGCTTTCAAGCAGGAACGACGGGGAAGATACGCTGATCCCCTCGTTGATCTTGCGGCGCCCTGCGATCAGCACGACCTGCGCGTAGCTGTCGAGGATCTGGTTATCGCCCAGACGTTCGGGCAGATAATTCGGGTCCGATGGGTCAAGCCCGGCAGCACCGTCGCGCGGCAGGCTTTGAAGACGCGAAAGCTCTTGCTCCACAAGACCAAGACGCTGTTGCAGATCTTCGACCTGCTGGCGCAGGATTTCGATATCGATGCGGGCACTGCTGTCGACCGCACCGCCCTCGCCGCTGCCGGTCATCAAAGCACCGCCACCGCTACCGCCACCAATCAGCGAGGAAGATACAACCCACACCAACGGAGCGAAAAGAACGCCGACGGCAATCACGATCGCAGGGATCAGGCGTTCGGGGGTCAAAGGACGGCTCCGCTGTGGATCATGACGATCATATCACGGTGTGACGCAAAGGAAACGGCCATGCGCGGGCCCTCAGCGTGGCACGTCGACGACGATGATCGATACATTGTCACCCCCGCCGGAGCCCAGCGCATAGGTCAGCAGCGTTTCCGACACGGTTTCGATCGGGGCGTCGGTCAGCATCTTTTCCAGCGTCTTGAACCCGGCATATTTCGTCAGCCCGTCCGAGCACAACAGGAAGCGATCCCCAGGCAGCACCTCACCACGCACCTTGTCCAGTTCCAGAACCTCACCCACACCCACGGCGCGCGTGATGGCGTTGGACTGCGGGTGGTGTTCGGCTTCATCCCAGGTCATCTCACCCGCGGCCACGAATTCGCCCACCACGGAATGATCGGTCGTCAGCATTTCAATTGCGCCGTCGCGCAGTCGGTAAAGGCGGCTGTCGCCGGCCCAGAAGGCAACGAAATGTCCATCCGTCAGGATCAAGGCCACCACAGTTGCGCCCACGGTGCTATGAAACTTTTCCTCGGCCGCTTGCCGGATACGGTCATGCGCCTGCAGGATGGTCGCCCGCAGCGCCCGCATCAGATCGCCGGGCGGCAGGTCCGGCTGGATCATGGCGATGGTATCGACGATCGTCTGGCTCGCGAAATCGCCCGCCTCGTGCCCACCCATGCCGTCAGCCACCACCCAGATCAGTTGGTCGGGCAGCGAGAGGATCGAATCCTCGTTGATCTTGCGCACCCGGCCCACGTGGGTCGTGGCGCTGAAACGCGGATGCGGGGCGCTCATGCGTCCTCCATGCTGTGCCAGACCTGTGCAGTCATGTCGAAGAGGCCGGTCATCTGGCCGCCTGCAGGCAGCCCCTCGCAGACCATCAGACGCGTGACGCCATCCAGTTCGGCCGACCATATCGACGGCTTGCGGAAGCGCCGATCCAGAAAGCGCGCGGCGAGTTCGGCAGACAATCCCTCGCTTTGCGCACCCGTCAGAACAAGGCCGCCCTGCGCCTCGGTCAGCATGAAGGGGGGCGGGGGCACGGGCAGCGCCACATCCTGCAGCCGGGCCGTCAGATGATCGCGGGTAAAGCCGTCTTCAAGCGCGTCGAGCGCCACCTCTTCCAGCGCCGCCAATGCGGTGGCACCGGCAAAATGCGCAGCCAGTGGCGTGGCGCCATCGGGCAAGGGCGAGGCCAGCGTCAGCGGAAACTGGCGCCCGACGCGATCGACTGACATCATCATCACGCCGGTCATTGCCGCAGCCCCGGCAATCCCGGGGCTAAGCGTGAAGCGCCAAAGCGGGGCGGAGAAATAGCAATCTTGCCACCCTTCGCCCAGCGTGCTGCGCGCCGACAGCATCCCCTCCTGCAACCAGCGATCCCACGGATCGACGAACCCTTGCGGCAGGTCGGCGCGGAAGAAATCCCCCAGCGCCGGCATCTTGCCAAAGGCTCCGAACCGGGAGGCCATCAGAAGGTCTTCGGACAAGAGAACTGCGCCAGTTCCTTCAACGCGAAGGGGCTGATCGCCGAACTTGTCTGCATTTCGAAGATCGCGATGCGGCCTCCGATATTGAAGATCAGGCGCTTCTTGTCGCCCGAATTGGTGTTGCGCACCTCCGCGCTGTCCAAAAGGCGGAAGAACCCCCATGGCCCGTCGCGCTTCAGCGCGTTCTCGATGCCGGACGCCGCCGGTTCGATGGTCACACGGCCATAGCCCGCCTCGCCAGGCCAAGTCACGCCCGTGGGCGGGGGCTGGCCTTCGGTGGGGGTGAAGACCACGGCTTTGCCGTCCACCTCAAGCTTCACGGTCTTGGCCTCGGGCGACAGGGCGGTCGGGGTGATCTGGAACTGCACCTGCGGCGTCGGGCCCGTGGGGAAGAAAGCCGCCCGGATGGCAGCGGCATTCTGGAACTGCACCAGCACCGCGTCGGAAATCCCAAGATCGGCGTCGTTGACCTTCTTCCATACCCACGGTCGGGACTGCGTATCCACAAACTGCGCCATATTCTCGTTGAAGAACGCGTCGATCAGGCCGCCAGGTGCGAAAACGCGGGTAAAATCGGCGATGCCCACTTCTTCCCGCGCGCGGCGGTTGAACGGATAGCGGCCGTCCAGCGTTTGCGAACAGACCGGCAGGACTGTGCTTGTCCATTTGGCGTTCATCTGCGCGCGCGTCCCGTCTGCTGTGATCCCGGACGAGCCCACGGCCACCTGACTGACCCAGCGTTTCAGCGGCCCCTGGTCAATCTGGGACACCGCGAAGTTCAGCCGGAACAGCGGCGAATTTTCAGGGTCTGTCGGCACGTTGGCCACGCCGGAGAACGATATTTTGGACATCTCGCGGTTCACTTCCGCAAGGTTCAGCATCACGTCGTCAAGCTTTGATGCCTGCCCCTCCGGCCGCGCGACCAGATCCTGTAGCCAGACAAAACGCTCTTCAACCGGCGCACCGGGGGGCTTCGGCTTCGAGCCGCCACTGGTTTCCGCAGTCTGCAATGCGGCCAGGAATGCCTGTGCCTGCACGTTCAGCGTGGATTTCAGTTCCAGGTTGGCGACCGCACTCACGCCTTCACCCAGTGCAGCCGTGGGCACGAGGCTGCGATTCTCGGTCAGCCTTGTCTCGTCAGCGACGGCGTTCAGCACGTTGAAGATGGGCGAAGTGGACCCGGCAAGAATACCCGTGACATCCACCGCCTGTGCAATCGACTGCATCGGGATGATGTCGAGATCGCCGAGGATTCCCTCGTAACGCGCGATATAGTCGGAATAGTAGATATCCAGCACATCCCGCGCGATGGCCAGAAGCGCGGTTTCGGATTGCGCGGTGCTGGCCTTGTCGCCCAGAACCCAGCTTTCGCTCTGGATGCGCCGCGCCACGCCCAGCGCCTCGCCCAGAAACACTTCGTTGAAACCTGCGTAGGTGTAGATGCCGTCAATGCCTTCGTTCATCGGCTTGCCGGATGAGCGTACAAGAACGCGGCTGATCGCGGGGCCACCAATGTCGGTGAGGCGCCACTTGGGAAGTTCCAGCGCCCTGGGGCTGTTGACGATGCCGTTGTAGATGCGCATGGCCGGCTGCATCTGTGCCAGAAGCGTCTGCGCCTGTTCCACGAGGGGGCCGTTCAGACCGATCTGCTGCATCGGCTGGCTGAGCATCGCATCCAGATGCAGGGCCAAAAGGGCGCGGAAATTGTCATTCGCCGGGCCGGGATAGGCGTTGTTCCAGTCGCTCAGCATGTATTCCTTGACCAGCTCTACGTTGAGCGGCCCCTGCTGACCCAGCATCAGATAGACCTTGAGCGCTTCGTAAAGCACCTCAGGCTCGTTCAGGCTGGATTGCATCTGTGCTTCCAGCCGCAACAAAAGCCGGGGCAGAAGGTGCTGGTTCAGACCCGCGCGATAGGCTTGCGCCGCGTTGGATCCGATCACCTCACCCTGGAAAAGACCGTAACCCAGTGATCCCGACGCGGGGATGTCACCCGCCAGCGGATTCATCGGCAGATCGCGCAGCACGCCCAGCGCGGGCAGCGTGGAAATCAGGTCCGTGTCGCCCACCGGGCTTTGCGGCACCACTGCGGCGGCTGCCTGATAATCCAGCAGTCTCTGCGCCGTTTCGGCGATAAGCTGGCGGTTGCCCACGAAGCTGCGCACCCAGACCGTGCCCGCAGCGATGGCCACAAGAACCGTGGCCGCGATGGCCACCCGGCGGGTCCAGCGATAGCGCCGCTCAACCTTGTCATCGGCGGAAACAAGGCCCGCCTCCTTGAAGATTACCTGATCGAAAAGCCGGGTCAGAAAGAATGATCGCCCCGTGCCCCGTCCCGAACCGATGGCCTGACGCCCGATCCCGAAGGTGCGCGCCATGCCCATCATCAAGCGGTCGATGGGCGTGCCTTCTTGCGTACCCGAGGCGAAATAGACCCCGCGCAGCATGTGGCGATGCTCGAACTTGTTGTCCTGAAAAACCTCGGCCAGAAAATCCCGCGCAACCTGCCGGACGCTTGCCACCTGCCCCGGGAAACCTGCGATCAGACTGCGGCGCTGGTGATCGGTTTCCTGTTGCATCCGCTCCAGCGATTGGGTGTTGAGTTGGGTCAGAAGCGCCGAGAATTCATCGTCGAAAGCCGCAATCGGCGAATTGGTGGACTTCGGCTTCTCCAGCGGCAGCGTGAAGCCCCAGACCTGTTCCCGCGCTTCCTTGCCCAGATTGTCAAAGAACTCGGCGAAGCCCGCGATCAGGTCGGCCTTGGTGAAGATCACGTAGACAGGGAAGCGTACCCCCAGCTTGTCGCGCAACTCGTGCAGGCGGCGGCGGATCGATTTGGCATGCGCGGCCTGCGTCACCTCGTCAGTCATGGAAAGGTCGCTCAGCGAAATCGCGATGATCGCGCCGTTGATCGGCTGGCGCTTTCGGTTCCGCTTGAGCAGCGTCAGAAAGTTCAGCCAGCCCTTGTTGTCGGATTCGACGTCGCTTTCCTGGGTCGTGTAACGACCCGCCGTATCGATCATCACGGCATTGTCGGTGAACCACCAGTCGCAGTTCCGCGTGCCGCCCACACCGCCGATTGAGGCTGAGCCGAACTCTTCCACCAACGGGAATTTCAGGCCGGAATTGACGATCGCAGTGGTTTTCCCGGCGCCGGGGGGGCCGATCATCACGTACCACGGCAATTCATACAGGCTGCGCGAGCCAAGCTTCGATTTACGCAGTTGCGTCAGCGCGGTTTTCAGCTTCTTGCGCATTTCGTCCATCTCGGACTTCACGCCGTCGTCTTCGTCGGGGTCTTCTGTCGAGGCGACGATATCCTCGTTCATCTTGCGGTCACGCCGCCGCCGCAACACCCAGATCAGCAGCATCAGCAACAGCGTGACGCCGAAGATGCTGAAGATCCACACGATGCGAGACAGGATCTCTGCAAAGGGGTCCCATTCGCCGATGACAAGCGAGGGGCCAAGGAACCAGATACAAGCCGACAGTGCTACGGCGACGACAAAGAGGATGCCGTAGGCCGACCGAAAGAGCGGGAAGATATAGCGCCTTACCATTAGTTTTCCGCCTTCAGCAGCTTGATCTCAATCCGGCGATTCTCGGCCCTGCCATCCTTGGAATTGTTGAAGGCGCGGCCTTCCTCTGTGTTCGGGTCGCCGAGTTGTTCCTTGTCGGCACGACCTTCGGCCGACAGTCGCGCATTATCGTCCAGATGTTCAGACATCACTTTGCGCACCGAGTCCGCCCGGGCCAGCGACAGGTGCTGGTTCGACGGAAAGCGCGAGGTCTTGATCGGCACGTTGTCGGAATGGCCGACCACGATGATCTTGCCGGGCTGATCGTTCAGTGCCTTGGCCAGGCGGATGATTTTTTCATCATACCCCTTGGTCAGCTTGTCCGAGCCAGAGCCGAACATTGCCTGCCCTTTCACCCGGATCGTCAGCGAATTGGCATCGCCGAAGACCTTGACCAGACCTTCCTTGATCTCCGGCTCAAGAAAGCCCGAAACGATCTGTTCCTGCGTCGGTCCCGCCTCTGGCGGCGGGGGCGGGGGCGGCGGTGGGGGTGGCGCCGGACGTTCGAGCGTGGCCGGAATACCGGGATCAATGGCCGCCATCTGGCCCAGAAGCCGCTCTGAATTGGAGCCAAGAGCATAGCTTAGGCCACCGAACATCAGCCCGAGCAACGCCGCAGTAATACCAAGCGCAAGATAGACCGGCTTCCACGCGGACAGCGCTTTGTGCGGTTTTTCAAGCCCACGCCACCGTGGCGAAAGGTCCTGCTCGACCGGACCGCGCTGCGCGCGGATGATCCGGGCAAGCCCCATGCGGATCTGCAGATGCTTGTCCATGCCGCCGGGCTCGACGCGCAGACGCCCGTCAAAGCCAAGCGACAGGCACATGTACATGAATTCAAGAAGCTCGATGTTGTTCGGCGGATCCTTTTCCAGCCGTGCGAGCACGTCGTAAAAACGGTCGCCCCCTACGGTTTCCTTGTGGAACGTGCCGACCATGCTTTGCATGGCCCAACTCGACTGCTCGCCCCAGGGTGTGTTCAGCACCACGTCGTCAATGGTGGCACAGATGGCATAGCGCGCGACCTTGACCTGCTGCGGGTCGATACCAGCAGCGATGGCCTTGGATTCAAAGTTACGCACCTCGGCCACCACGTTGCGGCGAAGCGTGTCCGGCTCCATGTGCTGGGCCCGGTTGCGGATACGGCTGATCAGGGCAAAGAGGGTGGCCCCGATGGCGTTTAGCCGGTTCATCCCGGTCATGGCAAGCTGGATCGGCGATTCCTGCGTCTTGCCGATATCGGCGGCTGCCTCGACCCGCGCCGCCGCCTGCGGGATCCCGTAGCCTGCCTGTGGTGCAGGGGCCGCCGCAGGCGCCGCATAGGCCGGCACACCTGCGGGCGATGCCGCACCCCCGCCCCGGCGCCCACCCGGATTTGGCCGGATCACCGTCCGTTCGGAATCGTCGGGTTCGGCAAAGGGGTCGTTGTTAGACATGCACCAATCCTTCGTTCCGATCAGCCGACGCGGATGGCCCAAAGCTCCATCGACAGACCCGGAAATTCGCCCGAGACATGGACGGCAATACCGCCTGATGTCGTCATTTTGCGCCAGTAGGGGCTATCGCGGTCAAGCTCAAAATACACGACCCCTGCGTGATAGGGGATTTGCCTGGGTGCCACGGGCAGCGGGCGCAGGGTGATACCCGGCAGGGCCGAGTTGACGAGCTGGCGAATCTCCTCCACCGGGCCGATCTTGGCCTGGCCCGAAAAATGCCGCCGCACGTTTTCGGCCGGAATATCCGCCTTCACCGCCAGCACGAAGCCCGCCGTCGAGATCAGCTTGCGATCGGCAATGATGCCGACCGAAATGCCGTATTTGCGCGCCTCGAGCGGGATCGAGATGGCAGTCTGCTCG
Organism: Rhodobacterales bacterium; assembly: GCA_038251625.1. Taxonomy (GTDB): domain Bacteria; phylum Pseudomonadota; class Alphaproteobacteria; order Rhodobacterales; family Rhodobacteraceae; genus JBBQXK01. Next base: position 61,364 of record JBBSBE010000006.1, read on the forward strand.
AGCACCGAACTGAGGTATTGGCGCAAAAGACGGATCACCGGCGAAAACGTCGTCGTCAGCGCGTCGTGGCGATAGACCGGCAGATCGGGTGGCATCTTCTCGCTCGCCATGAACGTGGCAAGCTCGCCCGCCAGCCCGATGCAGAAGGCATAGGCCTGCGCCGGATGCAGGTTTTCCATGTTAAGAAGGTGCCGGATCAGCGGCAGATTGCGGTTCACCACGATCAGAAGCAGGAAATCCTGAATCTCTGCCACGCCCTTGGCAGGCCCGCCTTCGGACATCCGGCCTGCCAACGCTTTCATGCGGTGTGCAAGCAGGCCCTCGATCTCGCCCAGAAATGCGTAAAGCGAGGGCGCGGCGCGTGCGTCCATGGCCGACGGCATGAAGGCCTTGTCCAGAAGCACCTCGCCATCGGGTCGCCGCTCGATGATGCGCGCGATCGGGATGACCATGCGGTCAGACAGATCATCGACCTGCAGCGCAAACTGAAGGCGCAGCTTGCCCACCCCGATGGTCACGGGTTTGCGCCCTTCGCCCATCGTGTCGGTCACCTCGACCTCGGCGGCGCGGAAACGCGCGGCGGAACGCTCTGCCCCCTCGGGGTCAAGCTCCAGCGCACCGCGACGGCGCGATGGCACCGACAGATAGACGACGCAATCCTTTACCGCCTCGGGCACTTCCAGCGCGGGCGGGTGATCCTCGGCCTGCGGCACGCGGAACACGGCGCCATCAGGGGTAAGCCCTGAAGCGCCCTTGATCGCGAACTGGCCGAACTTCAACACTTCCTCGTTGATCTCAAGCTCGTTCACGCCCCACGCATAAGGCGTCAGCCTGCGTGCAAGGCCGCTGACCAGCGCCTCGGCATAGCGGTCGGCCTGCTGGAAGTGATGGGGCTGCAGGAACAACCCCTCTGTCCACAGCACCTTGCTATCCCAGGACACGCGGCGATCTCCTCAAAATGTCCGCACTCGTGCGACCGTAGTCGCCCCTTTTCCATGTGTCATTTCAATCTTTCAAGTTGGTCGAGATAGGCTTTCGCGAATTCCTTGCTGAAGAACTCGTGGAAATCGTTGTCGGCTTGCCCGGCCATCTTGGTATACAGCTTCTCATATTCATCCCAGAGCTTTGCCTTGCGGTTAGAAAGCACGCCGCCGCTCCCCGCCTTTTCGTCCATCTTCTTGGGGTCGAGCTGGGCCATGACGCCCCGGATCGCCGCCTCCATGCCGGTGACCATGGCCACTTCATGCGCCTTGATGTCGGCCAAAGCCTCGGCCACGGCCACGCTGCCTTCCATGTAGCCCTTCGCCTTTGGCCGCAGGATCATCTCGACCGCATGTTCAGGCGAGAGGGCGAATTTCAGCGGGTTGTTTCCACCTGCGCTGATTTGCGTCCGCTCCATCCGGAACTCGCCCTTGATTGACGAGCGGGTCATCAGCACGTCACGCAGACCCTCGATCATCGTCTTCATGACGGCGCCAAGACGCTCCATCGTGGCGGCCATCTGATCATCGGGGATGACCACGTCTTCAGCCCCGGCACCCACAAAGAAGGCGCGGGCGGCATCGGAATGGCCAGAGGATGTTGCAGCGCGTGCCGGGGCCGCTGCCGGGGGCGGGGCCTTTGGTGCAGCGGTTGCGGGCGTCCGGGCTGCGGCCGCAGCGGCCCCTGCGGCAAAGGGTGAGGTCCCATCGTCAGGGCCCGCCACCTCTGCCGGTGCGGCGCGCGCGGCGGGCGGCTTGGCGGCGGTTGGTGGCGTCGTCTGGCCCGGCATCAGCCCGTCGAACGCATCGGGCGGCAGATCCGGCACGGGACGTGCCGCCGCAGCGGGCGGCGGTGCGGCGAAGGGATCGCTGTCATTCTTCGCGCCGCCGGGGGACAGAAGATCGTCATCCCAATCATCCGGAATGACCGAAGACCGGGGCTGCGAAGACCGGAAACTGTCACTTCCCGAAGCGGAATGCTGGCCAAGCGAAGCGCCGGCAAAATCGTCCAATGGATCGGGGATTCGGCCAAGGATCGGATCATCCTCGCCGGGCAGCGCGGGCAAGGACAACTCGTCAATGGGATCCTCGCGCATGATCTGGCTTGGTCCCTTCGGCGGCTCGGCCCCCATCAGATCATCAAGAAAATCATGCTTCTTCGCCGAAGGGCCGTCGAGCAGGTCCATCAGGTCCGGCGCCGCATCCGCCTGACCATGCGAAACCGGGCCGTCATCCACCGGCGGCGGCAGATCGGCATAGGGGTTCACTGGCTTGCCCGTCGTGATGGCCACGACCATCTCATAGGCGCCCATGCTCAGCACATCGCCATCGTTCAGGGGTGTGGGCACGCGGCCCAAGGGCACCTTGCCATAGTTCAGAAACGTGCCGTTGGTGGAAAAGTCGATCACCACCACATTGCCGTTCTGATCCTCGATCGCGCAGTGGTTCTTAGAGATTAACCGATCAGGATCGGGCAGAACGATATCGTTTTCCTGGCCCCGCCCGATGGTCAGACTGGGGCCGCGCATCATGATGGGCGCGCCGTCGCCGGGGACTTGCCCCGTCGATTGGAACCGCAGCGTCACTGGCATTCGGGCTTCAGCCTCCGGTCATCACAGTAAACTGCATCGGAATGACCGCGCCCCCGCCGGAGCACAAGTCCATCCCGACCCGCGTGGCGGGCAGCTTGCCTATCATAACCGTCGCAGAACCCTTTGCAATCGGGTGGGGTGGGGGTGCGACCGCCGTTACCACCATGTCGGTCAGACGGGCAGCCATGATCTTGACGATAAGCACCGGAACAGCACAGGGCGGAATGACCGGAGTGGGCGCGCCCAGCGTCAGCGGGCAGATGTGCGTATCGGTCAGGCGCGCGTTCGGGGGGCCGGGCATCGCTTATCCTTTCGCTTCCAGCTTGGCGCCACCACCGGCCTCGGCCTTGCCATTTCCGCCGCGCGCGATGTCGAGACCGCGGTCGATAAGAATGTCGAGGAATACCTGCATCCGATCCACATTGGCCCGCATGGCAAGCAGGTTCATTGCAAAGACCGCCGCCGACACCCCGTTCGGCGGCGCGGGGTGCTGGTTCAAATCGCCCGGGCCAAGGCTGCCGTCGGCATAGTTCGCAGCCATCGCACAGTAGACCGTATCGTCGTCGTTGTCGGCATTTGTAAACGCCAGATTGGCCGCCTCGCGGTTTTCGGTCGTGGGTTTGAACACCCACTTTTCCGCAGCCGCCAGCGGTGGCGGTACCACCTTTGCATCTGCACCCACCAGATCGCGTGCGGCAAGGCAAGCCCACCACGTCGCCTCACGCGGGGGGATGGCGACCGATAGCAGGCGCAGGATATCGATCTTGGCCTCTTTCTCGGCCAGTTCCGCCAGAACGACAGACACCAGCGCAGAGACTGGCGCCGAAACCTTGGTTTGCAGCTTGGTGTTCGTCATCGCAAGCAGTTTCGCTGCCGGTTCCGGCGGGATTTTCTTGAGGTTTTCAAATCTCTTTGACATGTGTTCCTCAGTTAATCAGAACCAGCGAACCCTGAATCATCATCATCCCGCCGGCCTTGTGTGTGGCCATGCCACCGGCGTCGGTTTTGATCATGATCCCCTTGATGGTAATGCCCGACTGGTCGATCTTGATCGAGTTGGCGCCCACCTTCAACTCGATCGACTGCATGGATTCGATGGTGACGCCCCCCGTGACAGTCGTCGTGGAGGATCCCGTCACCTTTTCGGTGTAACTGCCCGTCGTCTCGGCCTTGGTGTTGCCAGTGACCTTGGTTTCCTTGTTTCCGGTCACTTCCTGCTTGGCATTGCCACCGACCTTTTCCTCGCGGTCGGTCTTGATGTCGCGCTTCTCGTTGCCGGTCTGCACGGTGACGGTCAGATCACCCTTCTCTATCGTCTCGGTGCGGTTCTGGTAAATCTTGGTCGTCACGCTCTTGTCGGTGCCGCTCGTCACCTGTTGCGTCTCGTATCCAACGCTGATGTTGGCCTGGTTCTCGACCGCATGGAAGAAATGCTTCTGGGCATGCAGGCGCACAAACTCTTCCCCGGCCTTATCCTCGAAGACAAGCTCGTTATAGGTCTTGTCGCTGCCCCCCTTGGTGGATCGCGTCAGGATGCCCGACTGCGTCATGTTGGCAGGCAGCGCATAGGGCGGCATCACATCTGCATTGTAGAGCATGCCGGTGCAGATCGGACGATCAGGATCGCCGTCCTCGAACTGGATCACCACTTCCTGCCCGATGCGTGGCACCGCGACCATGCCCCAGTTCTTGCCCGACCACGGCGTCACCACGCGCACCCAGCACGTGGTGTTTTCGTCATTCTTGCCTTCGCGGTCCCACGGGAACTGCACTTTGATCCGCCCATACTTGTCGGTATAGATCTCCTCGCCCGAGGGGCCTGTCACCTTGGCCAGAAGGATGCCAGGGATCTTGGGCCATTGCGTCTTGAGAGGGGCACGGTAGGGCGTACTTTTGGGAATGATCTCGAACGTGCAGCGATAGGCATCCCTGTTCTTTTCATCGAACTTGATGGAACCGGGCAGCTCTTCCACATCCTGCGTCTCGTCCTTGTTCTCGTTCTCGATCTGCATCATGTGGACGCCCGAGATGACCAGGTATTCCTGGTTCTCTTCCTCGCGCATGTGCTTTTTCAGCTTGAAGGTCGCGCCGGTCGTCATGGTGCGGACGTTGCCGACTGCACGCCGTGTCTGGTACTTGGCGGCCTCGGCTTCCATCTTCACGCGCGCGTAAATCTCGCCCAGCGCAGTTTCCCGGTAGCGCCCGGAATAGCTGTAACGCTCATAGCTGGCATGCGGATGCGTCCCGCGCTTGAGCACCTTGGCCGTCGTCATGTCAGCCTTCGGCTTTTCAAAGTTGTAGTCGCGCAGCGTTACCTTGCCCGGCGTCTGCGCCTCGTTTCCGCGCCATTCAAAGATATGGTCCTGTGTCTTGCGGAAGCCGCCCGCGGCCTGGCCGCCACCGCCCTTCCCGCTGCCGGTTTCACGAAGCGCAAACTTGATCTCTGCAAATTCCGCCACGGGTACATGCGCGCCGATGTCATCCACGATCATCAGATGGTCCTTGGCGTTCTTGACGGTCGAGAAGAAGTAAATCCCCTCCTCCTCCATCAGTCGGCACAGGAAATCATAATCGGTCTCGTCGTACTGGACGGTGTAAATCCGTGGATCGGGCGTACGCGACACGTTGATCGTGTAGTCGGAAAAGCCGCGGTCCTGGAAAATCTTCTTGATGATGTCCAACGTGGACATGTTCTGGAAGATGAAATTGTTCGACGTCCGGGTCAGAAACCAGAGCCAGGACCGAAGCTGCAGCGTGTAAAAGCCATAGCCGTCATGCACCCCCATGAACTCTGCCTCGGTGCAGGTGGCTACGAAGTCACGCCATTGATTGGCACCTTCTTCGCCTTTCTGCACCTTCACCTTGTGCGTGCGGCCCACCACATCGGCCAGATCGAGCGCCTTGTCGGGCGACATGAAATCGACCGTAATCTCGGAGATTTTGCTCAGTCCTTCGACGACACGCGCGGCCTTGAGGAACATCTTGTTCTCAGGCAGCGGGCCCGTCATCTTGAGCTTGCGGTTCTCCAGAATGGCTTTCGTTGCGTCAGTCATCGCCTCGCCCTCTCTTTATGACGGGACAGATCAATCAATCTTCTATCGGTGAAACCTCGACCAGCAGCTTGTCGCGCCGCAGCCGGTCCACAACGTCGGGGTTGATGCGCCACAGCGTGCTCACGGTGAACCCTTCGCCAAAAAACGTGTTCATCTCAATAACATCCTTGAAGTGCACGCACCGAACCTGAAACGGATAGGTGCCATTTCCGAAAAGCAGGTCGTTCAACAAATCCTCACCTTCATAAAGCCAGTAGCCGCCCGAAATCGCAAGGATTGTCATCGGGATTTCCGGCTCTCTGCCGTTTTCCTCGTCTCCGGCGGTGTCGCGCATCACAAACCCTCCAGTAGTGCGGCAAGATCGGCGTCGATGGAGTTGGGGTCGGTTGCCGCTGTCGTTTCACCGAAACCGGCCAGAAGGCTGTCCAGATCGTCCTCCGCCGCAGCTGCCGCCGCCGGAGTGGCAGGGATCGATACCTGCAGTTGCGGCTGCACGGCTGACCGCACCGATGCGGGCTGGACGCCTGACCAAGGCCCAAGGATCGGATCGCCCGCCACGGAACGGAACGAAGCAAGCCGCACTTCATTGCGCGCTTTCGGCGCCACCAGCGGCATGAACCCCCGACCCGCCGCGCGGTCGATCTTTTCTGTCGTCACGTTGCGCTCTGTGCAGGGCAAGGGCACCTGATCGCCGTAACGGTCGGTGGCGTAGTGGAAGGGCATGTCATCCACCGACATGATCTTGCCCAGTTCCATCTTTGGCCCGCCCTGCTTCCACGCCTCGGCCAGCAGAACCGCGACCAGAACAACCGGATTGCCCCAAAGCATGCCCGACAGCCCCTCGGACATCGTAAATTCCTCGAAGTCGAAGGCATCGATCGGTTCGGACCGCGCGCCATAGGGACGGCGCAACAGAAAGCGGGGCGAGGCCATGCCCAACCATTTGGAAACCGGATCGCTGCGCAACGTCGCCCACGCCTTTTCGATCAGCGGGTGGCGATCCTTTAGCGCCACATCAAGGAATGCAGGCGCCATCGCGGCAAAGAACGGTGCCTGGACATGCGACGCCACAGTGGCAATACGGCCCAGAAGATCGGCGTGGGGTGGTGTTTCCTCGAACGTATAAAGCCCGAACAGCGCGGAGAACCCAGTTTCGCCATCCTCGTTCAGCGGCGCGTTCACCAGCTTGTAGAAGCCCGACTGCGCCAGATCATCGTGCGTGGCAAGATCGGCCGCCAGCTCTTCGGCCGAGATATCATACAAATGGATGCGCAGCTTCACGTCCGTCTCGATCCGCCGGGCCATCAGGTCAAGCGACCGCCACTGCGCCTCGATCGCTTGAAACTCGGGGTGATGCAGGACCAGACGCATGGCGGATGCCATCGCGGCATCCACCCCGTCGCGCAAGGCCCGCGCCTCGGGGTTGGGCCCCGGCACGACATGCGGGCCGACGATCTGGCCGATGAAATCGGCGGCGGGTGAGGCTTGCGTCAGTTTTCCTTCACGGTCGCCGATCAGGCGCTGGAAATCGCTGAGCCGCCGGTCGGCTGGGATCGAAGCCGCACCCGAACGGCCAGACGTGGGGGCAAGTGGGGTGAAGAAGCTTGCGCCCCAGCCCTTCATCTCTTCTACCGCCTTGGCCGCCATCGCGCTGGACGAAAGCCGCTGACGCAATCCCTTGAGTTCGGAGAAGACCTCGACGCTTTCCACCAGTTCATCAGGATGCAGCGAATCGAGGCCCGCAAGTTCGACTGCAATGCCCCGCCCCTCGGGCCCGATTGGAAGGACCAGTGTAGTGGCAAAACTTTCGATCACGTCTTCCACCGTATCCACGTCGAACGGGATGGCACGACGTGCGGCAAGCGCTTCGCCCGTCTCGATCCGCCCCGAGGCGGCACGCCCGGTGAAATCGCCGAAGACTGCCATGCGGAAGATCGGGCGCTGCAACCGGTCTGGCGCAGGGGCCGGGGCGCTGATCGTCCCGTAGACGGGCGGCGGGGCTGGTTGGCTGGGCACGGCGGCCGATCCTGCGGCACCCGATGCAGATAGCGGGGCAAGCAGCGCGTCGAGGTCTGCCAGTGGGTCTGCATCGCCCATTGCGTCAGGCGAGGCGAGCAGGTCCGCAAGCCCCGCCAACGGATCCTCGGCCGGTGGCGGGGGGTTGGCCAGCAGGGCGTCCAGTCCGGCCAGAGGGTCTTCCTCAGCAGCCACCGGGGCCAGCGGATCATCCAGCCCCGCCAGCGGGTCGTCTGCGGGTAATTCAAGCGGTGCGGCAAGAAGCGCCTCGAGATCGGCAAGGGGATCGGGATTCGCCGCAGTCGCGGGCTCATCAGCCAGCAAGTCATCAAGCTCGCCAAGCGGGTCCGCCTCTGCCGTTTCTGGCTCTCCAGCCAAGAGATCATCCAGATCCCCAAGGGCATCCGGTTCTGCCGCTTCCACCAGATCCTCGGCCGGCAAGTCTGCAAGCGGATCAGGATCCTCCATCGCTTCCGGCTCGCCAGCCAAGAGATCATCCAGATTACCAAACGGATCCGGTTCTGTCGCCTCCACCGGATCTTCGGCCAGCAAGTCGGCAAGTGGATCAGCCTCTTCAGCCGCTTCTGGCTCAGCGGCCAACATGTCATCCAGATCGCCAAGGGGATCCGGTTCTGCCGCCTCCACCGGATCTTCGGCCAGCAAGTCCGCAAGCGGATCAGGATCCTCCGCCGCATCCAGCTCATCGGCCAAAAGGTCATCCAGATCGCCAAGGGGATCCGGTTCTATCGCCTCCACCGGCTCGTCGGTCAGCAAGTCTGCAAGCGGATCAGGCTCTTCAGCCGCTTCTGGCTCGACAGGGAAGAGATCATCCAGATCGCCTAGGGGGTCTGGTTCCATCGCTTCCGCAGGATCTTCAGCCAGCAAGTCGGCAAGCGGATCAGGGCCCTCGCTGTCCGCACCCACATCCAGAAGGTCATCAAGATCACCGAGAGGATCGGCCTCAGCGGCAATCACCTCAGGTTCATCGGAGAGTAGATCGGCGAGCGGATCTGATGTATCGGTCGGCTCCTCTGTGACGGATAGCAAGTCGTCAAGTCCGCCAAGCGGATCAGGCTCTACCTCGGCAACCGGCCGGGCCGCGCGCAGGGCGTCAAGCGCCGCTGCCGAACCGTCTGGATCAACTTCAGCCACAGGCTGGATCGCACGCAGGGCGTCAAGCGCCGCAGCCGCCGACGTGTCTGGTCCGGTCTCGGCAGTCGCCTGGGCGGAGCGCAGAGCAGCGAACGCGGAGGTGGACGTGTCTGCTGCCTCCTCCACGGCAGGTTGCGAGGTACGCAGCGCGTCAAGCGCGGCTTCCGCGGCGTCCGGCTCGGCATTGGCAACGGGCTGTGCGGCCCGAAGCGCGTCGAGTGCTGCGGTTGAGGTATCCGCCTCGGGTCCGGCGGCAGGTTGGGCCGCGCGCAGCGCATCAAGTGCCGCGGCAGATGCGTCCGTCCGGGCTTCAACGCCGGGCTGGGCCGCGCGAAGGGCATCAAATGCGGTGCGCGTGCTGTCCGGCTCTGCCGACACAACAGGTTGAGCGGCACGAAGGCCCGCCAAAGCGTCGGCGGCATCGTCTGGCTTCGCCTCGGCAATAGGATGCGCTGCACGCAAGGCCGCCAATGCAGCGGAAGAAGCATCTGGCTCCACCACCGGGGCAGGCTGGGCAGCGCGAAGCGCGGCCAGCGCTGCTGCCGCCTCATCCTGTGCCGGTTCTGCCGCAGGCTGCGTGGCACGAAGCGCATCAAGCGCTGCAGCA
>JBBSBE010000007.1:0-66871 GCA_038251625.1 Rhodobacterales bacterium
CGAAAGGCCATGTCGCGGGGATAGGGGGCGTCGATGGTGATTTCCTGCACCACCCGGCCCGGACGGGGGGCCATCACCACGATGCGGTCCGACAGGAAGACGGATTCAAACACCGAATGGGTGACAAAGACCACCGTGCAGCCGATCCGGGCCTTCAGTGCCAGAAGATCGTCGTTCAGCTTCTGGCGCGTGATTTCGTCCAGTGCTGCAAAGGGTTCGTCCATCAGGATCACGCGCGGGTTGGTCACCATCGCGCGGGCGATGGAGACGCGCATCTTCATTCCGCCCGACAATTCGCGCGGATAGGATTCGCCAAAATTCTCCAGCCCCACAAGCCGCAGCGCCTCTTCCACCTGCGGACGGACGGAGGCAAACCCCTGCCCCCGCAGGCGGAACGGCAGCCACACGTTCTGCGCCACGGTGGCCCAGGGCATCAGTGTGGGTTCCTGAAACACCATGCCCAGATCCCCGGCGCGCGTCCCGCCTTCCCAGACGATCCTGCCCGCCGTTGGCGGCATCAGGCCCGAGATCAGGCGAAGGGCCGTGGATTTGCCGCAACCCGACGGCCCGAGCAGCGAGATGAAATCGCCCTCGTTCACCGACAGGTTCATCCGCCGCAGCGCATGCACGCCGCCCGAGAACGTCTTGTCCACGCCCTGCATATCCAGAACGCGGGGCCGCTGGCCCATGGGAAGCGTGTCTCGCATGTTCGCCCTGTGGCGCGAGGCGGGCCACCATGGGCCCGCCCGGCACCTTACTTCTTGAGGTCCATCCCGACGCCCGTGCCCACGAATTCCGTGGTGAAGGCCTTGGTATAGTCGATGTCGCCCGAAACGACCCCGGCCACCACCATCTTGTCGAAGAAATCCTTGACCTTGGCATCGGTCATCACGCCGATCCCCTTGTCCAGTGCATCACCCGAATCCACGATGCCCGCCTCTTTCATCTTTTCGATGGCATAGGCGACGGCCTCATCGGTCATGTCGGGATTGTCTTTCTGGATCATGGCGTTGGCGGCGGCATTGTCGCCGTAAAGGTAGGTGTACCAGCCCTTGATCGACCCATCGACGAAGCATTTCACCTGTTCGGGCTTTGATGCCACCGTATCGGCCATCGTCTCGATCAGCGTCGAATAGGTGGAATAGCCTGCATCTGCGATCAGCCAGACATCGGGCTCGAACCCGCCGACGCGCGCAACCTCGAACGGTTCGGACGACAGATACCCCTGCATCGCGCTGTTCTCATCCGCGATGAAGGGCGCTGCGTTGAAGGTATAGGGCACGCGCTGCTCGGCGGTGAAGCCGTAGCTGTTGATCATCCACTGATAGAAGCTTGCAAAGCCCGCATCGCCGATAAAGATCGTGGGCAGCTTCTTGATATCCTCGAAGGTGGATGCCTTGCCCGGATGGGTCAGCAACACCTGCGGTTCCTTCTGGAAAGCGGCCGCTACGGCGACCACGGGGATCCCTTCCTGCACCGCCGAGAACGCCTCGAGCAGGTTGCCGCCCATATGGTAATCCACCTTGCCCGCGATCATCAGCGCGCGGTTGTTCACCTGCGGCCCACCCGGCTGGATCGTCACGTCCAACCCGCAAGCAGCATAGGTGCCATCGGCGACCGACTGGTAGAACCCGCCATGTTCGGCCTGTGCCAGCCAGTTCGTGCCGAACACCACCTTGGCATTTTCGGCGGCGGCAGCGGTGGACAGCGCCAGCGTTGCGGCGAGTGAGAGGCAGGCGGCGGATGTAACGGTCTTGGGCATGCGGGTTCTCCCGTGGGGGTGATCGATTCTCTGCGCTCCAGCCTAGAGCGTCGGCGCCTGCGGGCGAGGGGCGCCGCGGCCACGGGTGGCCAATGCACGGAAAAATGCCGAAAGGGCGGGCGCGGGAGGCTCGTTTTTGCCTGCTTTTTGTGCAAACACGGTGGATGAAGGTTCGATCTGCCTGCCTTCATCGCAACCAAGGCGATACTGGCGGCAGGCTGCACGCAATGACCGGAGGTTTCTGATGAAGATGCTTGCGCCGCAAACGATCAGCCCGCCCTTCGCGCGCTATGCCCATGGGGTAGAGGTGCCGGCGGGGGCGCGGCTGGTGGTGACCTCGGGGCAACTGGCGCTTTTGCCCGATGGCACGGTGCCCGAAGGGGCAGAGGCGCAGGCGCGGCTCTGCCTTGCAAGCTGCGCGGCGATCCTGGCCGAGGCGGGGATGGGACCGGCCGATGTGATCCGCATCAACGCCTTTGTCACCGACCGGGCGCATATGGCGGGCTACATGACGGCGCGGGATGCCTGGCTTGCCGGGGTCGCGCGCCTGCCATCCTCGACGCTGGTGATCGTATCAGGCTTCACCCGCCCCGAATTTCTGGTGGAGGTCGAGGTGACGGCGGCGGCGGTCTGACACCGCCGCCGGTCCCATCGGGTCAAAGCGCCACCCGGCGCCCTTCGCTGCGCAGGCCCGACAACTCCTCTGCCACCAGGAACGCCAGCTCCAGCGACTGGCTGGCATTGAGGCGCGGGTCGCAGGCGGTGTGGTAGCGGCTGGACAGATCCTCATCCGTCACCGCGCGCAGGCCGCCGGTGCATTCCGTCACATCCTTGCCTGTCATCTCGAAATGCACGCCACCGGGGATCGTGCCTTCCGCCTTGTGGATGGCAAAGAATTCGCGCACCTCGCGCAGCACGCTTTCAAAGGGCCGGGTCTTGTAGCCCGAGGCCGCCTTGATCGTGTTGCCGTGCATCGGATCGCAGGACCACAAAACCTTGGCCCCTTCCTGCTGCACCGCGCGGATCAGGCGCGGCAGGTTCTCGCCCACCTTGCCCGCCCCGAAGCGCGCGATCAGCGTCAGGCGACCGGGCTCGTTCTCGGGGTTCAGCTTGGCCATCAGCACCTTCAGATCCTCGACCGTGGTCGAAGGCCCGCATTTCAGCCCGATGGGATTGAGCACACCCCTGGCAAACTCCACATGCGCGCCGTCCGGCTGCCGCGTGCGGTCGCCGATCCAGATCATGTGGCCCGAACCCGCAACCGGCTGGCCCGAAATGCTGTCGATCCGGCAGAGCGCCTCTTCATATTCCAGAAGCAGCGCCTCGTGGCTGGTATAGAACTCGACCGTCGACAGCATGTGCGCGGTATCGGCGTTCACGCCCGCGGCAGTCATGAAATCCAGCGCGTCCGAGATGCGGTTCGAGATGTCGCGGTAGCGTTCCGCCTTGTCATGCTCGGCAAAGCCGAGCGTCCAGGAATGCACGCGGTGTATATCGGCGAAACCGCCCGTGGAAAACGCGCGCAGAAGGTTCAGGCTGGCGGCGGCTTGGGTATAGGCCTGCAACATCCGCGCGGGATCGGGCTGGCGCGCCTCCATCGTCGGCTCGAAACCGTTGATGATATCGCCGCGATAGGACGGGTATTCCACGCCGCCGATCATTTCCGTGGGGGCAGAGCGGGGCTTGGCGAACTGCCCCGCCATCCGGCCCACTTTCACCACCGGCACCTTGGCGCCATAGGTCAGCACCACCGCCATCTGCAGCATCACGCGAAACGTATCGCGGATGTTGTCAGCGCTGAATTCGGCAAAGCTTTCGGCGCAGTCGCCGCCCTGCAGAAGGAATGCGCGGCCCTCGGCGGCCTCGGCCAGATGCTTCTTCAGCCGCCGCGCCTCGCCCGCAAAGACGAGGGGGGGATACTTCGCCAGTTGGGCCTCGGCCATCGACAGCGCGGCTGCATCGGAATAGTCCGGCATCTGCACCCGTGGCTTTGCGCGCCAATCGCTCTTTTTCCAACCCTTGGTCATCGGGCAACCCTCCGTCCCTCTTTGATGGGGCGCTCTATAGGCGCTATCGGGCGCCTCTGCAAAGGGCTTCCATGGTGATGGCCCTTGTGGCGGCAGGCGATTCCTGTTTCCCTGCCGCCCGAATACGACACTTGCAGGTCGCCCCTATGTCCTCCGCACCGCGTAAAGCCACTCTGGTGGTGAAATCGGCCGCACCGAAGCGGTTCGTCTTTCTGCTGCTCGATCGCTTCACGATGCTCAGCTTCGCCAGCGCGATCGAGCCTTTGCGGATCGCAAACCGTGTGGCCGGGCAATCGCTTTACACCTGGGCGTTGGCGGGCGAGGCGGGGGCCGAAGGTGCGGTGACCTGTTCCAACGGCACGGCCTTCCGGCTGGACCTCGGGCTGGACGAGATTGACCGCGAGGATACCATTCTGGTCTGCGGCGGGATCGACGTGCAGAAGGCCACGACCAAACCGATCATCGGCTGGTTGCGGCGCGAGGCACGGCGCGGCGTGGCGATGGGGGGCTTGTGTACCGGGGCCCATGCGCTGGCAAAGGCGGGGCTTCTGGACGGCAAGAAAGCCACGATACATTGGGAGAATCAGGACGGTTTTCTGGAAGAATTCGAGGCTGTGAAGCTGACGAAATCGGTGTTCGTGATCGACGGCAACAGGATGTCCACCGCAGGGGGCACCGCGTCGCTGGATCTGATGCTGAAGATCATCGCGGGCGACCATGGCGAAGATATCGCCAACACCGTGGCCGACCAGTTGATCTATTCCGCCATCCGCACCGATCAGGACACGCAGCGCCTGTCGATCCCCACCCGCATCGGCGTGCGGCATCCAAAGCTGAGCCAGGTCATCCAGATGATGGAAGCCGCCATCGAGGAACCGATCAGCCCGTCGGAACTGGCCGAGGATGTGGGGATGAGCACGCGGCAACTGGAGCGTCTGTTCCGCCGCTACCTGAACCGCAGCCCCAAGCGTTACTACATGGAACTCAGGCTGCAAAAGGCGCGCAACCTCCTGATGCAGACGGATATGAGCGTGATCAATGTGGCGCTGGCCTGCGGGTTCGCCAGCCCGTCGCATTTCTCCAAATGCTACCGCGCGCACTACGAGACGACACCCTATCGCGAACGGGGAACGCACGGGGCGCCAGCGGTGCCCCGGCTGTCGATCTGAAGCCCGGCAGCGGCGCCCGTGGCGTGCCGGGAACGCGTGGACAGGTTAACGATCGGTAAAATTGAAAAGCCAACCGATTGAAATCATGTCTCTCTTATTTTGTCCACGCGTGCGACACGAGGAAAGGGCTAACCCTGCGTCATCCGGAACGCCGTACCCTCCAGCACCGACAGGAACCAGATCGCGCCATCGCCGGCTTCCCGGATATCCCGCACACGCCCCGTTTCCGGCGTCTCGATCCGCGTCTCGGCATAGCCCGCGCCGGGGTCCAGGCGCGAGATCAGGCCGAACTTCAGGCTGCCGGTCAGCACATGCCCGCGCCAGTCCGCGAACATCCGCCCCGAATGGATCAGCAGACCCGACGGCGCGATCGAGGGGTCCCAGTAGTGTACGGGCTGTTCCAGCCCGCTCCTTGCCGTACCCTCGCCGATCTTTGATCCGTCATAATCGCGCCCGTAGGTGATGACCGGCCAGCCGTAATTCGCACCGGGCCGGATGCGGTTCAGCTCATCCCCGCCCCGCGCGCCATGCTCGATCGTCCACAAGGCTCCGTCGCCATCCAGCGCCGCGCCCTGAATGTTGCGGTGGCCAAGGCTCACAAGCCCCGGCAGCGCGCCCGGAAGGCTGGGCGGGCGGGGCGAGCCGTCGGGGGCGAAGGCGATGACCTTGCCCTCGGGCCGCCCGGCATCCTGCGCCCGCGCGCCTTGCCCCCTGTCCCCGGTGGTCAGGTAGATCGTGCCGTCCCGCCCCTCCACGATGCGCGACCCGAAGTGCCGCCCGCCGCCGGTGGCGGGGCCAGCGTAAACCTCGCGCAGGTCGGTCAGGCGGCGGTCATCCGCCGCCAGACGCGCGGTCGCCAAAGCGGTCGCGGCACCCGAACCCCTGGCCACCGCATAGCTGAGCCAGAGGCGGTGCGAGCGCGCGAAATCGCGGGCGGCGTGGATATCCAGAAGCCCCCCCTGCCCCACGGCCGCCACCTCGGGCAGGCCCGCGACGCGGCCAAGATCACCGCCATCCGGCGCAAAAAGCCTGAGCCGCCCCTCGCGTTCGGTGATCAGGAAGCGACCGTCCGGCAGGAAGGCCAGCGACCAGGGCTCGTCCAGGCCCGTCGCCATCGGGGCGATCCGCAGGCCCGTGGACGCGGCCACCTGCCGGGCAAAGATGGGGGCCGCCAGGGCGGATACGATCAGGACGCGTCGGGTAAGGCGGGGCATGGCACTCTCCGGTCTGGATACCTGTGAAGGTGCGAACCGATCCGCGACAGGGCAACCGCCGGCCCGGTCACAACCCTGTCAGACGCGCCTCGCGAGAGTGCTTTCCTTTTTAAAGGCCACCGACTAGGTTTTGGGCAGGATTTCGATCCAACATGGGAGATCAGAATGAAAAAACTGCTGCTTGCCTCTGCCGCCGTCGCGATGATCGCGGGCACCGCCGGGGCCGAAGATGTAAAACTGGGGATCCTGATCGGGTTCACCGGACCGATTGAATCGCTGGCGCCTGCTATGGCGGCGGCGGCGGAAATGGCGATGAAGGAAGTCAGCGATTCCGGCAAGCTCTTGGGCGGTTCGACCGTCACGCCGGTCCGCGCGGATTCGACCTGCGGCGACAGCGCAGCGGGTACCGCTGCGGCAGAACGTTTGGTGACGTCGGACGCGGTCAAAGGCATCGTCGGCGGTGACTGTTCCGGCGTGACCGGCGCGGTGCTGCAGAACGTGGCGCGCCCGAACGGGATGGTGATGATCTCGCCCTCCGCCACGTCGCCCGCGCTGTCGACTGCCGAAGACGATGGCCTTTTCTTCCGCACGGCACCGTCCGATGCGCGCGAAGGTCAGGTGATGGCAGAGATCCTGATGGAAAAGGGCGTGAAGTCGATCGCGCTCACCTACACCAACAACGACTATGGCAAGGGTCTGGCCGAGGCGATCGCCGCGAACTACACCGCAGCCGGTGGCACCGTCACGATCAACGTCGCGCATGAGGACGGCAAGGCCGACTATTCCTCGGAAGTGGCCTCGCTTGCGGCGGCTGGCGGCGACGTGCTTGTGGTTGCGGGCTACCTTGACCAGGGCGGACGCCGGATCATTCAGGCGGCGTTGGATACCGGCGCGTTCGAGACCTTCGGTCTGCCCGGCGGCATGATCGGCGACTCGCTGCCCGAGGCAATCGGGGCGGGCCTGAACGGGTCTTACGGTCAGATCGCAGGGTCCGACAGCAACGGCGCCGAGATCTTTGAAGGCATGGCCAAGGCGGCGGGCTTTGACGGCACCTCTGCCTATTCGCCCGAAAGCTATGACGCGGCGGCGCTTTTTGCGCTTGCGATGCAGGCGGCGGGATCGTCCGATCCGCGCGTCTACAAGGACAAGGTTCTTGAAGTGGCGAACGCACCCGGCGAAAAGATCATGCCCGGTGAGCTTGCCAAGGCGCTGGAACTGATCGCTGCTGGCACCGACATCGACTATGAGGGCGCCACGGCGGTGGAACTGATCGGGCCCGGCGAAAGCGCCGGTCGCTATCGCCAGATCGAAGTGCAGGACGGCAAGAACGTGACCGTGGGCTTCCGTTGATCGCACCGGACGCTTGACGCAATAGGCGGCTCGGGGGTTGCCCCCCGGGCCGTTTGCAATGATAAGCCCGGCCCGCGCCAGCATGGCGAAAGGGCGACCGGGCACCCCGGAGGGGACGCGCATGATCACCGTGCAGGACCTGCACAAGCATTTCGGCGGCTTCCGTGCGGTGGACGGGGCCTCGCTGACGATCGGCGAAGGGTCGATCACCGGGCTGATCGGCCCGAACGGCGCGGGCAAGACCACCCTTTTCAACGTGATCGCGGGCCGTCTGCCGCCCACCTCTGGCCGGGTGACGATGGCGGGCGAGGATATCACCGGCCTGCCGCCGCATGATCTTTTCCACAAGGGCCTGCTGCGCACCTTCCAGATTGCGCATGAATTCGGGTCGATGACGGTGCGGGAAAACCTGATGATGGTTCCCGCGCATCAAGCGGGCGAAACCTTGTGGAACGCGTGGTTCCGTCGTGGCGCCGTGGCCGCCGAGGAACGCCGCATCCGCGACCGGGCCGACGAGGTGCTGGAATTTCTGACCATCAGCCATCTTGCCGACCAGCGGGCGAGCCAGATCTCGGGCGGGCAAAAGAAGCTGCTGGAACTGGGCCGCACGATGATGGTGGATGCCAAGGTGGTGTTTCTCGACGAGGTGGGCGCGGGGGTGAACCGCACGCTTCTGAACACCATCGGCGACGCGATCATCCGCCTGAACCAGGAGCGCGGCTATACATTCTGCGTGATCGAGCACGACATGGATTTCATCGCCCGCCTTTGCGACCCGGTGATCGTGATGGCCGAGGGCCATGTGCTGGCCCAAGGCACCGTGGCCGAGGTCAAGGCAGACGAGCGGGTGATCGAGGCCTATCTGGGGACCGGCCTCAAGAACAAGGTCAAGGAGGGGGCGGCGTGAGGCCCCTCGTCCTGTCCATGCTTGTGGCGCTCACCTTGGCCCAGCCCGTCTTTTCGCAGGAAATCGTCGCGAAGACGACCGTTGCGGGCAAGTCCGTGGTTCTCTACGACGATGGAGGATGGGCCTACGGTCCCACGGAAGAGTCGTGGTGCACCACTTTCGACGCAGGGATCGACCTTTGCCTGCCGACGACGTGGGCGCGCATCCCGAACCCCGATGCGAACAGCCACGGCCTGCTTTTGCGCGCCGATGGCCTGCAGGCCGAAGTCTGGCATATCTGGCCCCGGCCAAACCTCGGGCAATCGATGGACCGGATTACAGAAATGCAAGCCTATCTGCTCGACGTCCTGTCCGACACGCCAAGCACCTCATATGCGACGAAGACGACTTGCGGGGGGTGCGTCGCGACGGCTTGGGCAATATTCGATCAGGATGGCTCGCAGACGCTGACCTCGATTGTTGGTCTGCCGTTCAGTTCGGTTTCCATCACAGTCACATCGACAAGACCGGACGTTTCCGCCGAAGACCTGACGAAGGTCGATGCGCTTTCCGCCGGTATCACCGTGAACCCTTCTGTTTACGATAAGGCGTTCCGCGATGGCGAGTGAACCCTTCCTCATCGGCGAGGCGATGTCCGGCGGTTACGGCGGGGCGGATATCCTGCATGACTGCACCATCGCGGTGGAGAAGGGCCAGATCGCCGTGATCGTCGGGCCGAACGGCGCGGGGAAATCCACCGCGATGAAGGCTGTCTTTGGCATGCTGAACCTGCGGGGTGGTCATGTGCGCCTGATGGGCCGCGACATCACCGGCCTTTCGCCGCAAGACCGCGTGGCCTGCGGGATGGCTTTCGTGCCGCAGACCCAGAACATCTTCACCACGATGACGGTGCAGGAAAACCTGGAGATGGGCGCGTTCCTGCGCCGCGACGATATTGCGGGCACGATGGAGCAGGTGTTCCACCTCTTCCCCATCCTCAAGGACAAGCGCCGCCAGGCGGCGGGCGAGCTTTCGGGCGGTCAGCGCCAACAGGTGGCGGTGGGCCGGGCGCTGATGACGCAGCCGAAGGTGCTGATGCTGGACGAACCCACCGCCGGGGTCAGCCCCATCGTGATGGACGAGCTGTTCGACCGCATCATCGAGGTGGCCCGCACCGGGATTTCGATCCTGATGGTGGAACAGAACGCGCGGCAGGCGCTTGCGATCGCGCACAGGGGCTATGTGCTGGTGCAGGGCGCGAACCGGTTCACCGACACGGGCGAGGCGCTTCTGGCCGATCCCGAGGTGCGGCGAAGTTTTCTGGGGGGATGAGCGGGATGACAGGACACATCTTTCTTGCGGTGCCGCTGGCCTTCGTGTTGGCCCTCCTGACCGGTGGCACAGCCACCGCAGCCGAACAGCGCCGCTGCAAAACCGATTTCGCGGTCTTCCCAAGGGGCAATCAGCAGCGCGTGGTTCTTCAGGCAACGGTCGAAGCCGGGGACACGTCAGCCCGCGTCCGTGTCGATGGCAGCGGCGAATGGAGCGGCCGACGCACCCGTCTCGCGAGCGGTGCCGATACGGTCGTCTTCGATAGCGGTCCGGCCATCGAGACGCTGACAATCGGCGTTGGTGGCGCACTGCTCTGGGAGATCGCATATAGGGACAGGGTGGCGGGCGACGGGCGCGTGATTGCCTTCATAGGAATGTGCAAACCGTGGAAGGCACAATGACGGTTCGCGTCGCCTTGGCACTCGCCGTGCCCGCATCAGCCTTACGGAGGTGCCACGCTTGGACATCCTGAACGCCCTTGTGGCCTTTCTCAACTTCGTCTTCGTCCCCGCCGTCGCCTATGCGGCGCAGTTGTCCCTTGGGGCGCTTGGAGTGACGCTGATCTACGGGATCCTGCGGTTTTCCAACTTCGCCCATGGTGACACGATGGCATTCGGCACGATGGTCACGATCCTGCTGACCTGGTGGCTGCAATCCATGGGCATCAGCTTCGGCCCGCTGCCGACGGCGTTGCTGGCGCTGCCTGTGGGCATTGCGGTGACGGCTCTTTTCCTTTTGGGCACCGACCGCGTGGTCTATCGCTTCTACCGCGCCCGCCGCGTGGCGCCGGCGATCCTCGTCATCGTGTCGCTGGGCGTGATGTTCGTGATGAACGGCCTTGTGCGTTTCATCATCGGCACCGAGACGCAGGGCTTTGCGGATGGCACGCGCTTTGTCATCACGGCGGGCGATTTCAAGACGATGACGGGCTTGCAGGAGGGCCTCGCCATCCGGGGCACGCAGGTCGTGACGTTGGTGACGGCGGCCATCGCGGTGGCGCTGCTCTTCTGGTTTCTGGAAAAGACCCGCACCGGCAAATCCATGCGCGCCTTTGCCGATAACGAGGATCTGGCGCTGCTGTCGGGCATCAACCCCGAGCGCGTGGTACAGGTTACATGGATCATCGCAGCGGCCCTCGCCACCACCGCCGGGGTGCTTTACGGGCTGGACAAAAGCTTTAACCCCTTCACCTATTTCCAGCTTCTTCTGCCCATCTTCGCCGCCGCCATTGTTGGCGGCCTCGGCTCACCGCTCGGGGCCATCGCGGGCGGGTTCATCATCGCCTTTTCGGAGGTGGGCGTGACCTATGCGTGGAAAAAGGTGCTGGGGTATCTGATGCCCGAAAGCCTTGCCCCCGATGGCCTCGTGCAGCTCATGTCCACCGACTACAAGTTCGCGGTCAGCTTCACGATCCTCATCATCGTGCTGCTGTTCATGCCCACCGGGCTGTTCAAGGGGAAAGCCGCATGAACCTGCGCACCATCGGCCTTTTTGCGTTCGTGGCGCTGCTTTTTGTCGGAACGGGCGAATTGCAAAGCTGGACGCTGTCGCTGACGATCCTGAATATGGCGCTGGTCTCGGCCGTGATGGCGCTTGGCGTCAACATGCAGTGGGGCTACGCGGGGCTTTTCAATGTGGGCGTCATGGGGTTCGTGGCGCTGGGGGGGCTGGCGGTGGTGCTGGTCTCTGCCGCGCCGGTGCCTGAAGGGTGGGCGGCGGGAGGATGGCAAATCCTGCTGGGACTTGCGATGTTTGCAGCGACGGTGGCGGCGGGCGTGATCCTCTATCGCCGGATGCCACGGGGGCGGAAGCGCAATGCCGCGCTGGTTGTCGTGCTGGTGGGGGGCTACTTTCTGGCGCGCGCCGTTTACGACCCCGCCGTGGCGGCGGTCGAGGCGTTCGATCCGGCGACGGCAGGAAACATCGGCGGGCTTGGCCTGCCGATCCTGTTGGCTTGGCCTGTGGGTGGCCTTCTGGCCGCTGCCGCCGCCTGGGCCATCGGCAAGACCGCGCTTGGCCTGCGATCGGACTATCTGGCCATCGCGACGCTGGGGATCGCCGAAATCATCATCGCCCTTCTGAAGAACGAGGACTGGCTGGCGCGCGGCGTGAAGAACGTGATTTCGTTGCCCCGGCCCGTGCCTTACGAGGTGAACCTGCAGCAGAACCCCGATTTTCTGGCCTGGGCTGCGTGGGTGGGAACCGACCCGGTTACCTTCTCTTCGATCTTCGTCAAGCTTTGCTATGCGGCGCTTTTCCTTGTCGTCCTTTTGCTCGTGATCTGGCTGTCCGAACGCGCGCTGAACTCGCCGTGGGGCCGGATGATGCGCGCCATCCGCGACAATGAGGTCGCGTCAGAGGCGATGGGGAAGGATGTGACCCGGCGCCACTTGCAGGTGTTCATCCTCGGATCGGCCGTGATCGGCATCGCGGGGGCGATGATGACCACGCTCGACAGCCAGTTGACGCCGTCAAGCTACACGCCGCTGCGCTATACGTTCCTCATCTGGGTGATGGTGATCGTGGGCGGATCGGGCAACAACTGGGGATCGGTTCTGGGTGGGTTCCTGATCTGGTGGCTGTGGGTGATGGTTGAGCCGATCGGGCTTGGCATCATGGCGGCGGTGACGTCGGGGATGCCCGATGGAAGCTGGCTCAAGGCGCATCTGCAGGACGGGGCCGCGCAGATGCGGCTTCTGACGATGGGGGTGATCCTGCTTCTGGTGTTGCGGTTCAGCCCCCGGGGGCTGATACCGGAGAAGTGACCTAAAGAAACCAGATGGCGAGACCGACAGTAACGCCCGCCATTGCATAGCCCAGGAGCGTGGCAAGCCCATCGCGGCGCATGAGGCCAAGTCCGATGGCTAGCACGCCCACCGCAGGCGCCTGAACCCCCCAAGGGATGATTGCCAGCGGCACCATGGCGACGCCCAGAAGCGCCGCAGCCAGCGCAGCCATCGTGCGCCGGGATTGGCCCTCGACCAGAAAGGTCAGCCGCTTGTGCAGGTGCCGGTCGATCCAGTTCGCCACGGGCCGCGATTTTTTTAGCGCCTTGTCGAACGTCGCGTTGTCGATCTTCTGTTTGCGCAGGAAACCGGGCAGCCACAGCCCGCTGCGCCCGAGAAAGGATTGCCCAACGGTCATTGCGATCAGCACCGCCACGACGACCGAAACCCCCGGCAACGCGCCGATGACAGGCAGCGCCGCGATGAGGCCGAGGACGGCGAGCAGAAACCCAAGCGAGCGATCCTCGATCCGGTCGAGCACCTCACCCACTTTTGCGCCGTTCTGTGAATTCGCCTGCGACAGATCATCAAAGAGATCGCCGATTGAATTTGCGGTGTCGCCCATTGGCCGATGTCTCTTTCCGTGACTTCTGCCAAGGTAACCCATGGGGCGGGGCGTAGTTCCCCATTTCCTGTGTAGCCGTGCGTCAGTCCGTGCGGAAAGACCCCGGAGAAGAAAGCGCATCTGCAGGCCAAAGCCCCATGTTGCGCCCGTTGTAGCGGATCACCTCTTGCGGCGGGGCGGTGATGCGGGCGCGTGAGACGGGGCCGATGACCAGCCCGTCCGGATGATCCGCCACCCATCGGTCAAGCGCTACGGCATCCTGCGGCAGGTCCACCGGATGGCGCAGCCGGGCCGCGAAGTTGAATTCGGCGTTATAGGGCATACCGACCAAGGCCACATCCGGCGCCGCCGCCACGCGTTCTGCAAGGTGGTGGATGCGGTAGACGGTCGAAAGCCCGGTCGATGCGACCAGTCCATGCAGGCAAAGCGCAAGCCCCGCTCCCGCTGCCACCTGCCCGGCGAGAAAGGGCAAGCGCAGCGACAGGATCGCCACGGCAAGGCAGGCCAGCCCGAACCCGGCCATCCCGACCACATGCCCGGCAAGTGCATCGACCGAAACCGGGATCAGCCCCGCCGCTGCCGCCAGCGCGGCCAGCCCCATCCCTGTGGGCAGCAGAAAGGCGGCCGATCCGCCCCGGGCCTGCGCAGCCATTCCCGTCGCCGTCATCGCGCGCCCGACCAGCAGTGCCACCGCCGGAAAGGCCGGGATCAGGTAATGCGCCTGCTTGCCGCTGATGAGCGAGAAGAGGACAAGCGACGATAGCGCCCAGATGGCACAGAGCCGCCCCGCCGCATCTGCCCGCGCCGCCGCGACCGCCCGGGGCCAGAGGCGCCATGACCAGGCAAAGGGGAAAAGAAGCAGCGGAAGCAGTGCTGCCAGAAACCAGACGGGGCGATCATGGGCCAGCCCGCCCGCCACCCGGTCTGCCGTCTGTGTCCACAAGAGTTCGTGGCGGAACGCGGCATCGCCGGTCAGAAGCGCAGGCACCAGCCACACGGCAACCAGCGCCAGCGCCACAAGCAGCGCCAGCCCAACGCCGCCCAGCACCGCGCGAACCTTCGGCACCTGTGGCGCCCAGAACCGCATCAGCAGAAGCGGCGGCAGCAGGAAGACGGCGATCACCGGCCCCTTGGCATAGATGCCCGCCGCCAGCGCCACGCCAAAGAGCGCCCAAAGCCGGGCGCCGCCCTCGCCCTGCCCCATCCGCCACAAAAGCCCCAGGCCCGCAACGACCGGCAGCGCCAGCAGCGCGTCGAACATCGTGGCCCCGCCGTACAGCAGAAAGACCGTCATCCCCGCCATCACCAGCGCCACCCGCAGGTCCAGCCCCAACTCGCCGGGCCATAGCCGCCGCGACAGCCGCGCGGTCATCCAGACCGTGGCCACCGCACAGGCAGGTCCGACAAGGCGCCCGGCCACCTCGGACACGCCCGTGGCCAGCCAGACCAGATTGATCATCCAGAACAAAAGCGGCGGTTTGTGGGTGTAGCTGGCGAAATTGCGGGTCAGATGGAAGGGATCGCCTGACAGGTGCATCTCCCACGCGACGGCCAGATAGCGGGTCTCATCAATGGGCAAAAGCGGGCGCAAAAGAACCTGCGCAAGCAGAAGGGCGGAAAGCCCGGCCAGAACCATCCAAAGACGAAGTGCCATCCAACATGCCCCAGCGTTGCCCGAAATCCGGATCGGACAGGCCTAAGCCGAGCCGCCCCGAGGCGCAATCCCGGGCGCGCCGTGCCCATCTTGCGACCTGCCCCGGCAATATACGGCTGAGCCATTCTTTGCGACATTTGGTGTCGGTGTCTGGCATGATCCTACGGGATACTCCGTCCAGTTTGCCCCAAACACGTGTTGCAAGGACCTGACATGAAATCCCATACCCGCGTTGTGGTCATCGGCGGCGGCGTCGTCGGCTGTTCGGTTCTTTACCACCTGACCAAGCTTGGCTGGTCTGATGTCACGCTGATCGAGCGGTCGGACCTGACCAGCGGGTCCACCTGGCACGCAGCGGGCGGCTTTCATACGCTGAACGGCGACACGAACATGGCTGCACTGCAGGGCTATACCATCCGGCTTTACAAGGAGTTGGAGGCGATCACCGGCATGTCCTGCGGATTGCATCATGTGGGCGGCATCACACTGGCCGACAATCAGGCCCGGTTCGAGATGCTGAAGGCCGAACGCGCCAAGCACCGCTACATGGGGCTGGATACCGAGATCCTGGGGCCGGACGAAATCCACAAGCTGACCGATGGCATGGTCAACCTCGAAGGCATCATCGGCGCGCTTTACGATCCCCTCGACGGTCACCTCGATCCATCGGGCACCACCCATGCCTATGCCAAGGCCGCGCGGATGGGCGGGGCCGAGATCATCCTGCACAACCGCGTGCTGTCGACCACGCCGCACCCCGAAGGATGGGAAGTGGTGACGGAGAAGGGCACCATCATCTGCGAACACCTTGTCAATGCTGCCGGTCTCTGGGCGCGCGAGGTCGGGGCGATGGCGGGGGTTTATCTGCCCTTGCTGCCCATGGCCCACCAGTATCTGGTGACGGACGACATCCCCGAAATCGTGGATATCCTTAAATCGGGCCGGGAGTTTCCCCATGTGATGGATCCCGGCGGCGAAAGCTATCTGCGGCAGGAAGGCCGGGGCCTTTGCATCGGCTTCTACGAAAAGCCCTGCGAGCCGTGGAGCCTTGATGGCACGCCATGGGGCTTTGGGCACGAGTTGCTGAACGAGCAATACGACAAGATCGAAGATTCGGTGAACTTCGCCTACCGCCGCTTTCCGGTGCTGGAACGCACCGGCGTGAAGCGCGTGATCCACGGCCCCTTCACCTTTGCCCCCGATGGCAACCCGCTGGTCGGCCCGGTGCAGGGCCTGCGCAACTACTGGTCGGCCTGCGCCGTTATGGCAGGCTTCAGCCAGGGCGGCGGCATGGGCCTCGCGTTGGCGCAATGGATGATCGAGGGCGAGGTTGAACGCGACCCGCGCGGCTTTGACGTTTCGCGCTTTGGCACCTGGACCAGCCCCGGTTACACCGTGCCGAAGGTGATCGAGAACTATCAGATGCGGTTCAGCGTGAGTTACCCGAATGAGGAACGCCCCGCCGCCCGCCCCTTTCGCACGACGCCGATGTATGAGGTTTTCGACGGCATGAACGCCGTCTGGGGCCAGCAATACGGGCTGGAGGTGGTGAACTACCACGCCCTGCCCGGCGAGCCCCGCTATGAGGAGCCCAGCTTCAAGCGGTCGAACGCATGGGAGGCGACGCGTCAGGAAGTGATGGCGGTGCGCGAGGGCGTCGGCATCAACGAGGTGCAGAATTTCGGCAAATACCGCGTGACGGGGCCGAAAGCGCGCGAATGGCTCGACCGGATCATGGCCGGGCTTATCCCCAGGCCCGGGCGCCTCAGCCTGACCCCGATGCTGGCGCATTCGGGCAAGATCATCGGCGATTTCACCGTATCCTGCCTTGGCGAGCAGGAATTCCAGCTGACCGCCAGCTATGGCGCGCAAGGTTGGCACGGGCGCTGGTTCGAGCAGAACGCGATGGAGGGGGTTCATGTCGAGAACATCTCGGACGCGCGGTCGGGGTTCCAGATTGCCGGGCCAAAGGCACGCGCGCTTCTGGCCCGCGTGACCCGCTCGGACGTCTCTGCGGAAGCGTTCCGGTTCATGGATGTGAAACCGATGACCGTGGGCATGGCAAAATGCATCGTCCAGCGCGTCAGCTATACCGCCGATCTGGGCTATGAGATCTACTGCGATCAGATGTCGGTGCGTCACCTTTGGGATACGCTGACGGCTGCCGGCCGCGATCTTGGCCTGCGCCCGTTCGGCATGCGTGCGATGATGTCGCTGCGGCTCGACAAGTGGTTCGGTTCATGGGGCCGCGAGTTCAGCCCCGATTATACCCCGGCCGAGACGGGCCTTGACCGCTTCATCCGCTGGAACAAACCCACCGACTGGATCGGCAAGGCCGCAGCCACGGCGGAAAAGGCCGCGGGGCCGAAGCGGCGGCTGGTCAGCTTTATCGTTGATGCCGCCGATGTGGATGTCGTGGCGTGGGAGCCTATCTGGCTGGACGGCGCGGTTGTGGGGTTCTGCACCTCGGGTGGCTTTTCGCACACCACGGGACAGTCGGTCGCCATGGGCTTTCTGCCCGCTGACCAGGCAGAGGATGGGGCCACCGCCGAGATCGAGATTCTGGGCGAACGGCGCCCTGCGCGGGTTCAAATGGCCCCCCTCTGGGATGACGGTGGGCGAATGCGCGCCTGAGGCCCCTTTGTGGGCCTGCCGTTCGGCACTATCCTGAGCGTGGCGAAGAGGCAAACGCCGCCGCCGGCCCGTTCTGCAGGAACCCCGCCATGACCGCGATCCTGA
Organism: Rhodobacterales bacterium; assembly: GCA_038251625.1. GTDB lineage: Bacteria > Pseudomonadota > Alphaproteobacteria > Rhodobacterales > Rhodobacteraceae > JBBQXK01. The sequence goes on from JBBSBE010000007.1 coordinate 17,485, forward strand.
TCCTTGCTGCCGGCACATCGTCCCGCATGAGGGGGCGCGACAAGCTGCTTGAGACGGTCGCTGGCGAGCCGATCCTGCGCCGCAACGCGCGCATTGCATCGTACACGGGCGCGGCTGTCATCGTGGTCCTGCCGCCGGATCGGCCCCAGCGCGGGCAGGCGTTGGCGGGGTTGTCCGTGCGGACCGTGATCGCCGATGATGCGGGCGACGGGATGGCCGCCTCTCTCAAGGCGGGGTTGCGGGCGGCGCTGCCCATTCTGGCTTCTTCCGTGATGATCCTGCCCGCCGACATGCCGGGGTTCACAACCGAGATGCTGGCGGGGATGCTGGCGGATGCGCGGGCGCACCCCGATGCCATCCTGCGCGGGACGACACCCGAGGGGCGCATGGGGCATCCCGCGATCTTTCCAGCAGACCTTTTTCCCGATCTTCTGGCCCTCGACGGTGACGAAGGTGGCCGCTCGATCCTCGCGGCACACGCCTCCCGGCTGCGGCTTTTCCCGTTGCCCGGCGATGCGGCAATCCTCGATCTCGACACGCCGGAAGACTGGGATGCGTTTCGCGCGCGCGCTGCACCCTAGGCTGCGCCCTTGTTGCGCACCGCCCCCTCGTCTAAGCAGAAAGAGCCGGGCCAAGGGGGACGCATGCGCATTCTGATCACCAACGACGATGGCATCAACGCGCCGGGCCTCGCCGTGCTGACCGAGATTGCCGAGGCGATTGCGGGACCGAAGGGTGAGGTCTGGACGGTCGCGCCCGCGTTCGAGCAATCGGGCGTGGGGCATTGCATCAGCTATACCCATCCGATGATGATCGCCGAACTTGGGCCCCGCCGGTTCGCGACCGAAGGCAGCCCCGCCGATTGCGTGCTGGCCGCCCTTTATGATGTGATGAAGGGCGCGCCGCCCGATCTGGTCCTGTCGGGTGTGAACCGGGGCAACAATGCAGGCGAGAACGTGCTTTATTCGGGCACCATCGGTGGCGCGATGGAGGCGGCGCTGCAGGGCCTGCCCGCCATCGCGCTTAGCCAGTTTCTGGGGCCCAAGACCGAAGGCCTTGCCGATCCGTTCGAAGGTGCGCGACAGCACGGCGCGGGCGTGGTGCGGGCGCTTCTGGATCAGGGCATGTGGAATGGCGATGATTACCGGTTGTTCTACAACGTGAATTTCCCGCCCTTCCCAGCAGACGATGTGAAAGGGCGCAAGGTCGTCGCCCAAGGGTTCCGGCGCGGCACGGCCTTTGGTGTCGAGCCGCACCTTTCGCCTTCGGGGCGGCGGTTTCTTTGGATCAAGGGGGGCGCGCAACAGGTGCGTACCCTGCCCGATACCGATGTCGCAACAAACATGGACGGCTATATTTCAGTCACCCCGATGCGCGCCGACCTGACCGCCCATGACACGCTTGCAGAGTTGGAGGCCCGGCTGGCATGACCGATGGCGCGCAGGGCGAAGAAGCGGAGCGCAAGATGCGCTTTCTCTTCGCGCTGCGCTCGCGGGGCGTGACCGATCCGCGCGTCCTGACCGCGATGGAGCGGATCGACCGGGGCGCCTTTGTCACCGGGCTTTTCGCGGGACGCGCCTACGAGGACATGCCCCTTCCCATTGCCTGCGGCCAGACGATCAGCCAGCCCTCGATCGTCGGGCTGATGACGCAGGCGCTGGCCGTGAACCCGCGCGACACGGTGCTGGAGGTGGGCACAGGCTCTGGCTATCAGGCTGCGATCCTCAGCCAGCTTGCCCGCCGCGTCTACACCGTCGACCGCCATCGCCGCCTTGTGCGCGAGGCGATGGAGGTGTTCCGCCGCCTTGCGATCCCCAACATCACCGCACTTGCCGCCGATGGCAGCCACGGGCTGCCAGAGCAGGGGCCGTTCGACCGCATCCTTGTCACCGCCGCGGCCGAAGATGCACCCGGGCCCCTCTTGGCCCAGTTGAAGATCGGGGGTATCATGGTCTTGCCAGTGGGCCAGTCCGATGCCGTGCAAAGCCTGATAAAGGTATCGCGGGGCGAGGATGGGTTTCACTACGAAGAACTGCGCCCGGTGCGCTTTGTGCCTTTGATCGGCGGCATGGCCGCAGACTGACGGCCCGGAGAGCGGGGCGAAACCAGAAAGCGCACCGGGGCCAACCCGGGCGAAACCAGCGAGGCCGAGCCGATGCGTACCCCCCCTTCCCGCGTGACCGCTGCTGCGCTTTGCCTTGTCGCCATCGCGGGCTGCAGGCCAGAGGGGCTGGACTGGGACCTGCGCAATCCGGGGCTTGGCAACACGACCGAAGCGGCACAGGGCGCAACGGCCAATCTACCAACACCCGACAGTCGTGGCGTTCTGTCCTACCCCGGCTATCAGGTGGCTCTGGCCCGGCGCGGCGACACGGTGCAGGCGGTGGCCAGCCGGGTCGGCGTGGATGCGGCATCGCTGGCGCGGTTCAACGCCCTGCAGCCGGGTGACGGGCTGCGCGCGGGCGAGATCCTTGCGCTGCCCGGCCGCGTGTCCGAACCGCCCTTGGGTGCGGCAGGCAGCGGCATCGCGCAAGGCGCGATCATCGGCGGCGGCAATGCGACGGGCCCTATCGACGTGACAACGATTGCGGGCGGTGCGATCGACCGGGCCACCGGAACGCAGCCGCCGGCCGGGACAGAGCCGCAGCGCCACCGGGTGCTGCGCGGCGAAACAGCCTCGATCATCGCGCGGCAATACGGCGTCAGTACGCGGGCGCTGGCGGATTGGAACGCGCTTGGGCCCGATCTTGTGGTGCGCGAAGGGCAGTTCCTGCTGATCCCGACAGCCGCCCAATCGGCCGCAGCCGCCCGCCCGACAGAGCCGCAACCGGGCCAAGGATCACCCACGCCGGTTCCGCCTTCGGCCAGCAAACCCTTGCCCGCCGACAATCCGCCCGCCGCATCGGCGGCAGCAACCGGCACCCCGGCCTCGCCCAACCTTGGCACCCAGCGAACCGGCGCTTCTGCCTCGCGGATGGGTCTGCCGGTCGATGGCAAGATCATTCGGGGCTTTGCCAAGGGCAAGAACGAAGGGATCGACCTTGCCGCCTCACCCGGCACGCCCGTCCGCGCGGCGGCCGATGGCACTGTGGCCGCGATCACAAAGGATACGGAACAAGTGCCCATACTGGTGCTGCGCCACCCCGACGGGTTGCTGACCGTCTATGCCGGGATCGACCGCGTGAGCGTGGCCAAGGGCGCCACGGTGAAGCGCGGCCAGCAGATCGCCGTGATCCGGGCCGCGACGCCATCGTTCCTGCATTTCGAGGTACGAAAGGGCGTGGATGCGGTGGACCCGTCCGGCTATCTGAACTGAAGCTGCCCCCATCCCCCTCCACCGAGGGGGGGCGATGGACGGGGGCGGTTTCCACCGGGTCATCAGGCGTGCGTCAGACCCGCACGCCGTGGCGCGCCGCAAGATCGGTGAAGAACTGCCACGCCACGCGGCCCGAACGCGCCCCGCGCGTGGCTTGCCATTCGATGGCTTCACCCCGCAGCGTTGCCTCGTCGATCACCAGCCCATGCGCGGCGCAGTAGCCCCGGATCATCTCGAGGTAATCATCCTGCGTGCAGGGGTGGAAGCCAAGCCAGAGCCCGAACCGATCCGACAACGACACCTTTTCCTCGACCGCCTCGGACGGGCTGATGGCAGTCGAGCGTTCGTTCTCGATCATGTCGCGGGGCATCAGGTGACGGCGGTTCGAGGTGGCGTAGAAGATCACATTCTCTGGCCGCCCTTCAATCCCGCCGTCCAGCACCGCTTTCAGCGACTTGTAGTGCTGATCATCGTGGCTGAAGGACAGGTCATCGCAGAACAGGATGAACCGCTCGGACGCGGCGCGCAGATGGCGCAGGAGGCGCGTGACGCTCGGCAAATCCTCGCGGCTCAACTCCACCAGTTTCAGCGGCAGACCGTCTGCGCGAACTTTCGCATGCACTGCCTTGACGAGGCTCGATTTTCCCATCCCCCGCGCACCCCAGAGAAGGGCGTTGTTGGCAGGCAATCCGGCAGCGAAATGGCGCGTGTTCTCGATCAGGATATCCCGCGCGCGGTTGACGCCGACCAGCAACGACAGATCAACGCGGCTGACGTTGGCCACCGGATCCAGCCGGTCTGGCGCCACATGCCAGACAAAGGCATCGGCGGCACCGAAATCCGGCACACCAAGCGGGGGCGGGTTCATCCGCTCCAGCGCGGCGGCGATACGCTCCAACGGATCGCCCGTCATGCCTTGCCCTCGGCGGGATCATCCTCGTCAGGTTCGTCATCGACCCAAAGGCCTTGCGCGCGCAAATCCGCCTCGCGCCGCCTCTCGATCCGGCGGATCAGGAAGATCGACACTTCATAGAGCGGATAGACCGCAAAGAAGAGGATCATCTGCGACATCACATCAGGCGGGGTGACGATCGCGGCCAGCAGCAGGATCAGCACCAGTGCATATTTGCGCATCTTGGCCAGCCCGGCTGCGGTAACGATGCCCGCCTTCCCCATCAGCGTCAGCAGCACCGGAAGCTGGAAGCAAAGCCCGAACGCGATGATCAACTTCAACGAGATATCCAGAGTTTCGTTGACCTTGCCCTGAAACACGATGTCGATGCCCGCCTCGCGCACCGGCGGCGCCGCCGCAACCTCGGCCCCCGGTGTACCCGTCAGGTTCGGGATCACCGCTGAGATCAGCGAAGACGCATCGGCAAAGCCAAGGAAGAACTTCATCGCCAGCGGCGTCACCACGTAATGCGAGAATGTGGCCCCGATGATGAAAAGCGCGGGCGACGCCAGAAGGAAGGGCAGAAAGGCATTCTTTTCGTTGCGGTAAAGGCCCGGTGCCACGAAGCGCCACAACTGGTACCCGATCACGGGGAAAGACAGGGCGATCCCACCGACCATCGAGATGCGGATCAGGGTAAAGAAGTATTCCTGCGGTGCGGTGTACTGCATCACGGGATGTGGGTTGCCCAAGGCCCGCATCGCCTCTTCGATGGGGCGCAGCAGGATATCGAGGATCGGCTCGGCCACGACGAAACACGCGATCATCGCCACAAGGAACGCGATCACAGACCAGATTAGCCGGTTGCGCAGTTCGGCCAGATGCTCGATCAGCGGGGCGGCGCTGTCGTCGATGTCATCCTTGACGGTCATGCGTCGCCCTTTGTGGTGTCGGCTGCGGCCTCGGCCACGGCGGCGCGGGCGGCCGCGCGTTTGGCGGCTCTGGCTTCGGACAGGGCCGCAGTGGCCGGGCCCATCGGTTTGGCTTCGGCAGGTGGCGTGGGCACGGCGGGTGGGGCGTCCACAGCCACCGTGCCGGCGGCGGGGGTGGCCGGTTTCGGCCCGACGGCAACCACGGGCTTTGCAGGGGCCGGTTTCGACGCTTTCAGCGGATCCCAGTTTTCAAACTTGCGCGCGGCGTCTTTCATCGAATCAAGGCCCATGCTGCGCGCGCTGGTGGCGTCCTTGATATCCTTGGCGACATCCTTGACCCCCGCCTCATCGGCGGCGGCTTCCATGGCGCGGCTGAATTCGCGCGCCATGCCCCGCGCCCGCGCGGTGAACCGGCCCAGGGTGCGAAACATCTCGGGCAGGTCTTTGGGGCCGATCACGATCAGCGCCACAATCCCGATGACGAGAAGTTCACTGCCACCGATATCCAGCATGGGGCGCGCTTACGCCTTGTCTTTTTCGGGCGTGGGCGTCACGTCGCGTGCCTCTGCGTCCGATGATGCCCGCTCGATCTCGGCGGTTTCATCCTTCACGCCACGCTTGAAGGCGGTGATGCCCTTGCCCACTTCGCCCATCAGCGAAGAAATCTTGCCGCGCCCGAAAAGCACGAGCACGACGACGGCGATAAGAAGAAGGCCGGGAAGGCCGATGTTGTTCAGCATGTCTGTGGCTCCCTGAACGGTAGCGCACCCCTTGGCCGGGGCGCCGGATGGGGGTTGATTTATCCACACGGCGGCGCGCTGCAAAGGCCGAAACGGCTTGGCAGGGCTCACAACTGACAGTATTTTGTCAGTAAGTGGGGGCTCTGCCGATGAAACGGGATGACCGCATCTATGATCTGATCCGCATCCTGCGCGACGGGCGGCTGCATACGGCAGAGGAGTTGGCCGGTGAAATGGGGGTCTCCACCCGCACGATCTGGCGCGACATGGGGGTGATGGCCGCCACCGGCCTGCCGGTCGAGGGCGCGCGGGGGCTGGGCTACATCCTGCGCGCGCCGTTGGTGCTGCCCCCGATGGTGATGACGGCGGATGAGGCGGCGGCGCTGGCAGAGGGGTTGCGGCATGTCGAGGCGTCGGGCGGGCTGCATGCCCGCGCCGCGCGCAACCTGATGGCCAAGATCACCACGCTTCTGCCGCAAGTGGGGGCAGAGGCAGATAGCTGACAGGGTGTTGTCAGTTGGCCCCTGCCAGAAGGGGCGCATCGCAACCCTGAAAGGACCCGCCATGCGCTGCCTTACTGCCCTGTCCCTGCTGATCGCCCTTGCCCCCGCAGATGCGGTGCGCGCCGATGGCGCCGCCGGCCCGGTGATGGAGGTGGTCACCTTCCGCCTCGCTCCAGGCACAACCGAGGCCGCTTTCCTGACCGCCGCCCGGGCGACAGAGGCGCCCCTTTCCCGCCAGCCCGGCTTTGTTTCCCGCCGCCTGCTGCAAGGCGACGGTGGTCTTTGGACCGACCTTGTGGAGTGGCAGACCCGCGCGCAGGCAGAAGCGGCAGCGGCGGTGATGATGGCCGACCCGGCCTTCACGGCCTTCATCGTCGCCATCGACCCTGCCTCCATCGCGATGTCGCATCCCGGCATCCGATGGCGCATGGGCGATTGACCGGCCCCGCCTGTCCCGGCACCCTGACGCGATGCGCCGCACCGACCGTCTGTTCGACCTGATCCAGATCCTGCGTGACGGGCGGTTGCATACCGCCCGATCCATGGCCGCACAGGTAGAGGTGTCAGTGCGCACGATCTGGCGCGACATGGGTGCTTTGCAGGCTTCTGGCCTTCCGGTCGATGGCGAGCGTGGCGTGGGCTATATCCTGCGCGAAGCCATCGACCTGCCACCCCTGACGCTGACAGCCGACGAGATCGAGGCGCTGCGCCTTGGGGCGGCGCTGGTCGGGCGCGGGGCCGATCCCTCACTGGCGCGTGCGGCGCAGTCGCTGCGTGCCAAGGTGGAGGGCGTTCTGCCAGCCCGTCTGGTGGCCACCCCGGGTGCGACGGGCCCTTTCATCTTTACCGGGCGCGAGACGGAAGACAGCGCCATCCACCTGCCGACCCTGCGCCATGCCTTGCGCGAACGCGAACGGCTGCGCGTTGACTACCGCGATGCTGGGCGCGCCCTTACCACCCGTATTGTGCGGCCTTTGCAGCTTGAATTCTGGGGGCGGGTCTGGACGCTGGCCGCCTTTTGCGAGACGCGGGCCGACTTTCGCACGTTCCGGCTTGACCGGATCGAGCGCCTTGGCCTTGCTGGCGGGGCGTTCGCAGCAGAACCCGGGCGCGAACTGGCAGACTACATGGCCCGCCTCGATCATCGGGGGTCACTGCCTGCCCCGGCGGAACACACGGGCGCCGATCAGAGCTAGGACACCTGATCGCGCGCGGGAAAGACAAAGCAGCGGTCGCGCCGGATCATCAGCCAAAGCGTGGTGCCGGGCTTGGGAAGGAACACGCCGGGCACCGATGCCGTCAGGCGTGCCGCGCCGAAATCCATTGCGAAATCCACCAGACTTTCGCGGCCCAGATAGCGCGCCCGCGTGACCGTGCCGCGCGCGGGCGTGCCGTCCTGCGGGGTGGGATCGGGGCCGCGACCTGCGCGGTCAAAGTCGATCTTGAGGTGTTGGGGCCGGATCACGATCTCGACCCCGGCCCCGTCCGCGTGGCCGGGGGTCAGAAAGGCGCCAAACGGCGTATCCGTCAGCGCACCGCGGGAAACCCCCTTGATCACGTTGATATCGCTGAAGAACGCCGCCGCCGCACGGTCCACCGGCGCGTTGTAGATGTTGTAGGGGCTGCCGCGCTGCACGATCTGGCCGCCCCGCATCAGCGCGATCTCGTCGCCCATCCGCAGGGCTTCGTCCGGTTCGTGCGTGACCAGCAGGACGGCGGTGCCCTCTTCCTTCAACACCTCGAGCGTGGTGTCGCGGATGCCGTCGCGCAGTCGGTTGTCGAGGCCGGAAAAGGGTTCGTCCATCAGCATCACGCGGGGGCGTGGCGCCAGCGCGCGGGCCAGTGCCACACGCTGCTGCTCACCGCCCGACAACTGGTGTGGATGCTTGCCGCCAAAACCCGTCAGGTTTACACGCTCCAAGAGCGCCCCCACCCGCGCCGCGCGGCCCTCGCCCCGGAGGCCAAAGCCCACGTTCTGCGCCACGGTCAGATGCGGAAAAAGCGCGAAATCCTGAAACATCAGCCCCACCGACCGCGCCTCTGGCGGCACGAAGACGCCCGGCCCGCTTACAATCCGCCCGGCGATCCGCACCCGGCCCGCATCCGGCAACTCGACGCCCGCGATCATCCGCAGCGTGGTGGACTTGCCGCAACCCGACGGGCCGAGAAGGCACATCACCTGCCCCGCCGCCACCGAAAGCGTGACCCCATCCACAACCGGCGCCCCGCCAAAGCGTCGGGTCAGGCCTTCGGTTTCCAGAAGCGGGTCAGGCAGGGGCATGTTTTCCGAGCGTTTCCATCGGGATTACCGCGCAGATAACAGCGCAAGCCCCGCCCTGCAATCCCCAGGCGCCCTGCGCTGCGTGCCATCGGATGAAGGATGTGGGCGCGCATGGGGCCACCATGCGGCCCCGCATCAGATCGTGGCGTTCGTCGCACCTCCATCCAGAAGGATGTTCTGCGCCACGATAAAGCCCGCATGCTGCGAGCACAGAAACGCGCACATCGCCCCAAACTCGGCCGCCGTTCCGTAGCGGCGGGTGGGGATCGTCGCCTCGCGGTTGGCCCGCGCCTCTTCGACCGAGATGTTCTGCGCCCGGCTTACACCGCCATCCAAGGCCACCGCGCGGTCGGTATCATGGATGCCGGGCAGCAGGTTGTTTACCGTCACGCCATACTGCGCCACCTGCCGCGCCGTACCCGCGACATACCCCGTCAGACCCGTGCGCGCCGCATTGGACAGCCCCAGCGCCGGGACCGGCGCCTTCACCGATTGCGAGGTGATATTCACCACGCGGCCCCAACCACGGTCGATCATCCCGGGCATCAGCGCCGTCATCAGCGCGATGGGTGTCAGCATGTTGGCATCGAGCGCACGGATGAAATCCGCCCGCCCCCAGTCGGACCAGATACCGGGCGGCGGGCCGCCTGCGTTGGTGACAAGGATATCCACTGTGCCCGCAGCCTGAAGCACCTGCGCCCGACCCTCCTCGCTGGTGATGTCGGCCGCAACCGTCACCACGTCCACCCCGTGGGCCGCCCGGATCGCCGCTGCCGTGGCCTCCAGCGCCTCTGCCCCGCGCGCGTTCAGGACCAGCGACACGCCTGCCCCGGCCAGCGCTTCGGCGCAGCCGCGCCCCAGCCCTTTGGAGCCCGCGCAGACCAGTGCCCGCTTTCCCCTGATACCAAGGTCCATCCGACCCTCCCTTGTGCTGATGCCTGCTTGGGTTAGCAGGACTGCCCGGGTGAGGAAAGGCCACGTTGACGCTTGGGTAGGCAGTCTGCTAACCGCCAAACTTGCCCCATACGGCACCATCGGAGTGTTTGGACTTGCCGCAGCCTGCCGCATCCTCGCCTGTCGCGCAGACCTGCCAGGTCTTCGTCGCCGGTGATATCTTTGTCAGCCAGGGCGTAAACGTCGGTGAAGGGCTGGCGCTTCCCGAAGACGTTTGCGCGGGCGATATCTATCGGCTGGACCCCGAGGCAAGGCCCTTGCGGCTTGCGCTTGGGCACGGGGTCGGCGGGCAAAGCGTCGCCGACGGATCCGAGATTGGCATGGCGGGTGCGGCGGTGCGCCTGATCGCGCGCTACCGCATGATGGGCGGGGGCGGCGAAGGCATGGACCTTCTGCTGATTGATATCGAGGGGGCCGATCTCTGCACGCTGCCCTTGTCTCCCATGGCCGTCCGCTCGGATTACACGCTGTTGTCGGTGGAACAGGACCCGGGCAAGGTTCAATTGTCAGACCTGATCTGCATGTCCTTTGCACGCGGGACGCTGATCACGCTCGGCGATGGCCGCCAAAGCCCGATCGAGGCGCTGGCGCCCGGCACCCTGGTGCTGACCCGCGATCACGGGCGACAGCCGGTGCGCTGGGTGGGCAGGGCCACGCTGCGGGCGGTGGGCAGTTTTGCGCCCGTCGTCATCACCAAGGGTACGCTTGGCAATGCGGGTGATCTGATCGTCAGCCCACACCACCGCATCTTTCTCTACCAGCGCCAGCGCAAGGCAGGGATGGGCACGTCGGAGGTTCTGGTGCAGGCCAAGCATCTGGTGAACGACGAAACCGTGTTTCGCCATCAGGGCGGCTTTGTCGATTACTTCAGCCTTGTGTTCGACGCGCACGAGATCATCTATGCCGAAGGGATCCCGGTCGAAAGCCTGATGGTCAACGAGGCCACCGTCACGCGCCTGCCCGCCGAATTCGCCGAAGACCTGCGCGCCCGGTTTCCGGGCCTGAGCCAGGTTCAGCATTTCGGCACCGAAGCGGATGCCGGTGCCGTTGATGCCTTGGTGCCGGGCCTGAAGGGCGGGCCGGGCCGACGCTAGGACGCGCCGTAGAAGAATTCTTCCCGCACGATCTTGCCATCGGCCACGTGATAGACGGCGACCTCGCGCATCTGCATGCGCTCTTTGGTTTCCTTTGTCTCGACATCCATGCCGAAGATTACGGCAAACCGATCATCGCCATGGACGAACGGGCCTTCGACAGTGGCGCCGTGGATGATGTGCGCGCTTTCCCACCAGTCATGCTTGCCATGGATACCGGCAAGGCCCTTCGTCTCGCGTCCGCCGCCCATATCTGCAGCCTCGACCGACACCGCGTCGGGGGCGTACAATTTGTCGAGGTTTGCGCTTGCGCGCCCCTCGCGGCAGCCTGCGACCAGTTCGTTTGCAATGTCGGTCAGCGTCATGGCGTCCTCACAGATGTTCATTTATTGTTCTCACCCTACGCGCATTTCATGACGCGATCAAGACAGGCCTGCCCGTTGCGCTTGGCCACGGCTGGCCCTATAGCCCGGCCATGCAGAACCGCGCCGCCCTTCCGCCTGAAATCGCCCGACGTCGCACCTTCGCGATCATCTCGCACCCCGATGCGGGCAAGACCACGCTGACCGAAAAGTTCCTGCTGTTTGGCGGCGCGATCCAGATGGCCGGTCAGGTGCGCGCAAAGGGCGAGGCGCGGCGCACGCGGTCAGACTTCATGAAACTGGAGCAGGAGCGCGGCATTTCCGTTTCCGCTTCGGCGATGAGTTTCGAGTATGGCACCTACCGCTTCAATCTGGTCGATACCCCCGGCCACAGCGACTTTTCCGAAGATACCTACCGCACGCTGACCGCAGTCGATGCCGCGATCATGGTTATTGACGGAGCAAAGGGCGTGGAAAGCCAGACGCGCAAGCTGTTCGAGGTTTGCCGGTTGCGCGACCTGCCGATCCTGACCTTCTGCAACAAGATGGACCGCGAAAGCCGCGACACGTTCGAGATCATCGACGAGATTCAGGAAAACCTTGCCATCGACGTGGCCCCCGCCTCCTGGCCCATCGGGACGGGGCGCGATTTCCTTGGATGCTACGACATCCTGCACGACCGGCTGGAACTGATGGACCGTGCCGATCGCAACCGGGTCGCGGAATCCATCAAGATCAACGGCCTCAGCGACCCCAAGCTGGCCCAGCACATTCCGGCCGATCTTCTGAAGACATTCCTGGAAGAGCTTGAAATGGCGCGGGAACTCTTGCCGGCCTTCAACCGCGAAAATTTCCTCAACGGCTCGCTCACGCCGATCTGGTTCGGTTCGGCGATCAACTCGTTCGGTGTCAAGGAACTGATGGACGGCATGGGCGAGTGGGGGCCAGAGCCGCAGATCCAGCGCGCCAAGGAGCGCGAGATCCTTCCCGAGGAACCGGTGGTCACGGGCTTTGTCTTCAAGGTTCAGGCCAACATGGACCCCAAGCACCGCGACCGCGTGGCTTTCGTCCGCCTCGCCTCGGGCCACTTCATCCGCGGCATGAAGCTTACCCACGTGCGCACGAAAAAACCGATGGCCGTGGCGAACCCGGTGATGTTCCTCGCCGCCGACCGGGAACTGGCGGAAGAGGCTTGGGCCGGCGATATCATCGGCATCCCGAACCACGGACAATTGCGCATTGGCGACGCACTGACCGAAGGCGAGGCGCTGCGCTTCACGGGCATCCCGTCCTTCGCGCCGGAACTTTTGCAAGGCGTGCGCGCGGGCGATCCGATGAAGGCCAAGCATCTGGAAAAGGCGCTCATGCAATTCGCCGAGGAAGGGGCCGCCAAGGTCTTCAAGCCGCAGATCGGATCGGGCTTCATCGTCGGTGTGGTCGGGGCGCTGCAATTTGATGTTCTGGCCAGCCGGATCGAGCAGGAATATGCCCTGCCCGTGCGGTTCGAGCCTTCGGCCTTTACCTCGGCCCGCTGGGTCACCGGGCCGAAGGCGGAGGTTGAAAAGTTTGCATCCGTCAACAAGGGCCACCTTGCCACCGACCATGACGGCGACATGGTGTACCTGACCCGTCTGAAGTGGGATATCGACCGGATCGAGCGCGACCATCCCGCTCTGAAACTCACCGCCACCAAAGAGATGATGGTCTGAGCCAACCCTCTGCCAATTGTGGCAAATTTGACGAAAAATCTATGGGTTGAGACCAACGATGCGCCAAAAGGGTGGCGCCCTCTGTCCACGTTTGTCACGCTTTGCACAAAAGACGGAAAGTCGGGCAGGACGGTCAATGCAGGCGCTGGCAGAATGCGCAACCCGCGGCGTGGATTTCGCCGTGGCGTTTCGATATCAATACGCGATCTCCCGGCAGCCCGTTGAGGCGGCGGGCTTCAACGTGCATCCCTTTGCAGGGCACTTCGTCAGTACCGGCAACGCGGTGCGCGTATCGCGTTTGCGGGACGCGCACGGGATGAGCTTTGGTCTGCTTCTCGGTATCGCCGTCGATGGTGGCGGGCTTCTTGGGGCCGAATGCAGCATCCCCGATATCGACTGCCACGACGAGGCCCCCTTCGCGGCACTTGAAGGCTGGCTGGAAACGCTGACCGGGCGGTACACGCTGCTAGCAGCGATTGGCGGCGACGTGCGGGTTTACTGCGATGCGACGGGCATGAACGGCGTGGTCTATAACCGAAAGCTGCGGCGGGTGGCAGCCTCGCTTTACCTTGCCATTGACGATGCGGTGATGGAGCGCCCGGATTATGACCACGCCGCAGTGGCAGAGCGTGGCGCAAAGTACACCCTCTTTGACACGCGCGACCGCCGGGTGCGACGGCTCAATCCAAATTGCTGGCTTGATCTCAGGACGTTCCGCGAAACCCGGTTCTGGCCCCGCGCAGACCAGTCCTTCCATCTCGACAAGGCCGACTATGCGGAAGCCTACAGCCAGATCATCGACGCCGGGCGGCATGTGACCGAGGCGCTGATCGCGGGTTTACCCTGCGCCCTGCCGATCACGGGCGGACGCGACAGCCGCATCATCGCGGGCTTTGCCCAAGGGCGGCTCGGGCGGTTGCGTCACGTCTTTACCCACATCACCAACTACGGCACGCGCAAAGATGCCGCCATCGCGCGCCATGTGGCCGATGCCCTGCGGGTCCCGCTTGAAGTGCACGATTTCAAGACGGATCGCATCCCTGCTGACGATCTGGCGCGCGAAACCGCGATCTGGCAGGTGGCGACGGGTCTTGATGGCCCCCCACCCACGAACGTGGGCAAGGGCGTCAGCAGGTTTCTCGCGGAGGACACGGTGATCCTGCGCGGCCACCAGACCGATATCCTGCGCGCCGTTTTTCTGGACCGCAAGGGCGAGGCGGCACGCGCCGATCTGATATGGCAAGTCAAACGGCTGATGCCGGTGCCCTACCCCGAATTCACCCGCAAGATCTTTCGCCGCTTCGGTGCCCGCTACAAGGCCTGGGTCGATGCGTTGCCCGGCTGCGTGCGCGAAAAATCGGTCGATATGATGTTCGCGGAAATCTACTATTGCGCATCGCTCGGCCTCACTTTCCCCGGGCTTGTGCACCATTTCTACCTGTCGCCGTTCAACAGTCGCCGGATGATCGGCCTGTCGATGAGCTTTGATGACGAATATCGCCACGAAAGCCTTGCCGTCGATGACCTGATCTACCGGATGAATCCAGCCCTGCATCACGTTCCGCTTGACTATGAAACCGGGGCCCTGCTCGACGATCTGGAAGACCCCGCCTATCGCCGCGCGGTGGTGCGCCTGCGCGTGATGAAGACGACAGCGCGCGCGGCAGCCGTTTCAGCGCGTGTGGCCACACGACGGACGATCAGTCGGAAGAGGAGGTGACCTTGGCATCCGCGCTGACCTATCCCGGTGCACCGGAAACGATGATTGCGCTATGGGAAAAGCGCCGCGGTCGACTTGGCTTTGCAGAAGGCGAGGCGCTGCCCGCGCCGGACGTGGATCTGGCATCGCTTGCGCGTACCCCGGCCGCGCCGCCCGGACGGCTGGCAAACGGCGCGAGCGCGCATGCGTCCAAGGCGCATGCGTTGCGCGAGGAATTGCAGGGATTGTCAGAGCTTGCGGTCCTTCATGCGGTACTGGTCAGCCATCTTCGCAAACGCCGCCAGCCGCGCGTGGCAGCGCCGCTCTTTCTGCGGATGTGGGCGGAGGAGGGGCCGACGTTGATGGCAGAGCTGCCCCTGCGGTGGCTGATATCTGCCGCGATCACCTTCGGCCAGCATGGCGCCACGCCCGGTCAGCGCCTTCTGGGAAGCGAATTGAATGTGCTTTTCAGTCTGATGAAGCTTTACGAGTTTGAGCGTCTGCATTCGGGCCAGACGCCCGATGCCCCGTTCCGCCGCAAGCGCGCCGACGCCTCCCTTCCAATGGGGATGGAGCCTTTTGCGCTGGCAAGCGGTGGCCTTGACATCAATCTGCTGGCACCGATGTGGCAGCGGGCGGAAAAGATGCCGGTTCTGGGGCCGCTCGCCTGCGATCTTCTGGAGCGGCTGAACGCCGATCCTGGTGGTGTCTTTCGGCGCATTGGCGTCATGCGGGCCGAACAGGCGGCCAAACGTGCGGCCAAACGCATCGGCAAAGCCACGGAAACTTGACCTTCGCCGCGCTTTGGGCTAGGCGCGCGGAGTGGGGCATCGGCCCCGCACGACGCCGGGACGCCCGGATACTTTTGCGTCCCTCCTTTTTCCCTTGCGGCCCGATGCCGCAATAACAGGACGCACATGACCAAGTTTTCTGACCTCGCGCTGGACCCGCGCGTATTGCAAGCCGTTTCCGAAGCTGGCTACGAGACCCCGACCCCGATTCAGGCGCAAGCCATTCCGCATGCCCTTGAAGGGCGCGACGTGTTGGGGATCGCCCAGACGGGCACCGGCAAGACGGCAAGCTTCACGTTGCCGATGATCACAATCCTTGGCAAAGGCCGGGCGCGGGCACGTATGCCACGCAGCCTCGTCCTTGCGCCCACGCGCGAACTCGCCGCGCAGGTGGCCGAGAATTTCGAGGTTTACGCCAAACATACCAAGCTGACAAAGGCGCTGCTGATCGGCGGCGTGGCTTTTGGCGAACAGGACAAGCTGATCGACCGGGGCGTCGACGTGCTGATCGCCACGCCCGGCCGCCTGCTCGATCATTTCGAGCGGGGCAAACTGCTGCTGAACGGCGTACAGATCATGGTGGTGGACGAGGCCGACCGGATGCTCGACATGGGCTTCATTCCCGATATCGAGCGTATCTTCGCCCTGACGCCGCCGACCCGCCAGACCTTCTTCTACTCTGCCACCATGGCGCCCGAGATCGAGCGGATCACCAACACGTTCCTCTCAAGCGCGGTGAAGATCGAAGTGGCGCGTCAGGCCACCGCGTCAGAAACCATCGAGCAGGCGCTGATCCAGTTCGCGCCCTCGCGCCGCGACCAGAGCTTTGCCGAAAAGCGTGCCGTGCTGCGCGCGCTGATCCGTGCCGAAGGCGAAAGCTGCACCAACGCAATCATCTTCTGCAACCGCAAGATGGATGTGGATGTGGTGGCGAAGTCTTTGAAACAGCATGGCTTCAACGCCTCGCCTATCCATGGCGACCTTGACCAGTCGGTCCGCACGCGCACGCTTGATGGCTTCCGCGACGGCTCGGTGCACCTGCTGGTGGCGTCCGACGTGGCCGCGCGCGGGCTCGACATTCCCGCTGTCAGTCATGTCTTCAACTTCGACGTGCCCTCGCACCCCGAGGATTACGTGCACCGTATCGGCCGCACGGGACGCGCGGGCCGCAAAGGCAAGGCCTACACCATCGCGGTCACATCGGATGACAAATACATCGCGGCGATCGAAAGCCTTGTGAAGCAGCCGATCCCGCGCGGCAGCCTGCCCGAAGGCTTAGACATGCCCGAACCCGGTGCGCGCACGGAAGAGCGCAGCGCCCCATCCTCGCGCAGCCGCAGCCGCTCACGCGGGGGGGAGCGTCGGGATGACAAGCGCGAAGCGACACCCCGCGCACCGCGCGAGGCTGCGCGCGAAGAGGCGCCATCGCCCGCGCCCGTCGTGGCCGAAGCCCCTGCACCGCGCGAAGAGCGCCGCCCCGAGCGCAGGGACGACCGGCGCGATGATCGCCGCGACGACCGGCGCGACCGTGTTGTCGGAATGGGCGACCATGTGCCCGATTTCATCCTGCGCAGCTTCAAGCTGCCGGCGGCTGGAACAGACGACGCCGAAGAAGAGATCGCGGCGACCGGCACCGAAGGCTGACCCTCGAACGACTGAGCGGTGGTGGATTTCCGGGGGGCGAGCCCCCCCGGAACGGCCCGTTGGATGGCTTTCTGCGGCAGAAAGCGTCGGAGCGTCCCTAGCCCTCTGACAGACGGCTGACCACAACCGTCACCTCGGGCTTCTTGCCGATCTCTTCCATCGAGACTTGCCGGATCACGCGGCGGATCGCCTCGTCCAGCTTGTCATCGTCGCGCATGATCTTTGCGCCCGCACCATCCAGAAACTGGCTCAACTCGCGCTCCAGCACGTCTGAAAGGGGGCTACGGCTCTTGCCGGTTCCGGGCAGGCCCATCAGTTCCACCCAGGCATCGCCAAGCGGCGCGTCTTCTTCGTCCAGCAGCACCGTTGCCAGAACGTGGCCATTCAGCGCCATGCGGATACGGTCGCGCACCACGCCATCACGCGCACCGATCATCACCGAACCATCCAGATAGGTGCGCCCTGTCTCGATGTATTCGGCAACCTCCATGGCGTCGCCGCTCAGGTTCACCATCATCCCGTTGGAAATCACTTCCGAGGCGATGCCGGATTCGGCTGCCAATTTTGCGTGTTCACGCAGATGGCGATGCTCACCGTGCATCGGGATCAGCATGGCGGGCTTCAGGATCGTGTGCACAGTTTTCAGATCGGGTCGGTTCGCATGGCCGGACACGTGATAGCGCCCACCGGATTCGTCCACCACCTCGACACCCATTTCCGAGAATGCGTTCATGATGGAAAGCACGCCACGTTCGTTGCCGGGAATGGTGCGCGAGGAAAAAAGGAATGTATCCCCCTCTTTCATCTCGAGCCCCAGATACCGCCCGCGCGACAATTGTGCCGAAGCCGCACGCCGCTCGCCCTGGCTGCCCGTTACGATCAGCATCAGGTTGCCGCGCGGCACGTCGACCGCATCCTCTGCGGTTATCACACGCGGAAAGCCGTTCAGAACGCCTGCCTCTTCCGCCGCGCGCACCATGCGCTGCATCGCGCGGCCCAACAGGCATACGGTGCGATCGGCGGCCACGGCAGCCTCGGCCAGCGTTTTCAGCCGCGCCACGTTCGAGGCAAAGGTCGTGGCAACGACCATCCCCTTTGCCGCCCGGATCATCTCGGCCAAGGGCGTGCGCAGGGTGGATTCCGACCGCCCGGGGTTGGGCGAAAACACGTTGGTGGAATCGCACATCAGGGCAGCCACCGGCTTCTCGGCGGCGATGGCAGCAAAGGCGTCCGGATCCCACGGCTCGCCGACCAGAGGTGAGGGGTCGAGCTTGAAGTCGCCAGTATGCACCAGCCGCGCATCGGGCGTGTCGATCACGAGGGCCGAGCTTTCGGGGATCGAATGGCTGATCGGCTGGAACTGCACGCGGAAGGGGCCTGCCGTGATCGTCTCAGGCCGCGGCTCCACCACCTTGATCGCATCCTTGGGGTGGCCGAACTCATCAAACTTCAGCCGCCCGATGGTGGCGGTAAAGCGGCGCGCATAGACCGGCGCCCTCAGCTGCGGCCAGAAATGCGCAAGCGCCCCGATGTGATCCTCATGCGCGTGGGTGATGAAGATCGCCTCCAGCCGGTCAGCGCGTTCGATCAGCCAGCTCATGTCGGGCAGGATCAGATCGACCCCCGGTGTCGTATCCATATCGGGGAAAGTCACGCCCAGATCGACAAGGATCAGGCGTTCCTTGTCTTCGGGGCCATAGCCATAGACATAGGCATTCATGCCAATTTCCCCCGCGCCGCCGAGGGGGAGGTAGATCAATCGGTTCTTCATCGTGTCGTCCTTCGTATCATCGGCGGGGTACGCCCCCCGCATGGCTTCATTCCAGATTGAAGCGGTGGATCAGGACGAGACCCTGAAGGGTCAGATCATCCTCCACCGCATCAAATACCGTGGTGCCCTGGTCGAAAAGCGAGGCGAGACCGCCTGTCGCGATCACCCGCATCGGGCGCTCCCGCTCAGCGCGGATGCGGGCCACGATGCCTTCCACAAGGCCAACGTAGCCCCAATACACGCCCGCCTGCATGCAGGCCACCGTATTCGTCCCGATCACCGCCTGCGGTTTGGTGATATCGATATGCGGCAAGGCAGCCGCCGCCATGTGCAGCGCCTCAAGGCTGAGGTTCACACCGGGGGCGATGACCCCACCGATGTAGGCGCCATCGGTATCGACCACGTCAAAGGTGGTGGCGGTCCCGAAGTCCACAACGATCAGATCGCCGCCATGGCGCGCAAAGCCCGCCACCGTGTTTACCAGCCGGTCCGGGCCAACCGTGGTGCCCTGATCGACGCGGGGCGGCACGGGCAGGCTGCATTCGGGCTTGCCCACCACAAGCGGGCGGGTATCGAAATAGCGGTTGCAAAGGACGCGCAGGTTGAACACCACGCGCGGCACGGTGGACGAAATGATCGCATCCGTGATCGTGACGTCCACCTTGCGGATGGTCATCAGTGTCGTCAGCCAGACGTAGTATTCATCCGCCGTGCGTTTTGCATCCGTCGCCATCCGCCAGTTTGCGATGAAGTCCCTGCCGTCCCACAGGCCAAAGACGGTATTTGTATTGCCGCAGTCGATTGTCAGAAGCATGAGCAGACCTCAGAAAAAGATATCGGCGGCGGGAATGGCCACGCGGCCGCTGGTGGTGGCGAGGATCAGCGCACCGGTATCGTCCAGCGTCTCGAAGATGCCTTCGCGCGTGGCGCTGCCCGTGCGGGCGCGGATCGGCTCACCCAGCCGCGCGGCATGCGCCAGCCATTCGGCACGCAATGGGGGGAAACCATCCGCCACAAGACGCGCCTCCCATGCGGCAAAGGCCGGGGCCAGCGCATCCAGCAGAATGTGCGGCTCGATCCGCCGCCCGGTTTCGGACAAAAGCGTTACCGGCGGCACGGCCCCGGGTTCAAGGAAAGACGGATCGGGCGCCGCGATCAGGTTCACCCCGATGCCGATGGCCAGATGCGCCACACCTGCCCCCTGCCCCGCGCTTTCCAGCAGGATGCCCGCGATCTTGCCACCGTTGCAAAGCACGTCATTGGGCCATTTCAGCGCGAAACTCCTGGCCGAACCGCTCACCTCGGACAGCGCCTCGCGCAGCGCAAGGGCCGCAGCGAAGCTGCGCAAGGCCACGGTGGCGGGCGGCCCGGCAGGTTTGATCAGCAGTGTCGCATGGAAATTGCCGCGCGGGCTGGCCCAGGCGCGGCCCCGCCGCCCACGCCCCACTGTCTGCTCGCCCGCAAGGATCCACAGGGGCGCCTGATCACTGCGCCGCACGGCCTCGGCGTTGGTGCTGTCCACGGTGTCGAGCACGATCCGCCCAACCCCGGCAGGCCAGCCCCTAGCGGACAAGCGTTTGCGCGGCCAAGGCGGCGGCGCCCTCGATCCCGAACAGGCTGAACACGCCCAGAACCATCGCCGCAGACATCGCAACCATCATCACCCAAGGGACAGTCGCCATGCGGGTATCAAGCGCCTCGACCTCTTTGCCGAAGTACATGTAGAACACGATCCGCAAGTAATAGAACGCGCCGATGACCGAGGCGATCACGCCCGCAATCGCAAGCCAGGACATGTCTGCCGCCACGGCGGCATTCAGCACCGAAAATTTGGCAAAGAAGCCCAGCATCGGCGGCACACCGGCAAGGCTGAACATCAGGACCAAGAGCGCCATCGCCTGTAACGGCGCCGTCTTCGACAGCATGTTGAGGCTGGCAATATCCGTCACCGCGCGCCCGTCCCGCTCCATCGACAAGATGAAGGCGAAGGTGCCGACGTTCATGGCGACATAGATCGCCATGTAAAGCAGCATCGCCTCGACCCCCACTGCGGTGCCCGCCGCAAGGCCGATCAGCGCAAATCCCATGTGCGCGATAGATGAATAGGCCATCAGTCGCTTGATATCCCGCTGCCCGATGGCCGCGATGGCCCCGAGGAACATCGAGGCCACGGCCAGCGCGGCGATCACTTGCCCCCAATCGCCGGGGATGGCACCGAAGGCATCGAACATCACGCGCGCAAAAAGCGCCATCGCCGCAACCTTGGGCGCGGTAGCAAGAAAAGCCGTGACTGGCGTCGGCGCGCCTTCGTACACATCCGGCGTCCACATGTGGAACGGCGCGGCCGATACCTTGAAGGCAAGGCCCGAGATCAAGAAGACAAGGCCGAACAGAAGCCCCAGCGGTACCTCACCCCCAAGCGTGGACAGGATGCCCGCAAACTGCGTTGTGCCCGCATAGCCATAGGTGAGCGACGCACCGTACAGCAAAAGGCCCGACGACAGGGCGCCCAGCACGAAATACTTCAGCCCGGCCTCGGTCGATTTCGCGTGGTCACGCCGGATCGCCGCCACAACGTAAAGCGCCAGCGACTGCAGTTCCAACCCCATGTAAAGCAGGATCAGATCGCCCGATGACACCATCACCATCATGCCCAGCACCGCAAGGGCCACAAGGATCGGATACTCAAAGCGCAGCAAATCCCGCCGCGCCATGAAGTCTTCTGACACGACCAGAACGGCGGCAGCCGACAGCAGGATCATCACCTTGGCAAAGCGCGCGAAAGGATCGTCGATGAACATGCCGCCAAAGGCCGCGCGCTCACCGCCGCCGCCCACGCCGATCCAGGCCGCAAGCAGCACGAACAGCGCCGCCGTCGCCCAGAGGATCAGCGACGCCGCGCCATCCTTGATCGTATAGACACCCGCCATCAGGGCCCCCATGGCGAAGATGGCCAGAACGAATTCGGGCAGGGCGGTGGTGAAATCGGCAGGGGTCATCGCGTCCGTCCTATCTCAGTTCTGCACGACTTGTGCGGCCGCGCGCGCCGCCTCGATTGCCGCGTCGTGGTTGGTCACCATCGCGGCCACCGAGGGGCCGATGATATCGGTCACCGCTGCCGGATAGATGCCAAGATACAGCGTCATGATCACCAGCGGGATCAGGATCGCCGTTTCCCGCCTGTCCATATCAAGGATCGACTTCAGCGCCTCTTTGATCAGATCGCCGAAGATAACCCGGCGATAAAGCCACAGCGCATAGGCCGGCGACAGGATCACCCCCGTGGCCGCCACCGCCGCGACCCAGGTATTCACCTGGAAGGTGCCGATCATCGCCAGAAACTCGCCCACGAACCCGCTTGTCCCCGGCAGACCCACGTTGGCAAGCGTGAAATACATGAAGAACAGCGCATAGGCCGGCATCCGGATCACGAGGCCGCCATAGGCATCGATCTCGCGCGTGTGCATCCGGTCATAGATCACACCCACGCAAAAGAAGAGCGCGCCGGAAATCAGGCCGTGGCTGATCATCTGGAAAATGGCGCCGTCTATGCCCTGCTGGTTGGCGGCAAAGATGCCCATGGTCACGAACCCCATGTGGGCCACGGACCAGTATGCGATCAGCTTCTTCATATCCTCCTGCGCCAGGGCGACGAAGGACGTATAGACCACCGCGATCGCCGAAAGCCAAAGGCAGAACAGCGAAAGATGATCCGCCGCCACCGGGAACATCGGCAGGTTGAAACGCAGGAAACCGTAGCCCCCCATCTTCAAAAGCACGGCCGCCAGCACCATGGACCCCGCGGTCGGTGCCTGCACGTGGGCATCTGGCAGCCAGGTGTGCACCGGCCACATCGGCATCTTCACGGCAAAAGAGGCGAAGAACGCAAGGAACAGCAGCGTCTGGAACCCACCCACAATGTGGAAACCCGCAATCGTCAACGTCTCGGACGAAAAGGTATGGTTCAGAAGCTGCACCATATCGGTGGTGCCTGCATCCACATACATCGCAATCATCGCGACCAGCATCAGCACCGAACCAAGGAAGGTGTAGAGGAAGAACTTGAACGCCGCATAGATCCGGTCCTTCCCGCCCCAGATGCCGATGATCAGGAACATCGGGATCAGCCCCGCCTCGAAGAAGAGGTAGAACAGCACGAGGTCTAGCGCGCAGAAAACGCCCAGCATCAGCGTTTCCAGCATCAGGAAGGCGATCATGTATTCCTTGACGCGATGTTCCACCGTCCAGCAGGCGGCAACCGTAATCGGCATCAGGAACGTGGTCAGGATCAGCAGAAGCACCGAAATGCCATCCACGCCCATCTTGTACTTCAGCCCGAAGATCCAGTCGTATTCCTCGATGAACTGAAAGCCGGTGTCGGACGGGTCGAACTGGAACAGCACGAAAAGCGACACAAGGAATGTGGTCGTCGTGGCGATCAGCGCCACCCATTTTGCATTCCGCCCGGCCGCTGCGTCATCACCCCGCAGAAAGAGCGCCAGGATCGCCGCCGCCACACCGGGCAGGAAGGTGATGATCGACAGAAGGTTTTCCATCAGTAGCCTCCCGCCAGCGTGACCCAGGTGATCAGCGCCGCGATCCCCAGCACCATCGCGAAGGCATAGTGGAAGAGGTACCCCGACTGCACGCGTACCGCGGCCCTCGTCACCCACGGGATAAAGCCTAACGCCACGCCGTTGATCGTGCCGTCGATCACGTCGCCATCACCGCGCTTCCACAGGAACCGCGCGATCCACAGCGCGGGGCGGACGAACAGAAAGTCGTAGATCTCGTCGAAATACCACTTGTTGAGGAAGAAAAGGTAGACTGGCCAGAATGTCCTGGCCAGTTGGCCCGGCTGCTCGGGCCGCCGGATGTAGAACTGGAACGCCAGACCAAAGCCCAGAAGCATGGCCACGAAGGGCGAAACCTTCACCCACTCCGGTACGTCATGCGCTTCGTGGATGATGTGGTTGTCCGGGCCAAAGAAGATACCCCCCGACGGGGCCTTGCCGCCTTCGGCCGCCGCATGACCGGCTTCGGGTGCCGCCGCTTCGGTGGCAACGGCGGCGTGACCTTCGGCATCTGTGGCTGTTGGAGCGACGCCGCCGGTTTCAGGTGCTGCGGGGGCGGCGTGAGCCTCGGTGGTTGCCGCCGCGTCACCGGCGGTCGCACCATGGGCTGCGGCAGCCTCGCCATGCCCGCCCTCGGCCGCCATTTCCATGCCGAACCAACTGCGTACGGCTTCTTCCTTGCCGAAGAACACGTTGTACCAGATCATGCCCGAGAAGATCGCGCCAAGGCCCAGCAGTGCCAGCGGGATCAGCATCAGGCGCGGGCTTTCGTGCGGTTCCTGGTGATGATCGTGCCCATGCCCGTTTTGCCCATGGCCCCAACGCGGCGCGCCGTAGAACGTCAGAAACATGAGGCGCCAGCTATAAAAACTGGTCATGAAGGCCGCGATCACCAGCAGCCAGAAAGCGTAAGGCGCGCCCGCAAAGGCGCTCTCGATCACCGCATCCTTCGACAGGAACCCGGCGAAGCCGATATGCGTCAGCGGAATGCCCACCCCGGTGATGGCCAGCGTGCCCACCATCATCGCGGCAAAGGTATAGGGGATGTGCTTTCTCAGGCCCCCGTAGTTGCGCATGTCCTGTTCATGGTGCGTGGCATGGATCACCGAGCCTGCGCCAAGGAACAACATCGCCTTGAAGAACGCATGGGTGAAAAGGTGGAACATCGCAACGGAATAGGCGCCCAGCCCGGCGGCCACGAACATGTAGCCAAGCTGCGAACAGGTGGAATAGGCGATCACGCGCTTGATGTCGGTCTGCACCAGACCGACGGTCGCTGCAAAAAAGGCTGTCACGGCCCCAAGGCCCGTGATGAAGGCCAGCGCGTTTGGCGCAAACTCCATGATCGGCGACATACGGCACACAAGAAACACACCCGCCGTCACCATGGTCGCTGCATGGATCAGCGCGGAAACGGGCGTCGGGCCCTCCATCGCGTCGGGCAGCCAGGTGTGCAGGATCAACTGCGCCGATTTCCCCATCGCGCCCACGAACAGCAGGACCGAGATCACCTCTGCCGCGTTCCAGTCGCGCCAGAGAAAGCTCAGCGTCTCATTCGCCAGTTGCGGCCCCGCAGCAAAGATATCGTCGAAACGCACGCTATCGGTCATGTAGTAAAGGCCGAAAATCCCCAGCGCGAAGCCGAAATCCCCCACCCGGTTGACGATGAACGCCTTCATTGCCGCCGCATTGGCGCTGGCCTTGCGGTAGTAGAACCCGATCAGCAGATAGGACGCGACGCCCACGCCTTCCCAGCCAAAGAAGATCTGGACAAGGTTATCCCCCGTCACCAGCATCAGCATCGCGAAGGTGAAGCCCGACAGATAGGCAAAGAAGCGCGCCTTGTAGTGCTCGCCCTCCTTCCAGTTGTCGTCATGCGCCATGTAGCCAAAGGAATAAAGGTGCACCAACGCCGAGACGGTGGTGACCACCACCAGCATGATCGCCGTCAACCGGTCCAGCCTGATGCCCCATTCGGTGAACAGGCTCCCGCTTTCGATCCAGCGCAGGATGGTGATGTGCTGGGTCACCCCGTCGAAGGTGAAGAAGACGATCCACGACAGGAAGGCCGCAAGGAACAACAGGCCCGTGGCAATCACCTGCCCCGCCGTCTCGCCAAAGAACCGCCAGCCAAAGCCGCAGATCAGCGCGCCGAACATCGGCGCGAAAAGGATGATCGTGGTCATGCGCTCAGCCCTTCATCACATTCACGTCTTCCACGTCGATGGTCCCCCGCGTGCGGAAGAAAACAACGAGGATGGCAAGGCCGATGGCGGCCTCGGCGGCGGCAACGGTGAGGACGAACATGGTGAACACCTGCCC
This sequence comes from Rhodobacterales bacterium, assembly GCA_038251625.1. Lineage (GTDB taxonomy): Bacteria > Pseudomonadota > Alphaproteobacteria > Rhodobacterales > Rhodobacteraceae > JBBQXK01. The sequence goes on from JBBSBE010000007.1 coordinate 43,069, forward strand.
CACCAGATCACCCGAAAAGGCGCTGAACGCCACGAGGTTGATGTTGACTGCAAGCAGCATCAGCTCGATCGACATCAGGATCACGATCACATTCTTCCGGTTCAGGAAGATGCCGAAAATCCCGATCACGAACAGCGCCGCCGCCACCGCGAGGTAATGTTCCAGTCCCACCGTCTGCATCGTTCCCTCGCCCGGGTTTCCCCGTTCTACAATGCGTGCTCGCACGCAGCCTACCTTCACCAATTCACTCTACAGCGCCCACACTCTCTGGGTAGAAAAGCTTGCAACCACAGTTGGCCGGATATTTCTGCCAAAGCCAAAACGCGCCAAGCCCATTCGGATCGTTGTCTGACTCGCTCTTGACATAGGAAATCAAGTTGTGCGCAAGTGCTTGCTTGGCCAAAGAATCTACACTGTCAGTGCGGCTTGCCCTGATCGGGCCATTCGGCGGCTGGATTTCTGAAACGCTCTCATGGATATACCCACCAACCATCGCCGCACTTTCTGTTTGCGTTCCCTTGATGGCGATGGCTTTGCCGGTTTCACATTCAGTAAACACAAGCCATTCGACAGTTGTACACCCGGACCCATAAATCACTCTTTGGGCGACGCGCCCATCGCCCCTATCGTAGGCTTTACCCTCACTCAGTTTATCACGGCCAAACTCACCCGCCTCAGTATCAGCATTCGTGAAGCTGCAATCTCGCATACGAGTCATCGGGTTATTGAAAAAGTCCCTTGTCTGGGAACAGGCGAGCCCCTGATCTGGCCAAACCGCCAGCCAAAGCAGGACGGCACCTATGCCGAACTCTACCCGCATCACAACCCCTGCCCCGGCTTCACGTCCTTCAATTCCATCGCCTTGCCCGGATCGCGCCACATCTGATGCAGAACGTTCTGGCGCTTGATGTCCTTTCGGTGCCGCAGCGTCAAAAGGATCGCGCCGATCATGGCCACCAGCAGGATCATGCCCGCCAGTTGAAAGAGCAGCAGATACTTGTCGTAGATCAGCAACCCTAGGGCGCGTGTGTTCTCGATTTGCGCCGCATCCGGCGCCACGGCCCCGCGCAGCGCGGGCGCGCCCTCGGCCTCTTGCCACGCGCCCAAGGCGAGGCCGAACTGCATCAGGATCACCACCCCGATCAGCAGGGCCATCGGCATGTAGCGCGCCATCTCGCCCTTCAACTCGGCAAAGTCCACGTCCAGCATCATGACGACGAAGAGAAACAGAACCGCGACGGCGCCGACATAGACGATGATCAGAAGCATCGCCACGAATTCGGCCCCCAGAAGCACGAAAAGCCCGGCGGAGGAGATGAAGGCGAGGATCAGCCACAGCACCGAATGCACCGGGTTGCGGCTGACCGTCATCAGCAATCCTGCCGTCACGGCGGTGATCCCGAAGGCATAGAAGGCAAGCGCGGATACGGTCATTCCGGTTTCTCCTCGGTCTCGGCGAACACACCTTGCGCGATCTCCAGCGCCTTTTGCATCGCGGGGAGGCCGCCGAACATCGACATCTGATAGATCGTCTCGGCAATCTCGCGCTGCGTGGCGCCTGCCTCCAACGCGTGGCGGACTGAAAGGCGCAACTGCGGCTCGGCCTGCGCCCCCAGAACCGTCAGCGCGGCGATGGTCACCAGCATCCGGGTTTTCGCGTCAAGGCCATCCCGGTTGAAGGTGCGGCCAAAGGCCATCTCCATGAAATCCTTCGACATCGTGGGGATCATGTTCTCGAACCCCGTCACCCGGAACGTCTCCAACGCAGGGTTGAAGGCGCGCGCCATCTGCTGGCTTTGCTCCATCATGCCTTGCATCATCTTGGCGAAAGCGTCGGTCATATGCTCACCGGTAGGGCGCGTCGATTTCAAGGTTGCGGGCAATCTCGGCCTCCCAGCGGTCGCCGTTCGCCAAAAGCTTGTCCTTGTTGTAGAACAGCTCTTCCCGCGTTTCGGTCGAAAACTCGAAGTTCGGGCCTTCCACGATGGCATCAACCGGGCACGCCTCCTGGCAGAAGCCGCAGTAGATGCACTTCGTCATGTCGATGTCATAGCGGGTGGTGCGGCGGCTGCCGTCATCGCGGGGTTCGGCGTCGATGGTGATGGCTTGCGCAGGGCAGATCGCCTCGCACAGCTTGCAGGCAATGCAGCGTTCCTCGCCGCTGGGATACCGGCGCAGCGCGTGCTCACCCCGGAAGCGGGGGGAAAGCGGGCCCTTTTCGTGTGGGTAGTTGAGCGTGGCCTTGGGCGCGAAGAAGTACTTCATCCCAAGCGCAAAACCCTTGAAGAAATCCTGCAGCAGGAAATAGCGGGTCGCGCGGTTCCAGTCGATGTTGCTCATCCCTCGATCCCCAGCTTCGTTTCAATGTGTTCGACCCGCCCGTCGATGTCGTGCAGGTATCTTCCCAGCGCGACAAGGATACCGGTATTCCCATCCACCTTCGCCTCAAGATCGTCGATCCGGCCCGCCAGCTTTTCATCGAGCTTGTGGATGTCCGACCTGATCAGCCGTGATTGCTCGAGCACGATGTTGTCCACGTTCTCAGCCATCTCACCCCCCCATTGTCCAGCGCGCCCAGAAGCCGCCGAACACCTCGAATTTCGCCAGAAATGCCACGATCACCACCCAGCCGATCGACATCGGCAGGAAGACCTTCCAGCCGATCCGCATCAGTTGGTCATAGCGGTAGCGGGGCACGATGGCCTTCACCATCGCGAAGAGGAAGAAGAAGAACGCCATCTTCGCGACCATCCACAAGGCACCATCCGGCAGGCCGGGGATGGGCGACAGCCAGCCGCCGAAAAAGAGCAGGCTCATCAGCGCGCACATCAGGAAGATCGCGATGTATTCGCCCGCCATGAATAAAAGGTAGGGGGTCGAGGAATATTCCACCATGAACCCCGCCACCAGTTCGGACTCGGCCTCCGGCAGATCGAAAGGCGGGCGGTTCGTCTCGGCCAAGGCGCTGATGAAGAACAGGAACACCATTGGCAAATGCGGCAGCCAGTACCAGTTGAAGAGGCCGAAATCGCCATCCTGCGCCGCGACAATGGCGCCGAAGTTCATGCTGCCGGTCGAGATGATGATGCCGATGATGATCAGGCCCAGCGACACCTCGTAGGAAATCATCTGCGCCGCCGACCGCAGGGACCCAAGGAACGGGTACTTCGAGTTCGAGGCCCAGCCCCCCATGATCACCCCGTACACCTCAAGCGAGGAGACGGCGAAAACGAAAAGGATCGCCACGTTGATATCCGACAGCACCCAGCCATCCGAAAACGGGATCACCGCCCAGGCCAGCACCGCGAGCACGAAAGACAGCATCGGAGCAAGGAAGAACACCGGGCGGTCCGCCCCTGCGGGGACCACGATTTCCTTCACCACGTATTTCAGCGCGTCAGCCACCGTCTGCAACAGGCCCCAGGCACCCACCACGTTCGGGCCGCGCCGCATCTGCACGGCGGCCCAGATCTTGCGGTCACCATAGACAAGGAACAGCAGGCTGATCATCACGAAGCCGATGACCAACAGGCTTTGCGCCGCGATCAAGAGCGCGATGCCCGCCCCCGTCTGCATGAAATCACCCATGATCCCTCGCGTCCTTCAAACCGTCGGTATGCCCTGCTCGCCGCAATCGCGCACCACAACCTCGGCGTCGATCGTCTTTACGCCGCGGGGCAGCGCCGCCGAGATGGTGTAAACCGCATCCCCGCGCCAAATGCCACCGCTTTCCGCCACGGTTGTGCGCACATGCCGCGCAAAACCGAAACCCCGGATCAGCGCATACTGCGCGGCAGCGCAGCGTGCGTAGGCATCCACGTCCTCCCGGCTGCGCGCGCCACGCATCGCCACGCGGAAATTCACCAGATCGCCATCCAGCAGCAGCGTCTCGATCCCGTTGTAGCGGGGTGCAAACGCCCCCCGTCCCGCCACGCCGTCCACCGGACCGCAGGCAACCGCCCCGGCCAGAAGCGGGGTGGCAAGGGCGAGGCGCGCCATGCGGATCACTCCGCCGCCAGTGGCGCTTGGGTCCGCGAGGCTGCCAGCCGTGACAATTCGCCCATCAGCGCCGAGGCGCGGGCGATGGGGTTGGTCAGGTAGAAATCGGAGATGGCGGTCTCAAAGGCGCCGCTCCCCAAGTCGCCCGCCGCGACCGGCATCCATTCGTTCGCCGCGACCTCGTCGATGCGCCCCAGATGCGGATGATCCTTGACCAGCGCGCGCCGCAGGGCGGCAAGGCTGTCCCACGGCAGGGTCTTGCCCAGTTCGGCAGACAGCGCGCGCAGGATGGCCCAGTTCTCCTTGGCCTCACCCGGCGCGAAACTCGCACGGAAGGCCAGTTGCGGGCGCCCTTCGGTATTGACGAAAAGGCCGTTCTCTTCCACCCACGTCGCCCCCGGCAGGATGATATCCGCCCGGTGCGCGCCCTTGTCGCCGTGGCTGCCCTGGTAGATCACGACCGGACCCGCCGGGATGTCCACTTCGTCGGCACCAAGTGAATAGATAACCTCTGCAGCGTCCAGCGCGTCAGAAACCCCGCCTTCGGTTGTGGCGCCCACGTCCATCGCGCCCACGCGCGCGGCGGCTGTGTGCAGCAACAGGATGCCGGCATCGGTCATCGCGCCGGCCTTCCGGGCCAGTGCAAGTACGGCGCCGCCATCGGCGCCCGTCAGCGCACCCTGCCCGACAATCACCAGCGTCTTCTTGCCTGCCAGACCCGCAACATCCTGCTTCAAAAGCGATTCCAGCGCCGCCCGATCCGTGCCGACATGGGTGTAGTCATAGGTCAGGTCAGCCGCCTGACCGACCAGCCCAATCATGGCGCCCTGCGTCCATGCCTTGCGAATCCGCGCGTTCAGGACCGGCGCCTCGACACGGGGGTTGGTGCCGACAAGCAAGATCGCCGCCGCGCTGTCGATATCGGCAATCGTTGCCGTTCCCACATAGCCCGACCGGTTCCCCGCAGGCAGCGCCGCACCGTCGGTGCGGCATTCAACCTTGCCGCCCATCCCCTCGACCAGCGCCTTCAGCGAATAGACCGCCTCGACCGGGGCCAAGTCCCCGATGATCCCGGCCACCCGGTGGCCCTTCATCGCCGCCGCCGCCGCCGCCAGCGCCTTGGGCCAGGTAGCCTTTTGCAGCTTGCCGTTCACCCGCAGATAGGGCGTATCCAGCCGCTGCCGCCGCAGGCCGTCCCAGACGAACCGGGTCTTGTCTGAAATCCATTCCTCGTTCACGCCGTCATGGTTGCGCGGCAGGATGCGCATCACTTCGCGCCCCTTGGTATCGACGCGGATGTTCGACCCCAGCGCATCCATCACGTCGATCGTCTCGGTCTTGGTCAACTCCCAGGGCCGCGCGGTAAAGGCATAGGGCTTCGAGGTCAGCGCGCCCACCGGGCAAAGGTCGATGATGTTGCCCTGAAGGTTGGAGGAAAGCGTCTCGTTCAGATAACTTGTGATTTCGGCATCCTCGCCGCGCCCTGTTTGGCCCATCTGATGGATACCCGCCACTTCGGTGGTGAACCGCACGCAACGGGTGCAAGAGATGCAGCGCGTCATGTGCGTCTCGACCAAAGGCCCCAGGTCGAGGTCATCGCTGGCCCGCTTCGGCTCGCGGTAGCGGCTGAAATCCACGCCATAGGCCATCGCCTGATCCTGCAGATCGCATTCGCCGCCCTGATCGCAGATCGGGCAGTCAAGCGGGTGGTTGATGAGCAGGAACTCCATCACCCCCTCACGCGCCTTCTTGACCATGGGGGAGTTGGTCTTGACCAGCGGCGGCTCGCCGTCCTTGCCGGGCCGCAGGTCCCGCACCTGCATCGCACAGGATGCCGCAGGTTTCGGCGGCCCGCCCACCACCTCGACCAGACACATCCGGCAGTTGCCCGCGATCGTCAGCCGCTCGTGATAGCAAAAGCGGGGGATCTCGACCCCTGCGACCTCGGCCGCCTGAATGATCGTCATCGCGCCATCCACCTCGACGATATTGCCGTCGATATTGATCTTCTTGAGGTCAGACATGCCGCGCTTCCTTCCGTCGTACCAAGGCCCACACCCCGCGCAACCGGGCCATCAGCCCCGGTGCCAGCGGCGCATCAGCCGTTTTTTCCGCTTCGGCGAAATGTGCCAACGGCTTTAGCCGGGCGTCCATCTCACGCATCAGATGCTTTGGGTCGAGGCTGCCATAACACATCGCGTTCACTCCGCCGCATGGTCGCAACCGTGGGTCTTCCACGCCTGCGCTTGTGTCAGATACGCCCAGCCAAAGGCATGGTCGCTGTCGCCTTGCGCTTCAAGATGCCGGAACCGTTCCACTGCTTCGGTGACGCCGGGGCGATGCCCCACGGGCACCCACCACATCGCAAAACGAAGGGTTTCGACCGCATCATACCATTCCGCCCGGCGCTCGTAGAACTGCCGGTGGACGGTCTGCCAGACGAACCGCTCCAAAGATGCCACATCCTGCCAGACCGACAGGGTCGAGGCCAGTCGCAGGTTGCCGCCCAGCGGCCCCGCAGGATCGCGCTGCGCATGGTCCATCTCGTCATCGCTCATGCGCCAGACGAATCCGGGGCTGCGCGCTGCCACGCCGTTCACAAGGTCAAGCCCGTCCACAAACCCCTTCACGCGCGGATCATCCCAGTCGTGCCGCAGCACGCCAAGGTTGAACTCTGCAAGATGATGGCCGGCTGGCTGGATCATTCGGCGGCCTGCGTGCAAGCATGAGAGCGGTAAAGTGTTGCATCCTTGAGATATGACCAGCCGAAGGCATGTGACCCCGCGCCATGCGCCTCAAGATGCGCCAACCGCGCCAGCGCCTCGTCCAGCGTGGGCCGATGCCCGGCAGGCACCCACCACATGACGAAATGCATGCGGCCGAGCACCTCGAACCATTCCGCCCGCCGTTCATAGAACTGCCGGTGAACTGTGTTCCACACGAACGCCTCCAGCGTTTCCACACTCTCCCACACTGTGAGGTTTGATACATACTGCGGATCGCCGCCAATCTTGGCTTCCGTGTTCCCGGTCCCCGGCTCGCCCGACCCTTCCATCATCCACACGAAGCCCGGCATCCGCTTGCCCAGACCGTTCACCCGGTCCAGCGCCGCCATGAACTCCGCAACGCGCGGATCGTCCGTGGGCGCCAGCAGGCGGCCCACGTTCAGTTCGGCCAGATGATACCCGTCTGCCTGCATCATCCCCCCGACAACATCTGACCGGTCAGCGTTTTCGCCGCGATCTCTGCCCGACCTACCACGCAGTAGCTTTCTGCATCCTCCGGCTTGGCGCCCTGCTTCGCCAGATAGGCGGTGGCCAGTTCCTTGATCCGCGCCTTCTGGGTCTTGTTCTTCAGGAACGCCTTGATCTCGGGCTCGGCATACCCCTGCTTCAGGGCGTAGGATTTGAGGTTCTGCGCCTTCACAAACGCCACCACCATCCGGGCAGAGATGGTGGGGCATGTCTTGCGGATGATGTCGCCCACCATCGCCGAAGTCAGTTGTTCGGTGATCACCTGATCTTCCTCGATCGGCACCGCAGGCGCAGCCGCCAGCGGCGTGGTCAGAAAAGCCATCAGCGGCAGGGCGGCAAGATGGGAACGTCGGATCATGTCGGGTCTCGCTTTCAGGGGAAAACGCGCGCCATGACTGGCACGCTTGCCCCCCACATGCGGGCGCGCCTGCCTGCTAGACAATATCAGGGCACCGAAAGGTGATGACCGCCCTTTCACGCACAGCCCTCCACGAACACCCAGGTGCCTGCCTCATACCGGTCATAGGCAGAGGGACGCACGCCACGGGCTCCGCACTGCGCATCCGCCAGGCGTTTCGCTTCCGCCCCCTGCCAGTATGCAAGTCCGGGCACGCGAAGCCGTTCCGATCCGCGTGTGACCACCGGCTTTGTCGCTGCGCCGCAACCCGCCAGCCCAAGCGTCAACGCCAGCACCATGACCCTCACTCCGCCGCCATCGCGCCCATCCGGCCCGTCTTTTTCGCCTTGATCCGGTCCTCGATTTCCTCGCGGAACGCGCGCACCAGCCCCTGAATGGGCCAGGCCGCCGCATCGCCAAGCGCGCAGATCGTGTGCCCCTCGACCTGCTTCGTGACGCTCAGCAGCATGTCGATCTCTTCGACCTCGGCATCGCCCTTCACCAGCCTGTCCATCACCCGCATCATCCAGCCCGTCCCCTCGCGGCAGGGCGTGCACTGGCCGCAGCTTTCGTGCTTGTAGAACTTGGAAAGCCGCCAGATCGCCTTGATCACATCCGTCGACTGATCCATCACGATCACCGCCGCCGTCCCGAGGCCAGACCGCTGCTCGCGCAGCCAGTCGAAATCCATGATTGCCTCGTCCGATTGTGCCTGCGTGAGCAAGGGCACCGACGAGCCTCCGGGGATCACAGCCTTGAGGTTCTTCCACCCGCCCCGCACGCCGCCACAATGCCGGTCGATCAGTTCGCGCAGCGGGATCGACATCGCCTCTTCCACCACGCACGGCGCGTTGACATGGCCCGAGATGCCGAAAATCTTGGTGCCCGCGTTGTTTGGCCGCCCGAAACCCGCAAACCACTCCGCCCCGCGCCGCAGGATCGTAGGCACCACCGCAATCGATTCCACATTGTTCACCGTGGTCGGGCAGCCGTAAAGCCCCGATCCGGCGGGGAAAGGCGGCTTCATCCGGGGCATCCCCTTCTTGCCCTCAAGGCTTTCCAGAAGTGCCGTCTCCTCGCCACAGATATAGGCGCCCGCCCCGTGGTGCAGGTAGCAGTCGAAATCCCAGCCCGACCCGGCGGCATTCTTGCCCAGAAGCCCCGCGTCATAGCATTCGTCCAGCGCCGTCTGCAGCGCCTCGCGCTCTCGGATGTATTCGCCGCGAATATAGATGTAGCAGGCATGCGCCCCCATCGCGAAAGCCGCGATCAGGCACCCTTCGATCAAGGTATGCGGATCATGCCGCATGATCTCGCGGTCCTTGCAGGTGCCGGGTTCGGACTCGTCGGCGTTGACCACCAGATAGCAGGGCCGCCCGTCGCTTTGCTTGGGCATGAAAGACCATTTGAGGCCGGTGGGAAACCCCGCCCCGCCCCGGCCCCGCAATCCACTCGCCTTCACGATATCCACGATCTTGTCACGGCCAAGCGCGATAAGCCCCGCCGTGCCGTCCCATTGCCCGCGCTTTTTCGCGCCGGCAAGGCTGCGGTCATGCATCCCGTAGAGGTTGGTGAAAATGCGGTCCTGATCCTTGAGCATGTCCTGTCCTTACCTTTGGCGTTGCCGCCAGAGCCTCCACGTCACCACCATCGTCCACACGAACGCGGCCAGCGCCATCAGATCGAAAAGGAACGCGTAGCGCGGGTCCCATCCCATCTGGCCGCCCAACCATTGCGCCCCCATCCACAGGATCATCGCACCGCCCAGCACGAACGCGGCAAGCCGCGCCTGTGCCACGCGGGCGCGATCCCGGTCGTCATTCATACCGTGCCGCCCGCCGCCAGCGTCCTGGCCTGCGCCACCCATTCGTCGCGGCTGACCCGGCCCTTGAAGCCTTCAAGGTTGTCATCGACCCAGGCAATTTCTGCCGGTGTCCAGGCTGCGATCTGGTCATAGTGAAAATAGCCGAGCGTGTGACACAGCTCTTCCAGCTTCGGCCCGATCCCCTTGATCACCTTCAGGTCATCTGCCTTGCCCCCCCGCGCAGCCGTCAATCCCTGTGGCTTGACCGCTTCCACCATGGGCGCTGCAGGCGCTTTGACAGCCGCCACCGCAGGCGCCGGTGCGGCCATGACGGGCGCTGCCACGGGCGCGGCCACTTGCGCGGCCATATGCGGCACAGCCGGAAGAGGGCGCGCAGGCGTTGCCGGAAGCCCGATAATGACCCCGACAGCCAAGAACAGGACACCGGCCACGGCCAGCGCCCCCATCCCGCTCAGGCCGATCACGGTGAAAGACACGCCGAACGCGACCAGACCCATCGCCGCCGCAATCGCCCAGCCCTCGATATCGGGGCCGTTCTGCACAGGAACTTTTCTCATCGCTGCCAACTCCCTTCACAGCCCGCTTCCGGGCTCGGTTTCCCTCAGTCGTAAACGCCGCCCTTGCCGACTTTCTGCGAGAAAGCCGTCTCTCCTCCCGCGGCCAGGATCTTTGCTTGCGCCACCCAATCGTCGCGGGTCACGCGGCCCTTGAACCCCTCCAGGTTCTCGTCCACCCAGGCTATTTCCGCCGCTGTCCACCCGGCGATCTGGTCAAAGTGAAAATACCCCATGCTGTGCAACAGGGCCTCGAGCTTCCGCCCCACACCCTTGATTTCCTTCAGGTTGTCCGCCTTGCCACCCCGTGCCGCATCAAGCCCTGCTGGCTTTGCACCCTCGGTTGCGGGCTTGGCCTTGGCAATGGCAGGCGCTTCCTGCACCGTCACACCCGTGGCATCGGCGGGTCGTCCCTTCCCCGGCTTCGGCTCGGTGGCCTTGCCTTTGGCGGGCTTTGTCGGCGCCGTCTTGCCCAGCCACGGCGTCAAGAGCGGCACCTCGCTGCCGTCGATCCGCTTCACCGTGTCGTGCAAGTCCAGCGCGGCCGCAACACTTGCGTTATGCGCCATCCGCCCGGCGGCGTGATCCTTGAGGCTCGTCAGCCCCGTCACCGGCTCCGACGCGAAGCGCCCGTTCTGCGATCCGGGTGTCGGCACTTCGCCCGCGCCAAACCGCGCAATCAGATCGCGCAACTTTGCAGGTGTCAGATCCTCGTAGTAATCCTTGCCGATCTGCGCCATCGGCGCATTGGCGCAGGCGCCAAGGCATTCCACCTCTTCCCAACTGAACCTGCCATCCGCCGACGGCACATGCGCCTTGGGCCCGATCAGCTCCTTGCACACCGCCACCAGATCCTCGGCCCCGCAGATCATGCAGGACGTGGTGCCGCAAATCTGGATATGTGCCACCGTGCCAACGGGTTGCAGGTGAAACATGAAGTAGAAAGTCGCAACCTCCAGCCCGCGAATATAGGCAAGCCCCAGCATCCCGGATACATATTCGATCGCCGGACGGCTCAGCCATCCCTCCTGCTCCTGCGCACGCCACAAAAGGGGGATGATCGCCGATGCCTGACGACCCTCAGGGTATTTTGAGATCTGGCCTTTGGCCCAGGCAAGGTTTGCCTCGGTGAAAGCGAAACTAGCGGGCTGTTGGGGGTGCAGGCGGCGCAGCATCAGGGCGTTCCGTTCGTCAAGTGGGCGGTCAGGGCAAGAAGGGCGGCAGTGCCATAAAGCAGCGACGCGATCAGATGCGGGGCGACGGGCCGGCCGGCGCGCGCATAAATATACACATCCCCCAGCCCCGCGATCCCGACAACCGCCAGAAACCAGCTCAGCAATCCATAGTTGCCGAACATCAGGACGCCCAGCAAAAGGAACGCGGTCCCGATGTAGCGGTCCGACATGACCAGCGGCAGTTTCTCTGGCCAATGCGAGGCGAGGGCCATCCCCCGCTCCGGGTTCAGCGCGAACACGACGCCAAAGAACGCGGTCAGGGCCATGCAAAGCGCGGCGAGCGAAAAGGCAAGGGTCGCGATCATTCGGGCCACCCCAAACGGCCAACGATAGCGGGCGCAATCATTTGCACGCACCCGTCTTGAGGTGCAACTCGTCGTTCACGATCACGGCGCGACCGTCCTGCAACAGCACCGATACCGTCGCGTAGGCGCGTTTCGATGTCATGCGCGTGTCTTCCAGAACACTGGCGTCGTTCTTGTCATGGACAACGCATCCCCGTGCTTCCAGCACCTGTATCATCGTGGCGATGTCGGCATCGCTCGGCGTCACATCTGCCATGGCGGCAGGCGCGCAGATCAGCGGGGCCAGCATCGCCGCAACCCTCACCGGTCGATCTCCCCGAACACCACGTCCATCGTGCCGATGATCGCCGACACGTCGGCAAGCTGGTGGCCCTTGCAGATATAATCCATCGCCTGCAGGTGCAGATAGCCCGGCGCGCGGATCTTGGCGCGATAGGGTTTGTTGCTTCCATCGGCCACCAGATACACGCCGAATTCGCCCTTCGGCGCCTCGACGGAGGCATAAATCTCACCCGCAGGCACGTGGAACCCTTCGGTGTACAGCTTGAAGTGATGGATCAGCGCCTCCATCGAGGTTTTCATCTCGGCCCGTGGCGGGGGCGTGATCTTGCCCCGCGCCAGCACGTCGCCCGGCTCGAGCCGCAGCTTGGCCAACGCCTGCCGAATGATCGAGGTGCTCTCCCGCATCTCCGCCATCCGGCAAAGGTAGCGATCATAGCAGTCGCCGTTCTTGCCAACGGGGATCTGGAAGGTGAACTCGTCATAGCATTCATAGGGTTGCGCCCGGCGCAAATCCCAGGCGAATCCCGATCCGCGCACCATCACGCCGGAAAAGCCCCAGTCCTGAATGTCCTGCTCGCTGACGACGCCGATATCGGCGTTGCGCTGCTTGAAGATCCGGTTTTCCGTCAGAAGCGTGTCGATATCATCCAGCAGGCGCGGGAAGGCCTCGGCCCAGGCATCAATGTCTTCGATCAGCGAAGGCGTCAGATCTTGATGCACGCCACCGGGGCGGAAGTAGGCCGCGTGAAGCCGCGCCCCGCAGGCACGCTCGTAAAAGACCATCAGCTTTTCACGCTCTTCAAACCCCCAGAGCGGCGGCGTCAGCGCGCCAACGTCCATGGCTTGCGTGGTCACGTTCAGAAGGTGGCTCAGGATGCGACCAATTTCGCAGAACAAGACCCGGATCAGACTGGCGCGGCGCGGCACCACAACGCCCGTCATGCGTTCGATGGCCAGGCACCAGGCATGCTCCTGATTCATCGGCGCCACATAGTCCAGCCGGTCGAAATAGGGCAGGTTCTGCAGGTAGGTGCGGCTTTCCATCAGCTTTTCAGTGCCACGGTGCAGCAGGCCGATATGGGGATCGCAGCGTTCCACAATCTCGCCGTCTAGCTCCAGCACCAGCCGCAGAACGCCATGCGCAGCAGGGTGTTGCGGCCCGAAGTTGATGTTGAAGTTGCGGATCGACTGCTCACCCGTCACCACATCGCGGCTGCCGTCGTCATAGGTATTGCGCCGGATATCGCCATCCATCATCTTGGTCCCTTCTGGGCTGAAAGAGCAGGCCAAGGCAGCAGCGCCACCACCCAGATCAGGACCGCAGCCCCAAAGAGCGGCACCACGGTCGGGACCGCCCAAAAAAGCGAAAGTCCCGTTTTGCGCAGGATCAGGACAGAGGGCGGCGCGAACACGAAAAACCACACCACAGCGGGGATCCAGGTTTGCGTCATTTCACTTCCCCCTTCTTCTCGTCTCCCGGCAGAACGTACTGCGCGCCCTCCCAGGGGCTCATGAAATCGAACTGCCGGTATTCCTGCACGAGGCTCACGGGCTCATAGACCACGCGCTTTTGCGTCTCGTCATAGCGCACTTCAGTGTAGCCTGTGGTGGGGAAATCCTTGCGCAGGGGATGCCCGCGAAAACCGTAGTCGGTCAGAATGCGCCGCAAGTCCGGGTGGCCAGAGAAGAGAATCCCGAACATGTCGAACACCTCGCGCTCGAACCAGTTTGCGGCCGGATAGATATTGGTGATCGAGGGCACCATCCCCTCTTCGTCCACTTCCGCGCGCAGACGGATGCGGTGGTTCCGGTACATCGACAGGAAATGATAGACCATGTCGAACCGCAGCGGGCGCTCGGGGTAATCGACCGCCGTGATGTCCACCAGCGTCGAAAACCGGCACGATGCGTCGGTCTTCAGAAATTCGACGAAGGAAAGCATGCTGGTCAACGGCACCGTCACCGTCAGTTCGCCGTAGGCCACTACCGTATCCAGCACGCAATCGGGGCGCCGAAGCTCCAGATGTGCCGCAAGTTCCTGCAAATGCTCGGACATGGGTTACCTCACCAACGTGCCGGTGCGACGGATCTTCCGCTGCAACTGCAGGATGCCGTACAGCAGGGCCTCCGCCGTGGGCGGGCAGCCGGGAACATAGATATCGACCGGCACGATCCGGTCGCAGCCCCGCACCACCGAATAGCTGTAGTGGTAATACCCCCCGCCGTTGGCGCAGGACCCCATGGAGATCACATAGCGCGGCTCGGGCATCTGGTCGTAAACCTTGCGCAGCGCAGGGGCCATCTTGTTGGTCAGGGTTCCCGCCACGATCATCAGGTCCGACTGCCGGGGTGATGCGCGCGGTGCGGTGCCAAACCGTTCCAGATCATAACGCGGCATCGACGTGTGCATCATTTCAACCGCGCAGCAGGCCAGGCCAAAGGTCATCCAGTGCAACGATCCGATGCGCGCCCAGTTGATGATGTCTTCCGTCGAGGTCAGCAGGAACCCCTTGTCCTGCAACTCGCGGTTCAGGCCCTGCACGGCCACGTCATGGTCGCCGCCTGCCGTGTTGGCACCTGCCATCACTCCCATTCGAGCGCCCCCTTCTTCCATTCATAGGCAAAGCCAACCGTCAGCACGGCCAGGAACACCATCATCGACCAGAAGGCCACCATGCTGATCTCGCCAAAGGCGACGGCCCAGGGAAAGAGGAACGCCACCTCCAGGTCGAAGATGATGAACAGGATCGAGACAAGGTAGAACCGCACGTCGAACTTCATCCGTGCATCGTCAAAGGCGTTGAAGCCGCATTCGTAGGCCGACACCTTTTCCGGGTCGGGATTGCGCACCGCCAGAACCGCAGCCGACAGCATCAGCACAAGGCCAAGGCCCACCGCGATGGCCAGAAAGATCAAGATAGGCAGGTATTCTCGCAGGAATGGGTCCACGCGCGGGGCTCCTTCGGCTGGCGACAGGTGGTGCGCCGCCTCTGCCGGGCGGGCCGAACCACTGGTCACGGGTTTACTCTGCCCCCCGCGCGCGGTCAACCAAGCCCGCGCTGCAGCGCCGCAATGCCGCGCCTCCCTTCAGCCGCTCACGCTGCGGCGCGGCGGGCCAGGGTCAGACCACCCAACCGGGCTTGCGGCGGTCAAAAAAGGCCAAGATGCCCTCGCCCGCCTCGGGGCTTTCCCAGCGGGCCACAAGGGCCGCGATGCTTGCCTCCACCATCGCCTCCGTCACCGGCGCGGAAAGGGCCGCGATCAGCGCCTTGGCCTCGGCCATGGCCCCCGGCGCGCAGGCGAGCGCCGGCGCCACCTCGGCCTCGACCGCCGCATCCAAGGCTTCGGGCGGCACCGCGCGGGCCAGAAGGCCAAGCGCGACTGCCTCTTCCGCATCAAATCCCTTGGCCGTGATGAACACGCGTCGCGCCAGCGGGCCAAGACGGGCGATCACATAAGGCCCGATCGTGGCCGGGATCAGGCCCAGCCGCGTTTCGGTCAGCCCAAAGCGCGCGCCCGTCACCCCCACCGCCACGTCGCAGACCGCCATCATTCCGATCCCGCCGCCAAAGGCCTGCCCCTGCACGCGCCCGATCAGCGGTTTCGGCAGGTCGTCGAGCGCCTTCAGCATGCCAGCAAGGCGCCGCGCCTCGGCTGCCCTTTGCGCCCCGTCCGCCGCCATCTGCGCCTGCATCCAATCAAGGTCCCCGCCCGCACAAAAGCTTTTGCCCGTCGCCGCCAGTACGACGGCCCGCACCGCCCTGTCGGCGCCAAGCGCCGCGCAGGCGGCGGTGATCTCGTCCATCATCCGGGCATTCAGCGCGTTGTGCTTGTCGGGCCGGTCCAGCGTCAGCGTGGCCACGCCCCGTGCGTCCACCGCAACATCGATCGTCCGCTCCATCGCCGCCTCCCCGTCGTCAGCCATTGCCCCGGCCGCCCCGCAAACCCGTGGCGAAGGCCGCCGCCTCCGCCAGAACGGCTGCGGCAAGCCCGGTCTCCCAACCGTCCGCTGCCAGCATTGCGGCCACCGCTTCGGTCGCCACATTGCCCGCCGCACCCGGGGCATAGGGGCAGCCCCCAAGGCCGCCCACGCTGGCATCAAAGACCCGCAACCCGTGGCCAAGGCTGACGCGGATATTCGCCAGCGCCTGCCCGCGTGTATCGTGGAAATGCCCTGCCAGCCGCGCGGGCGGCAGTTCCGCCAACACCGCCGCCAGCATGGCCGAAACCGTCTCGGGCAAGCCATGCCCGATGGTATCGCCAAGGCTCACCTCATAACACCCCATGTCACGCAGCGCAGCCACTACCTGCGCCACCGCGGCGGGCTTCACCGGACCATCAAACGGGCAATCGGTGATGCAGGAAACATACCCTCGCAATGGCATCCCATCTGCCGCAGCCGCCCGCGCCACAGGCGAAAAACGATCCAGGCTTTCCGCAATCGTGGCGTTCAGGTTCGCGCGCGAAAACCCTTCGGAGGCCGAGGCAAAGATGGCCACTTCGTCCACCTGCGCGGCCCTTGCCGCCTCGTACCCCTTCAGGTTTGGCGTCAGCGCCGCGTATCGCACGCCGGGCGCACGCACGATCCCTGCCATCACCGTGGCCCCATCTGCCATCTGCGGCACCCATTTCGGGCTGACGAAACTCGCCGCCTCGATCCGCCGGAACCCGGCACGGCTCAGCATGTCGATCAGCGCGATCTTGTCCGGTGCCGGGATCATCCGCGCCTCGTTCTGCAACCCGTCCCGGGGGCCGACCTCGACGATCTCGACGAACCCGCTCATTCCTCCAGCACGATCAGCGCCGCCCCCGCCTCCACCTGCGCGCCTGCGGTGACCAGCACCTCTGCCACCACCCCATCGCGCGCGGCCACCAGCACATGCTCCATCTTCATCGCCTCAAGCACGGCCAACCGGTCCCCCGCCAACACCGACTGCCCCGCAGTCACGGCAACCTCGCGGACCAGCCCCGGCATGGGTGAGCGCGTCACATTGCCCGCAACACCTGCGGCCGCTGCCCGCGCCAGCGGATCGACGCGCGCAAAGCTGGCCAAACGCCCGGGCGAAAAGACGTGGATCGCCCTGCCCACCTCCACCACCGCCAGCGCGCGCTGACCATCGACCCGCCAGCCACCTGCATCGCGGCTGGCCTGGGTCGCAGCCCCTCCGGTCGTCACGTTCGCGCGATCCGGGCCATCAAGCGCGATGGCGGCCGTTTCGACCACCCCGCCCCGCTCCAACGTCACGACATGCCGAAGCGGCGCCCAAAGCGCAAAGCCTGCAAGCGGCCCCTCGGGAAGGGACGCGGCTTGCAGAAACGCCGTGGCTGTCATGGCCGCATCCAACGCGTCGGGCACCCTCACGGCAGTCAGCGCGCCCAGATCGCGCGCGATCAAGCCGGTATCCACCGCGCCCGTGGCAAACCCTGCGTGTCGCGCCAGCGCGCCAAGAAAGGCGAGGTTCGTCACCGTCCCGGCCACCTGCGTCTGGTCAAGCGCCATCGCCAACCGGTTCAGCGCAATCGCCCGCGTCGCCCCGTGCACGATCACCTTGGCGATCATCGGATCGTACCAGGGGCTGATCGTATCGCCTGCCCGCACGCCTGTATCGGCGCGGGCGCCTTCGGGGAAGGAAAGATGGTCAAGCGTACCCGTCGCGGGCAGAAATCCCGCCGGCACATCCTCGGCGTAAAGCCGCGCCTCGAAAGCGTGGCCATGGATCGCCAGATCTTCCTGCCGCTTCGGCAAGGGCTCACCCGCCGCCACGCGCAACTGCCACTCGACCAGATCGACGCCCGTGATCGCCTCGGTCACCGGATGCTCCACCTGAAGCCGCGTGTTCATCTCCATGAACCAGAACCCGTCGGGCCGCAGGCCGCGCGCGCCATCGACGATGAACTCGATCGTCCCGGCCCCCTTGTATCCGATGGCCTTTGCGGCCTTCACCGCCGCCGCCCCCATCGCCGCGCGCATCTCATCCGTCATTCCCGGGGCGGGCGCCTCCTCGATCACCTTCTGGTGGCGGCGCTGCAAAGAACAGTCCCGCTCGAACAGATGCACCGCATCCACCCCGTCGCCAAAGACCTGCATCTCGATATGGCGCGGCGTCTCGATGTATTTCTCGATCAGAACCGCCGCATTGCCAAAGGCCCCCCGCGCCTCGCCCTGCGCGCTTGCAAGCGCTGCGGCGAAATCCCGCGCCCGGTCCACCCGCCGCATCCCCTTGCCGCCGCCACCGGCAACGGCCTTGATAAGCACGGGCCAGCCGATCGCCTCTGCGGCGCCCGCCAGATGCTCGGGGTCCTGATTGTCGCCCTGCCAGCCCGGCACCACGGGCACGCCCGCCTCCGCCATCAGCCGTTTGGCCGCATCCTTCAGCCCCATCGCCCGGATCGCCGCCGCCGAAGGGCCGATGAACACCAGCCCCGCGTCCTCGACCGCCTCCACGAACTGCGGGTTCTCGCTCAGAAAGCCGTACCCCGGATGAATCGCCTCCGCGCCCGAGGCCAGCGCCGCGGCGATGATCGCATCGCTCCGCAGATAGCTGTCCTTCGGCGCAGGCCCGCCGATATGCACCGCCGCATCCGCCATCGCCACATGCCGCGCTCCGGCATCGGCGTCGGAATAAACCGCCACCGCCTCCACCCCCATCCGGCGGCACGTCGCGATGATCCGGCAAGCGATCTCGCCCCGGTTGGCGATCAGAACCCTACGAAACACGCGCATCCCCCTCGCGGTAACAGGCGATCATCCGAACCGCGCGGCCGTCGGCATCCAGCTCCATCGTATCCGCCACCTCCACCCCGTTCTCGCGCCCATAAAGCAGCGTCATCGCATTCACCCCCACCCGCACGCCCAGATAGGTGAACCGAAGGTCCGGGTTCGTCATCCCCCGGGCGAAATACGCGCGCAGGTCGTCCTTGCCATGCAGCCACCCGTCTGCGCGTCCCAACCGCCGCACGACCAGCGGCGAACAAAGGCTGATCCGGTCTGAATAGTGCCGAAGAACCGCCTCAAGGTCACGCCTGTTCCAGGCATCGCACCAGTCCCGTGCCTTCTCTTCTGCCGCCGCAAGCGTCAGCATGGCCCGGCTTCCGCCATTGCAGGGCGTTGCGCGCTGCCCCGGCCAATCCCAGTGCTGCACCCGTTCATCCCACCACCTCGACCACCCTGAACCTCTCGCACACCAGATCCATTTCGGGGGCGAAACCGCCGTTGCGCGCGAAGTAACGTCGGTGTCCCTCTCGCCAGCCCTCCAGCGTCGCGTCCTCGCCTTCGGCAAGCGCAAATGCCTCATCCACATCGCAAAACCGCCGGATCGTGACCTCGACCGTCTCGATCACCACAGAGGGTCTGCCGTCCCAATCCAGCGCAATATCCTGCCGCCCCACCACGGGCATCGGATCATGGCCCGCACCAAAATCGCGCAACGCCCCACACGTCGCCGTCTTCACCCCTGCCCGGACCAGCGCCAGCAACTCCGCCGACAGCGCTGCGCTGTCGCCAAACCTGAACGTCTCAGCCCCGGGATACCGCGCGCGCAGCGCCTCCAGCGTCATCGCGCACCGGTCGCGCGCAGAAGGACGACATTTACGAAAAGGGGCAACATCCGCTCCTTCCCCGATTGACGACTTGCAAGCCGCGCTGCACTCTCCCCCCATGTATTCCCGCCCGCTTCTGCCTGATGGCCAGCGCCCGCCCGACACCTTTTCCGGCGAGGGCTTTTTCGCGCGCCCGCTGCTTCTGGCCGATGCCGAGGCTGATTTCGAGGCGGTGATGGCCTCTGCCGCCCGCCTGCGCGGCGGGATGGACCCGGAAAGCACATGGCCCGATGGCCTGACCCTGCACGAAAACCGCGTCGATCTTGGCTGGCACGAGCGGGAATTTACCCAAGGCCATTCCTACGCCTGGACGGTCGTTGCCCCGACCGGCACTCCGACCATCGGTTGCGCCTATCTCTACCCCTCCGACCGCGCGGGCCCCGACGCCATGGCCTTCTGGTGGCTGCGCCCCGAGGCCGATGCCGTGGGGCCCGAATTCGATGAAGCCTTCCGTGCGCTCTTGGCCGACCTGCCGCTCGTCACCGCGTTTCCGGGGCGCGACACAGGATGGGACGAATGGCGCGCGCGGCCAAAGGTGTTTCGCTGATCGCTTGCCTGCGGGCGCTTCGGACATGATCACATCCGGAACACGCCAAAGCGCGTCTCCCCCACCGGCGCGTTCAGCGCCGCCGCCAAAGACAGCCCCAGCACACTCCGCGTTTTCCGCGGGTCCACGATCCCGTCATCCCAAAGCCGCGCGCTGGCATAAAGGGGATGCGATTGCCGCTCGAACATCTCGACCGTGGGGCGCTTGAAGGCGGCTTCCTCTTGCGCCGTCCAGGCCTTTCCTGCCCGCTCGATCCCCTCGCGCTTCACGGTGGCCAGCACCCCGGCCGCCTGCTCGCCCCCCATCACCGAGATGCGGGAATTGGGCCAGGACCACAGGAACCGGGGCGAATAGGCCCGCCCCGCCATCCCGTAATTCCCCGCCCCGAACGAACCGCCCACCAGCATCGTGATCTTCGGCACGGCCGTCGTGGCCACGGCCGTCACCATCTTGGCCCCGTGCCGCGCGATCCCCTCGTTCTCGTACCGCCGCCCCACCATGAAGCCCGTGATGTTTTGCAGGAACACGAGGGGGATTCCGCGCTGGCTGCAAAGCTCGATGAAATGCGCGCCTTTCACGGCAGCCTCGCTGAAAAGCACCCCGTTGTTCGCCACGATCCCCACGGGCATCCCCATCACATGGGCAAACCCCGTCACCAGCGTCTCGCCGAACCGCGCCTTGAACTCGTCAAGGCGGCTGCCGTCCACCACCCGGGCAATCACTTCGCGGATGTCATAAGGCGTGCGCAGGTCGGCCGGCACCACGCCAAGAATGTCCTCCGGGTCATAGGCAGGGTCTTCCCCCGCCATCCCCGGCGCCGCAGATACATTCAGATGCCGCACCGCCTCGCGCGCCAGCGCCAGCGCATGGGCGTCATCTTCCGCCAGATAATCTGCCACGCCCGACAGCCGCGTGTGCACATCCCCGCCGCCCAGATCCTCTGCCGTCACCACCTCGCCCGTGGCCGCCTTCACCAAGGGTGGCCCGGCAAGGAAGATCGTCCCCTGATCCTTCACGATGATCGTCACATCGCTCATCGCGGGAACGTAAGCCCCCCCGGCTGTGCAAGACCCCATCACCACCGCGATCTGCGCGATCCCCTTGGCGCTCATCTGCGCCTGATTGTAGAAAATCCGGCCAAAGTGATCGCGGTCGGGGAACACCTCATCCTGATTGGGCAGGTTCGCACCCCCCGAATCCACCAGGTAAATGCACGGCAACTGACACTCCGCCGCAATCTCCTGCGCGCGCAGATGCTTCTTCACTGTCATCGGATAATAGGTGCCGCCCTTCACGGTGGCGTCGTTGCAGACAACCATGACGGCCCGCCCGTGGACGCGGCCCACACCGGCAATCACCCCGGCCCCCGGCGCTGCCCCGTCATACATCCCATGCGCCGCCGTGGCGCCAACCTCCAGAAACGCCGCGCCCGGATCCAAGAGCCCGGCCACCCGGTCCCGCGGCGCCATCTTGCCCCGCCCCACATGCCGCGCCAGCGCCGTCTCTCCGCCCCCTGCCGCCGCCAAAGCCGCCGCGTCGGTCACCGCCTGCAACGCATCCAGATGCGCCGCGCGGTTGGTGCGGAAGGTTTCCGAGCTGGGCAGCGCCATGGACAGCAGCTTCATCGCCAGATCAGCCTGCGCTTGAGAAGCCTCATTTCCACGACCATCAATACGCCTTCTCTTCGTACGCGAACCACAGCGCCCGCCGCCCGGTCAGATCCAGAAGACAGCGCAGATTTGCCGCACTCGTGCCAGACCCGCCGTTGTACTTTGCCATCGCATAGTCGCAAGACGCATCCCGGAACGCCATCCAGGCCTGCGTCGTCGTCCGCAGGGCCTCTGCCCGCGACAAAAGGCCATTGGCGCTGGCGTCATTTGCGGTGTCCTCCGCCTCGGCCTTGGCCAGAACCCGCGCCTCCGCGCTGACAAGACGCTGATCCCAGACGAAAAGCTCGGCATCAAGGCACGCATCCTGCCCGAATTTCGACGTGCCGCCCGCGCTGTCTTGCATGCAGGACACTGCCGCCATGCCAATGCAGGCCTCTGCGGCCAGAAGGGTGTCCGCCGACGTCAGGCAGGCTTCGGTGGCGTCCATCGAGAATACAATATCTTCCTGCGCCGGGGCCACAGAGGGAAGGGTCATAAGGATAAAGGCAAGGCGCGCCCTCACCCCTCCGCCCCCATCAACTCCCGCCCCACCAGCATCCGCCGGATCTCGCTTGTCCCCGCGCCGATCTCCATCAGCTTTGCATCCCGGAACAGCCGCGCGACCGGGGCATCGGCCAGAAACCCGGCACCGCCCAGCGCCTGCACCGCCTGATGCGCCTGCACCATCGCCTGTTCGGAGCAGTAAAGCACGCAGGCCGCCGCATCCGCCCGCGTCACTTCCCCCCGGTCGCAGGCCTTGGCCACCTCGTAAAGGTAGGCCCGCGCCGTATTCATGCCCGTGTACATGTCGGCGATCTTGCCCTGCATCAGTTGGAAATCCCCGATCCGGGTGCCGAACTGCCGCCGCTCGCGCAGGTAGGGCATCACCTCGTCCAGACAGGCCGCCATGATCCCCGTGCCGATGCCGGACAGCACCACCCGCTCGTAATCGAGGCCCGACATCAGAACGCGCACCCCGCGCCCCTCTTCCCCCAGCACATTCTCGAAGGGCACTTCCACATTCTCGAAAATCAACTCGGCCGTGTTCGACCCCCGCATCCCCAGCTTGTCGAAATGGGGCGATGTGGAAAACCCGGTCATGGATTTCTCGATCAGGAACGCCGTGATCCCCTTCGATCCGGCCTCCGGGTTGGTCTTGGCATAGACGACCAAAGTATCCGCATCCGGCCCGTTGGTGATCCAGTATTTCGTGCCGTTCAGCACATAATACCCGTTCCGCTTTTCGGCGCGCAGCTTCATCGACACCACGTCCGACCCCGCCCCCGCCTCGCTCATCGCCAGCGCGCCCACATGCGCACCCGATACCAGCCCCGGCAGATACTTCGCCTTCTGCGCCGCCGTCCCGTTCAGTGAAATCTGGTTGACGCACAGGTTCGAATGCGCTCCGTAGCTGAGCGATACCGAGGCCGAAGCGCGCGCGATCTCCTCCACCGCCACGCAATGGGCCAGATATCCCATGCCCACCCCACCATATTCTTCGGGGACGGTGATCCCGAGGATCCCCAGATCCCCCATCTCGCGCCAAAGAGCCGCCGGGAACGCATTCGTGCGGTCCACCTCGGCGGCAAGCGGCTTTACCCGGTCCTGCGCCCAGCGCTGCACCATATCGCGCAAGGCCGCGATATCCTCGCCAAGGTCAAAGCGCATCGAACCCATGAACATCGCGCCGACCCTCCCCTGCCGTTTGCTGCGACAGTCGTAGGTTGCACGCCCCCACGCGTCAACACGCGCGCGTCAGTCGGCCACCGGCAGGGCCAGGGCGGGGGCGGCATCGTTTGCCTGCGCTTCGGCGGCAATGATGCGGGCAATCACCGCCACATCCTGTGGGGTGAAAGTCAGCGGCAGGCGCAGGTCGATCAGTCCCGCAAGAATGCGGTCGGTCTGTGGCAGCGGCGTGGGGTTGGCATACCGCCAATGCGCGTAGCGCGAGGTGAATCCCATCGGCGCATCCGCCCCGAACCACTTCAACTCCACCCCGCGTGCCGCACAGCGCGCCACGAACCCGGCCACACGCGAAGGCTCCCACCCCGGCAACAGGAACTGGAAAGACGAGCCCGCAAAATCCTCGTCCGGCGGACGATCGGTCAGCCGCAGCCCCGGCACGCCCGCCAGCCCCCCCGCCAGCCCGTCGTAAAG
>JBBSBE010000008.1:0-64581 GCA_038251625.1 Rhodobacterales bacterium
CGGAACGCCTGGGGGCCCGCACTGGCACGGGTGGCGGCGTTCGAGCCTGAGTTGATCCTGATCTCCGCAGGTTTCGACGCGCATGAGGATGATCCGTTGGCCGGCCTGAACTGGCAGGCAGAGGATTTCGCCTGGATCACCCGCGCGATCTGCGATCTGGCCGATGCCCATGCAGGGGGGCGGGTGGTCTCGGTGCTTGAGGGGGGCTATGATCTGTCGGCTCTGGCGGCTTCGGCCGCCGCACATGTTGGGGTTCTGGAGGAGCGCGGGCGATGACCGACAAGCAAGTCAGCGAGATGAGTTTCGAAGAGGCGATGGCCGCGCTCGAGGCCGTGGTAGGCCAATTGGAGCGCGGCGACGTGCCGCTGGAAGCGTCCATCGCGCTTTACGAACGGGGCGCCGCTCTGAAGGCGCATTGTGCCGCCAAGCTGAAAGACGCCGAGGAAAAGGTGGAACTGATCCGCGCACAGGAAGGCCGCGCCGTGGGCACCGTCCCGGCGGAGGGGATGTGACCTTTCCCGATGCCCTTGCGCGGGTGCAGGGCCGGGTTCAGACACGGCTCGATGTGGCCTTGGGTGCGCTGCCGGATGAACCACTGGCCCATGCGATGCGGTATGCAGTCTCGGGTGGCAAGCGGATCCGGGCGTTTCTGGTGATGGAAGGGGCCGCCATGCTGGATATCGCCCCCGACCGC
This sequence comes from Rhodobacterales bacterium, assembly GCA_038251625.1. Lineage (GTDB taxonomy): Bacteria > Pseudomonadota > Alphaproteobacteria > Rhodobacterales > Rhodobacteraceae > JBBQXK01. The sequence goes on from JBBSBE010000008.1 coordinate 695, forward strand.
GCGGTGGCGGCGGCGGCATCCATCGAATGTCTGCACGCCTATTCGCTTGTCCACGACGATCTGCCCTGCATGGATGACGATGACCTGCGGCGTGGCCTGCCAACCGTCCATGTGAAATGGGACGAGGCGACGGCGGTGCTGGCGGGCGATGCGCTGCAGACACTGGCGTTCCAGCTTCTGTGCGACCCGGCACTGGGGGATGATGCCGTGCGCCTGCGCCTTGTAGCCACGCTGGCGCTGGCGTCGGGGGCGCAGGGGATGGTTCTCGGTCAGGCGCTCGACATCGCCGCAGAAAGCGCCGCCACGCCGCTCGATCTGGCGGCGATCACGCGGTTGCAGGCGGGCAAGACAGGCGCGCTGATCTGCTGGGCGGGCGAGGCGGGCGCGGTGATCGCGGGCGCTGATGCTGCCCCCCTCGGGCGCTACGCCACGGCGCTTGGCCTCGCCTTCCAGATCGCCGACGATATTCTTGACGTGACCGGCGACACAGGCACCACGGGCAAACGCGTGGGCAAGGATGCGGCGGCGGGAAAGGCCACGTTCGTCTCGCTTCTGGGCCTCGATGGTGCCCGCGCCCGCGCCACCACCCTTGTGGCCGAGGCTGAGGCCGCACTTGCCCCCTATGGCGAAAAGGCCGCAGGTCTGATAGCCGCCGCGCGCTATGTGATCGCGCGGGATGCCTGAGGATCTGCCATGACCGACCGACCCAAAACCCCCGTGCTGGACCGCGTGGCCTCGCCCGTTGACATGAAGGCGCTGACCGACCGCGAGTTGCGCACCCTGGCCGACGAGTTGCGCGCCGAAACCATCAGCGCCGTTTCCGTCACCGGCGGGCACCTTGGCGCGGGGCTTGGGGTGGTCGAGCTGACCGTGGCATTGCATGCCGTCTTTGACACGCCGCGCGACCGGCTGATCTGGGATGTGGGCCACCAGTGCTACCCCCACAAGATTCTGACCGGGCGACGGGGCCGGATCCGGACCTTGCGCGCGGAAGGGGGCCTCTCCGGCTTCACCAAACGGTCGGAAAGCCCCTACGATCCGTTCGGTGCCGCGCATTCCTCCACCTCCATCAGTGCGGCACTCGGGTTCACCATGGCGCGCGAGCTTGGTGCCGGGGGTGGCGACGCCATTGCCGTGATCGGCGACGGCGCGATGAGTGCTGGCATGGCATTTGAGGCGATGAACAACGCAGGTCACCTTGGCCGCCGCCTGTTCGTGATCCTGAACGACAATGAGATGTCGATTGCGCCGCCTGTGGGCGCGCTCTCCTCCTACCTTTCGCGCCTCTACGCCGGTGCGCCCTTTCAGGAACTGAAAGCGGCGGCCAAGGGGGCTGTCAGCCTTCTGCCCCCGCCGTTCCAGGAAGGCGCGCGGCGCGCAAAGGAAATGCTGAAGGGTATGACGGTCGGCGGCACATTGTTCGAGGAGTTGGGCTTTTCCTACCTCGGCCCCATCGACGGGCATGACCTTGACCAGCTTTTGCCCGTCCTGCGCACCGCACGGGCGCGGGCGACGGGCCCGATGCTGATCCACGTGATCACGAAAAAGGGCAAAGGCTACGCCCCGGCAGAAGCCGCGCGCGACAAGGGCCATGCGACGGGCAAGTTTGACGTGCTGACCGGCGCGCAGGCCAAGGCCACACCGAACGCCCCCGCTTATACCAAGGTTTTCGCGCAATCCCTGATCCGTGAGGCAGAGGCGGATGAACGCATCGTGGCCGTGACGGCAGCGATGCCCGACGGGACCGGCCTGAACCTTTTCGCCGAGCGTTTCCCCCGACGTTGCTTTGACGTGGGCATCGCCGAACAGCATGCCGTGACCTTCAGTGCGGGCATGGCGGCCGGGGGGCTGAAACCCTTCTGCGCGCTCTATTCCACCTTCCTACAGCGCGGCTACGATCAGGTGGTGCATGACGTGGCGATCCAGCGCCTGCCCGTCCGCTTTGCCATCGACCGCGCGGGGCTTGTGGGCGCGGACGGCGCCACCCATGCGGGCGCGTTCGACGTGGCGTTTCTGGCGAACCTTCCCGGTTTCGTGGTGATGGCCGCGGCGGATGAGGCGGAACTGGTGCACATGGTTGCCACCGCCGCCGCGCATGAGGGTGGCCCCATCGCGTTCCGCTTTCCCCGGGGCGAGGGCGTGGGGGTCGAGATGCCCGCCAAGGGTATCCCGCTGGAGATCGGCAAGGGCCGGATCATCCGCGAAGGCGCCCGGGTGGCGATCCTGTCCTTCGGCACACGGCTGGCCGAGGTGATGCGGGCGGCCGAGGCGCTGGCCGCGCGCGGCATGGCCCCCACCGTGGCCGACGCCCGCTTTGCCAAACCGTTGGATGAAGCGCTGATCCTGCGCCTCGCCCGCGATCATGAGGCGCTGATCACTATCGAAGAGGGCGCCATCGGCGGCTTTGGCAGCCACGTGGCCCAAACGCTGGCCGAGGCGGGCATCTTCGACAGCGGCCTCAGGTTCCGCTCGATGGTCCTGCCTGATACCTTCATCGACCATGCCAGCCCCGAAGCGATGTATCACGCCGCAGGGCTTGATGCCGCCCGGATCGAGGCAAAGGTGCTCGAGGTTCTGGGCGTGGCCGTCGTCGGGCGCAGGGCCTGATCCATGCGCCCTGTCGCGGGCCTTGCGCGACGGATCGGAAACCTGCGTGACGATCTGACGGTGCGGGCGGGCTTCCGGCACATCCACGGCCCTGCCGATGTGACGCTTGCACCGGATCAGGCCGGGGTGGTCTGCCTGATGAAGGACGCCGCCTGGTTCGCGGGCGATTTTCTGGAGCATCACCTTACCTTGGGCGCCGCACATGTGGTGGTGGTGGACAACGGCTCATCCGACGCCACGGTGCAGATCGCGCGCGGCTTTCCCCGCGTGACCGTGCTGCAAAACCCCCTGCCCGCGAAACGGCACGAGGTGCGCCTGCGCGCCATGGCGGCCCGGCGCGTGCTGCGGGGGGGATGGGTGATGTTTGCGGACGCCGACGAAATGGCCGAGGTGCCGGGCAGATTGGCGCCGCTTCTGCGTTATGCCCAAGGGCACGGGTTTACCGCCGTTCTGGGCCAGATGCTGGATCTGTTCGCCCCCGGGCCGCAGGGGGCAAGCTATGCCGAGGCGCGGGCGGCCTGCACCTGCTACAGTCTTGGTTCGCTGACCCGGCACCCCTATCACGATGCGCATGGGATCGAATTTCACTGGTTCCTGAAAGACAACGCCTGCCCCGATCCCGGGGTCACGCATCTATCAGGCGGACTGCGCCGCGCGGTCTTTGGCGAAAACCCCTTCCTGTCCAAGCACACGCTGGTGCGCAATATCGCAGGGGTGCGCCTGATGACCCATCCGCATTGTGCATCGGGCGTGCGGGTGGCCGATGTCACGATCCTTCTGCGGCACTACAAGCTGGCGGGCGACTGGCGCGCGCGTGACCGGGCAACGGTGGCGGGCAAGGCGTGGGACCATGCCGAAGATGCCCGGCGTCTGGCCGCGCCGGTAGCACCCGTCGCCCCACCCGATCCACAAGCGTGGCATGGCCTTCAGGCGCTATACGACGAGGGGTTCCTCTACGCCTCGCCCACTGCCCGCGCGGCGCTCTTCTCGGATGCCAGCAGCGCGGCCAGCCCTTCGCGATAGGTGGGATAGGCCAGCGTCACGCCGAGTTCGGCCTTGATCCGGTCATTCCGCACACGCTTTGATTCGGCATAGAAACTACGCGCCATGGGCGACATCGCGGCCTCTTCCCACGCCACTTCAGGCGGCAGGGGCAGGCCAAGCAGCGCGGCGGCGTGGCCGATCACATCCTCGGGCGGGGCAGGATCGTCGTCGCAGACGTTGTAGATCGCGCCGGGGTTCGGCTGCGCGATGGACGCGGCAAGGACGGTGGCAATATCCTCCACATGCGTGCGGCTGAACACCTGCCCCGGCTTCACGATCCGCCGTGCCGTGCCGTCGCGCACCTTCTCGAACGGCCCCCGCCCGGGGCCATAGATTCCCGCCAACCGGAAGATGTGCAAGGGCAGGCCCAGCGCCTGCCATTCGCCTTCCGCCCGGACGCGCGCCTGGCCCCGCCGCGTCGAAGGCGTCAGCGGCGTCTCCTCATCCACCCATCCGCCGGCATGATCGCCATAAACCCCGGTTGTGGAAAGATAGCCCACCCACTGCGGCCCCGCCGCCCGCAAGGCCTCGCCTTCCGCGGCGATCACCGGATCGCCCGCTTCATCCGGTGCGATGGACGACAGCACATGCGTGGCCTCTGCCAGCAGCGGCGCCAAGGGCGAACCGGGCCAGAGATGCGCCTCAACCCCCTGCCACCCAAGATCGGCACGCCGCCCGCGTGTCGTCCCGATCACCCGCCAGCCAAGCGGGATCAGCCGCCGCGCCAGCGCCTGTGCGGTGTAGCCATGGCCAAGGGAAAGCAGCGTGCCTGTCATTCTGGCCCGACTATCCCGGGCCACGCGGACGGGCGCAAGCCTTCTTGCCCCGTTTCGCAATCCTTGAAATCCATGCGCCACTCTGGCCCAATGGCGCATGGCCACGCCCGACCCCGACCCCGACCCCGATCTCGATGGCGCTTATGCGCTGCAAACGCCCGACGACAACCGGGCCTATTACCGTGACTGGGCCGCGCGCTACGACACCGACTTTGCCGCCACGATGCAATATCGCCTGCCCGATCTTGTGGCCGCGGCGCTTGACGGCGCCAACGGCCCGGTGCTTGACGTGGGCGCGGGCACCGGGCTTCTGGGGCTCGCCTTGGCTGGGCGCGGGGTCCGGCCCATCGACGCGCTGGATCTGTCGCCCGAGATGCTGGACGTGGCGCGCGCCAAGGGCTGCTACCGCAACCTGATCGTGGCCGACCTGACGGCACCCCTGCCCCCGCTAAACGGCCCCTACCTCGCCGTGGCGAGTTCGGGCACCTTCACACATGGCCATGTCGGCCCCGAGGCGCTGGATGCGCTGCTGGACGTGGCGGCCCCCGGCGCGCGCTTCGCCTTTTCGGTGAATGCTGGCGTGTGGGAAGCGCGCGGTTTTGCGGCCGCGCTGGCACGTCTTGCCCCCAGGATCGCGCACCTCGCCGTGGCGGATGAGCCGATCTACCGCGATGCGCCTGATCCCGCACACGCGGGCGACAGGGCGATGATCGTGACCTTCACCAGGGCCTGACGTCACGCGCGCGTCATGGCCTGCGTGCCAGATGCCCGGCAACCTTCGGCCTTGCGGCCCTCGGCCCCGGCATGCGAGATGCCGGATCACCCGGAAAACGGACCCTTTGTCATGACGGACGACCCCCTGACCCCCGACCTGCCCGCGAGCGAAAGCTTTACCGACGCCATAGCCGCCGTTGCCCGGCTGGAAGAAGTCTACCGGGCCGCAACCACATTCCTGCTGCACCACTTTGCCCGCGCGATCGAGATGGGGCGCCCCGACCGGCGCATGCGGGCCTTCTATCCCGAAATCCGGCTGGTCGTGGCCAGCTTTGACAAGGCGGATTCGCGCCTGTCCTTCGGCCATGTGGCGCATCCCGGCACTTACGCCACAACCGTCACCCGGCCCGATCTCTTTCGCAATTACCTTGTCCAGCAACTCGATCTGCTGATCCGCAACCACAACGTCTCGGTCCAGATCGGGCCATCGGCCACGCCGATCCCGCTGCACTTCGCGGTAGCGGGCAATCCGGGCGTGTCAGTGCCACAGGAAGGCGTGCTGAATTTCAGTCTGCGCGATGTGTTCGATGTGCCCGATCTTTCGACCACGAACGACGATATCGTGAACGGCCAGCGCCTGACCAACCCCGATGGCTCGCTGCCCTTGGCGCCTTTCAGCGCGCAGCGGGTGGATTATTCGCTGGCCCGTCTCAGCCACTACACCGCGACCGACGCCGACCACTTCCAGAACCACGTCCTCTTCACCAATTACCAGTTCTACGTCGATGAGTTCGAGGCTTACGCCCGCAGCGTTCTGGGTGACGCCGCTTCTGGCTACACAGCCTTCGTGGTGCCGGGCAATCATGCGATCACCACCGAAGGGGGCGCGCTGCCCGGTGCGGTGAAGATCCCGCAAATGCCCGCCTATCACCTCAAGCGCGCAGACGGGAACGGAATCACGCTGGTCAACATCGGCGTGGGGCCGTCGAACGCGAAAACCGCGACCGATCATATCGCCGTCCTGCGCCCGCATGCCTGGCTGATGGTCGGCCACTGCGCGGGCCTGCGCAATTCGCAGTCTCTTGGCGATTTCGTGCTGGCCCACGCGTATCTGCGCGAAGACCATGTGCTGGACGACGATCTGCCGATCTGGGTGCCGATCCCCGCGCTGGCCGAAATCCAGATCGCGCTGCAAGAGGCCGTGGCCGATGTGACCAAGCTGGAAGGGTACGAGCTGAAGCGCATCATGCGCACCGGCACCGTCGCCACCATCGACAACCGCAACTGGGAACTGCGCGATCAGTCGGGCCCCGTTAAGCGGCTTTCGCAATCCCGCGCCATCGCACTGGATATGGAAAGCGCCACCATCGCCGCCAACGGGTTCCGTTTCCGGGTGCCATACGGCACGCTTTTGTGCGTGTCCGACAAGCCCTTGCATGGCGAGTTGAAGCTGCCCGGCATGGCCTCCGATTTCTACCGCACGCAAGTCTCGCGCCACCTGCTGATCGGCGTGCGCGCGATGGAACGGTTGCGCGATATGCCGCTTGATCGCATCCACAGCCGCAAGTTGCGCAGCTTTGACGAGACCGCCTTCCTGTAACTTGGCGGAAATCTGTGGACGACGGGGCAGTTTTGGCTTGATCCGGCGCCATAAAACCAGTTTAGCAAGGAAATTCGCCCTAAAGGGGGCGGTCCGGCGAAGTCGGACCTGGGGGACAGTGACAGGAGAGAGACGGAATGACGATGAAGCCGATGACGAAGACGCAGCTCGTGGCCGAAGTGGCAGCCGCCATGGGGGCCGACAAGAAAACCGCCGGTGCCGCGCTTGACGCGATGACCGCCGTGGTGACCAAGGCCGTGGCCGATGGCGGTGCCGTCACGCTGCCGGGCCTTGGCAAGGTCGCTTGCCGCGCCCGCCCCGAGCGTCAGGTGCGCAACCCCGCCACCGGCGAGACGATGACCAAAGCCGCCGACAAGCAGGTGAAGTTCACCATCGCCAAGGCGCTGAAGGACAGCGTGAACGGCTGATCTGCCGCAGTTCATGCACCAAAAGGGCCGTCCGATGTGGGCGGCCCTTTCGTTTGCGCAGGCCCCGCACGAGGAGAGTTTGATGGACCTGCGCGCGCTACTGATGGGCCTTGCCTTCGCGCTGATGTGGTCTTCGGCCTTTACCTCGGCACGGATGATCGTGGCCGATGCTCCGCCCGTTGCGGCGCTTGCGCTGCGGTTCCTGATCTCGGGGCTGATCGGCATCGGGATCGCGCTGATCCTTGGCCAGACCGCACGGCTTGGCCGGGCGCAATGGCGGGCGACGGTGATCTTCGGAATCTGCCAGAACGCGCTTTACCTTGGCTTCTATTTCGTCGCCATGCAGCGGATCGAGGCGGGGCTGGCCTCGATCACCGCATCGACCATGCCGCTGATCGTGGCGCTGGCAGGGTGGCTGATCTTTCGGGAAAAGCTGCGCCCCCTGGCCATCGGCGGGCTTCTGGCAGGGTTCGGGGGCGTTGTCGTCATCATGGCGGGGCACGTGGGGGGCGGGGTCGATGTGCCGGGCCTTGTCCTGTGCTTTCTGGGTGTGCTGGCGCTGGCCTTTGCCACGCTGACGCTGCGAGGGGCGGCAGCGGGCGGCGGCAACCTGATGATGGTTGTGGGGTTTCAGATGCTGGTGGGCGCCACCGTTCTGGCCCTCTGGGCCGCCATCGCGGAATGGCCACAAGGCATCCACGTCAACTGGACCCCGCGCCTCTTTGCCGCCTTCACCTACACAACGCTGGTGCCGGGCCTGATGGGCACGTGGGTGTGGTTCCTGCTTGTGGGCCGGATCGGGGCGGTGCGCGCTGCGACGTTCCACTTCCTAAACCCCTTCTTCGGGGTGCTGACGGCGGCGGTGTTGCTGGGTGAGAAGCTGGGGCCATGGGATGTGCTTGGCGTCGCGATCGTGGCGGCAGGCATTCTGGCGGTGCAGATCAGCCGCGCAAAGACCGCCTGAAACAATCGTTCACGCAGGCTTTGCATGACCGTGACCGGTGCCCGAGGCTATGGCTCGCGCATGGACCTGATTTTCGGATATCTCGCGGGCCTTCTGACGCTCATCAACCCCTGCGTCCTGCCGGTGCTGCCGATCGTGCTGACGACCGCCCTGCAGGCGCATCGGCTGGGGCCGGTGGCGCTTGCTGGAGGGATGTCGGTGGCGTTCGTGACGCTGGGGCTGGGGGTGGCGGCGCTGGGACAGTCTGTCGGGCTCTCGCAGGAAAGCGTGGGACAGGCGGGCGCGATCCTGATGGTGGGTTTTGGGCTGGTGCTGCTCGTGCCTCGCTTCAACGCGGGTTTTGCGTTGGCCTCTGGCGGGATTGCCGCGCGGGCGGACGCAGGTATCGATCAGCTGGATCGCAACAGCTTGCGCGGGCAGTTCCTCGGCGGTGCCCTTCTGGGCGCCGTATGGAGCCCGTGCGTCGGTCCGACGCTTGGCGGTGCCATCGCGCTGGCCTCGCAGGGGCAGAATCTTGCCTGGGCCGGGGCGGTGATGGTGGCCTTCGCTGCCGGCGTTTCATCGGTGATGCTGGCCCTCGCCTATGGTGCGCGCGCGGCCCTGCAACGCCGCCGCGCACTGATGCAGCGGCTTGCGGAGCGCGCCAAGCCCGTGATGGGCGTGGTGTTCGTGGCTGTTGGCCTGATGATCCTCTTTCGCATCCACCATGCCATCGAGGCCTGGCTTCTGACCGTGCTGCCATACTGGCTGCAAGACCTTTCCATCGCGCTCTGACCCAAAGGATGACCTACATGCAACGTCGCGATTTCCTGCTGTTCACCGCCTCCGTTAGCCTTGCCCTGCCCATGACGGCCCGGGCAGCGACCACCGCCACCTATTCGCCCGAACTTCTTGCCGCCGAACTGGCAGCGGGCAAGACTGTGCTTTTGGACTTCACCGCAAGCTGGTGTTCGAGCTGTCAGGCGCAGGGCCGTTCGCTGCGGGCGCTGCGGGCCGAGAACCCCGGCTACGACGCTGCGATCAGCTTTATCGACGTGGACTGGGATACCTGGGGCAAATCAGACCTTGCCAAGCGCTATGGCGTGCGCAGCCGCGGGTCGCTGGTGGTCTTGCGGGGCGATCAGGTGCTGGCGCAGACCTTCACGCATTCGCAGAAGGCTGACCTCAAGGCAATGCTGGACATGGCGGCGGCGGCGGCCTGATCAGCCGATGCGGCCCCGGGTGCCGCCCGTCTGGCCCCGGTCAAGGAGAAGATGGTCGAGCACCACGCAGGCCATCATCGCCTCGCCCACCGGGACGGCACGGATGCCCACGCACGGGTCGTGTCGTCCCTTGGTCACCAGATCCACCTCGCGCCCATCCGCGGCGATAGCCCGGCGGGGGCTCAGGATCGATGACGTCGGCTTGACCGCGAAGCGCGCAACCAGCGGCTGCCCGGTCGAGATGCCGCCCAGAATCCCCCCTGCGTGGTTCGACAGGTATTCGGGCCCGTCCGGGCCCATCCGCATCTCGTCGGCATTCTCCGTACCCGTCAGCGCCGCAGCCCCCATGCCCGCGCCGATCTCGACCCCCTTGACAGCGTTGATCGACATCATCGCCGCAGCCAGATCGGCATCGAGCTTGCCATAGATCGGCGCACCAAGTCCGGGCGGCACGCCCGTTGCCACCACCTCGATCACCGCCCCCACCGAATTGCCCGACTTGCGCAGCGCATCCAGATCGGTTGCCCAAAGCGCCGCCGTCGCGGCATCCGGGCACCAGAACGGATTCCGCCCGATCTCACTTCCGTCAAAGGCCGCCCTGTCCATCGCCCGCGCGCCCATCTGCACCATGTAACCCGTGACCACGAAGTCCGGCATCAGCGCCGCCAGCACCTGCCGTGCCACCGCCCCTGCCGCCACCCGCGCCGCCGTCTCGCGCGCCGATGACCGCCCGCCGCCACGATAATCCCGGATCCCGTATTTCTGGTGATAGGTGATGTCAGCATGTCCCGGACGGAAACTCTGCGCGATGTCGCCATAGTCCTTGGACCGCTGGTCAGTATTCTCGATCATCAACTGGATCGGCGTGCCCGTCGTGCGCCCCTGAAACGTGCCCGACAGGATGCGCACCGCGTCCTCCTCCTGCCGCTGGGTGGTGTAGCGGTTCTGGCCGGGTTTGCGGCGGTCGAGCCAGGGCTGGATATCCGTCTCTGACAGCGCGATCCCGGGGGGGCAGCCATCCACCGTGCAGCCCAGCGCAGGCCCGTGGCTTTCGCCCCAGGTCGTCACGCGGAAAAGGTGGCCAAAGGTGTTGAGGCTCATGAAACGGCTCCGTTTTGCCTGCCTTTAGGGCATGGCGCGCCCGAGGTCCATCAGCGGCGGCGCAGAAGGACGCCCAAAAACGTCTGCCAGATCAGGACAAGATCGTGACAAAGCGATGCGTGGCGCTGATAGATCAGATCGAGCCGGGCCTTGCGGGGGATGCACCTGCGGCAATAGACAGCATCCGTTTCAGCCGCATCGGTGCAGCGCAACAGCAGCCGATCCTCGTAGCCATGGATATGCAACGAGGCGAGGCCCGTGATGCCGGGTCGGCTTTTCAGAACCTGTGCATAAAGATCCGGGAAGCGTTCCACATACTGGCGCAACGGTGGACGCGGGCCGACAAAGCTCATGTCGCCACGCAGGATGTTCCAGAACTGGGGCAGCTCATCCAGCCTTGTGCGGCGCAGGACGCGGCCCGTGGGCGTGATCCGCAGCGCCTTGTCGCCGCCTGAAACACCGCTGTCGGCGTGCGCAACGGTCATCGTGCGCAGCTTCCAAAGGCGAAAGGGTTGCCCCGGTGCGCGCATCCGCTCGGCGCCGTAGAAAAGCGGGCGGCCCTCGGTAACGAGCAGCCAGAGAAGCAAAAGCGCGAAAGGCAGAGCGAAAAGGGCCATGAGAAGCAAGGCGAGGGCAATGTCGAAAGCGCGTTTGGCGGGCGTCATGCGCGCGACTGCAGGCTTTGCCATTCGGCCACCAGCACGCGCGGCAGGCTGGCTTGCGGGGGTAGCCGCTGAAGCGACTGCATCAGCGCGGTATCGAGCACGACGGCAGGAACAGCGGCGGGGTTTTCAGCGGCGTAGGACCATGGCAATCCGGCTGCATCAAGCAGCGCCGCCATCCGTACAGGCAACGGAGCCGCGATGTTGAGGATCGGCGGCAGCGCTTCACGGGCGCCAGCCAGTGTGGCCAGTCGCCCCAGAACGGCGGCCAACGTGACCGGCCCGATGTAGGATCGCAGGGGCCCGCCCGGACCGCCTGCGCAGGGATCAAGCCGGACGGGGCCATCCCGAACGCTGCCAAGCAGGGCATCGGCGCCCGCAACATTGCCGATGCGCAGGATCGTCAGGGGCGTACCCGCCTTCGCGGCGAAGGCCTGTGCCGCCTGCTCCATCGCCAGCTTTTCCTGGCCATAGGCGCTGGGGGGATTTGGCTCCGCATCCTCGTGCAACGGCCCTGGCCCCGGCGCATAAACCGCCGCCGAAGAGGCCAGAAACACGTGCCGCGCGCCCTGCGCAACCGCTGCATGAAGGGCCGCCAATGCCAGCGCGGTGTTTTCACCCGGCCCCACGCGCCCCCCGGCGAGGCACAGCACAACGCCGGATGCCGCGACCGGCGGGCATGTGGCATGCAGGATGTCCCAGTCCAGGCACCCCGGCCGGCCGTTCCGCGCCTGCCATACGGGCCGCAGGCCCCCACGCAGCGCAAAGGGCCAAAGCCCGCGCAGGGCACGACCGATCCGCCCGGTGCCGCCGAGGATCAGAAGTGGGATCGCCTCGGCCGGCACGTCAGTCGCTCTCTTCCAGCCGCTTGCGCAGCGCGCGCATCACGGGCAGCACGGCGCGCACCTTTTCAGCCCCAAGGTTGGCCACAACCTCCATCACCAGGGGGGCGATGGCCTGAACGGCAGCATCGCGCGCAGAACGCCCGGAAGGACTGATTGCCACGAATTTCTGGCGCGCGTCATCCCAATCGGGCCGGATATGCACGTGCCCCGCCCATTCCAGCCGCGCCAGCGTGTTCGTCATCGCCCCGCGCGTGACGTGAAACGCGCGCGCAAGCTGCCCCGGCGTCCGCTCGTCGCCCACCCGAGCGAGGTGGTTCAGAACGGAAAAATGCGACAGCTCCATCCCTTTGGGCAGCACCTTGGAAATACGGTTCCGCGCAAGCTGATCGGCCATGAAAAGCTCGCCAAAGAGCGTGACCGCCAGATCTTCGGGCGTCTCCGGCATCAGGGGCCCTCGAACGGACGGTCGTGGGTCAGCGAAGGCACCCGCGCGCGGGCCCTTTCCACGGCGCCAAGATCCAGGTCCACGAAGGTGATGCCCGGTTCTGCGCCGGCATCGGCCAGCAGCTCGCCCCAGGGTGCCACGGCCAGCGAATGGCCATGCGTGCGGCGGCCCTTGCCTTGCGCTTCGGGGTGAAAGCCCGTTTGCGCCGGGGCCAGAACGTAGCAGCCCGTCTCGATCGCACGGGCGCGCAAAAGCACCTCCCAATGCGCAGCGCCGGTGATGTGGTTGAAAGCGGCAGGCACGGTGAGGATCTGTGCGCCCGCCTGCGCAAGCGCGCGATAGAGGCGCGGGAAACGCACATCATAGCAAACCGTCATGCCGATCCGGGCAAAGGGAGTGTCAACCAGCACCGCCCGCCCGCCGGGACGGTAACCGGACGATTCGCGATACACCTCGGTTTCGGATACGTTCACATCGAACATGTGGATCTTGTCATACCGCGCGGCGATGGTGCCGTCGGGGGCGATCAGGAAACTGCGGTTGGCGAACCGGCCATCCGCGTCATGCGTCAGAACGGCGAGCGAGCCGATCAGGAGCCAGATGCCATGCACCGCAGCATCCTCTTGCAGGGCGGCGAGGGTTGCATCCTCATCCTCGTGCCGCAGGACATGGCGCTGATGCGCGCGGTTGGATGACAGGATGTTCGTGCATTCGGGCGTCAGCACGAACCCGGCACCACCCGTCGCCGCTGCCCGCACCGCCGCGCGCGTGACGGGCAGGTTGGCGGCAGGATCGTCGCCGACGTTCAACTGGACCAGCCCCGCGCGCATCAGCCCGCCAACATCGGATCAAGCTTGCCCGCGTGATCGAGCGCGTGCAGGTCGTCCGACCCGCCGATGTGCCGCCCGTCGATGAAGATCTGCGGCACGGTGCGCCCGCCTTTGGCGCGCTGGGTCATGGTGGCGCGAAGGGCGGGATCGCTGACGTCGATCTCGGTATAGGCGGCGCCCTTGCGGGTCAGAAGCCGCTTTGCAGCGGCGCAAAAGCCGCAGTAGGGCGTCGTGTAGATTTCGATCTTTGGCATGGCATTCCCTATGATCCGACCGACTATAGGGAGTTAGTCTTCCTTCGCAACGCGCGCCAGCACCAGAACCGCCACACGTGCAGCACCAGCGGCCAGACAAGCCTCTGCCGCCGCGGCAAGGGTGGCACCCGAGGTCATCACGTCATCGACCAGCAGTACCGGGCGTTCAGCCAGTCGGGCGGCGCGACGGGGGTTCACGCGGATCGCGCCGGAGACATTGGCGAATCGCCCGTCGCGGTCACGGCCTTCCTGCGTGGGGGTCCGGCGCGGGCGCAGCAGAAGGTCGGGGCAATGGTCGAGCCGCTCATGCCGCGCCAGTGCGGCGGACAGAAGCGCCGCCTGATTATAGCGCCGCTTCAAAAGCCGCAGCCAGTGCAGGGGTACGGGCGCCACAAGAAGGCCGGGTTCGATCAACGGCCCGGCGGCGCGCGCCATCCAGCGGGCAGCGGGGGCGGCAAGGTCCAGCCGATCGGCGTGTTTCAGCGCCAGCACCAGTTTCCGGCCGTTTCCGCCATAGCGCAGCGCCGCGCGGCCCTGCGACCAGGGTCGGGCGATGCGCAGGCAATCGTCACAATGCACGGGCTGTCCGTCACCCTCGCCCGGCAGGGGTGTGCCGCAAAGATCGCAGACGAGGCCCGCGATGAAGGGGGTCTCGCGCCAGCAGGCGGGGCAGAGGGCGAAATCCTCGGTCACGCGCGCGTCGCACGTCAGGCATTGCGGCGGGTAGATGAGGTGCAGCGCCGCTTGCAATGCCATTCCCGCCCCCTATGGTCCGCGCCCATGCAGCCGTTTACCGACCGTCCCGCCCTTTTGGCCCACCGCGCCCGCGCCGCACGCGCGCCCGCGCTGTTCCTGCACGACGTGGTGATCGCAGAAGTTCAGGAAAGACTGAGCGAGGTTAACAGATCGTTTACATCGCCAGCCGTCGTGACGGGTTTTCCAGCGCCGTGGCATGCGGCACTAGCCGGCGTACGTGTGGTTTCGGATGATGCGGTGCTGGCGCTGGAGCCGGGCGCGCATGATCTGGTGGTGCATGCGCTGGCCCTGCATTGGGCCGATGATCCGGTTGGCCAGTTGATCCAATGTCGCCATGCCCTGGCGCCCGATGGGCTGTTGATCGCGGCGCTTTTCGGCGGGCAGACGTTGAACGAGTTGCGCACCAGCCTTGCCGGAGCTGAAGCGCAGGTGACAGGCGGGCTGAGCCCGCGGGTGCTGCCCATGGCCGAGATCCGCGATCTGGGCGGATTGATGCAGCGCGCAGGGTTCGCCCTGCCGGTGGCCGACAGCGTCACGCAACGGGTGCTTTACCGCGATGCGGTGCACCTGATGCATGATCTGCGCGCGATGGGCGAGGCGAATGCACTGGTGGCGCGCCTGCGTCGGCCGACGCGAGCGGCGGTGATGGCAGAGACAGCGGCGCGCTATGCCAACGCGTTCGGCGAGGGTGGACGGATCGCGGCAACGTTCGAGATCATTTTCCTGACGGGTTGGGCACCGCACGAGGGCCAGCAACAGCCGTTACGCCCAGGTTCAGCGGTGTCTCGACTGGCAGACGCACTGGGCGCAAGCGAAACGCCCCTGCCCGCGTCGAAGCCGCGCGGTTGACCCCGGACCATAACCCTATATGTCCCCGTTGGGATATGTGACAGGATAATCACGATGCTGGACGCCAAGCCGGGCCAAGCCGATGCCATGCCCGCATCCATTCTGCCCGGCCACGGGCGCCTCGCCCATGCACCGACTGACCATCCCCCGGTGCGCGCGGCGCGGGTCGGCATTCTGCTTGCCAACCTCGGTACACCGGATAACTACGATTATTGGTCGATGCGGCGGTACCTGAACGAGTTTCTGTCCGACAAGCGGGTTGTGGATTACTCGGCCTGGCTGTGGCAGCCGCTGTTGCAACTGGTGATCCTGTCCAAGCGACCCTTCACCTCGGGCGCCAATTACAAGCTGATCTGGAACCACGACCGGAACGAAAGCCCGCTGCTGACCATCACGAAGGACCAGACCGCAGGGATCGCTGCTGCGATGCAGGCGGCGCATGGCGATGCGGTGATGGTGGATTTCTGCATGCGCTATGGCAATCCTTCGACCGAATCGAAGGTTCGCGCGATGGTCGAGGCCGGGTGCGAGAAGATTCTCTTTTTCCCGCTGTACCCGCATTATGCCGGTGCCACGTCCGCCACCGCCAACGATCAGTTCTTCCGCGCCATGATGAAGGAAAAGCGTCAGCCCGCCGTCCGCACGGTGGCAGAGTATTTTGACCATCCCGCCTATATCGACGCGCTGGCGCAGTCAGTCGAACACGCTTATGCGGCACTCGATCACAAGCCAGACGTGCTGGTGGCCAGTTATCATGGCATGCCGCAGCGGTATCTGATGCAGGGCGATCCCTATCACTGCCAATGCGCGAAAACCTCACGTCTGCTGCGTGAGCGGCTCGGATGGGAGAAGGGGTCGATCGATACCACCTTCCAATCTGTCTTCGGGCCGGAGGAATGGCTGAAGCCCTACACGGTGGAGCACGTGGCAGAGCTGGCAAAGCAGGGCAAAAAGCGCATAGCGGTGATGGCGCCCGCCTTCAGCGCCGATTGCATCGAGACGCTGGAAGAGATCAACGGCGAGATTCGCGAAGCTTTCGAGCATGCCGGGGGTGAGGTCTTCACCTATATTCCCTGCCTGAACGATGACGAGGCGCATATCGCGGCGCTTGTGGCCGTTATCGAGGAAAACCTGGGCGGCTGGCTGCGCTGACCAAAGCCTGATCAAACGAAAAAGGACGGTGGGAAACCCCACCGTCCTTTTTGCGTGTCGAAAGTGCGACAGATCAGTTGTTCGATGCCACAGCAGCGGCGATCAGAACGAGGATCAGGACCGGGATCAGAATGCCAGCCGACGAGGAACCCGTCTTGGTGGCGACAACTTCCGGCTCCATGACCGGCTCAACGAGGCCGCCAGCGAAGGAAGCGGTCGAGGTGGCGGTGGCCAGCGCGGCAGCGAGAGCGATTTTCTTCATGTTCATCTCCAGTTATGGCCCGTGATCGCGAATATCAGAAGGTAACCGCGGGCACGCGAATGATTACCCCATGGGGGCAGTAAGCAGCAACGCCGCAGGAATGCAATTGGACTCGGACACGCCACGAGAACAGGGCAATCGTGTCGTCAAAACAGCAACACTGGTTCACCCAATGTGGCGTTTTACGCAACGCTGTATCACGTTTCGCCGCATCGGCCAAAACGTAAGCCAACCCTGATTCGCCCGACCTCAGGGTCGCTGCAGGCGATCCTGCCCGTGGTCTGTGCTGGGAGCGGCAGACGCCTAAGCGCCGTCAACCGCCACAGCCTTGTCTCAGTCGACGATAGACCTGCGACTTCCGCCACCGTTGTTGGAGGCGATTGCCGCGGCGATCAGGATCAGGATCAGGATTGGAATCAGGATGCCCGACGACGACGACCGCGTGGCGGTGGCAATCACTTCAGGTTCCATCGCAGGCTCGACCAGACCACCAGCAAGCGCCGCCGAAGCAGAGGCGCAGAAAGCAGAGGTCGCAAGAATCATCTTTTTCATGGGCTATCCACTCTGTTTGTGACGGTTCAGGCTGCGAACCTGAACCGCGCACACTTCTCAGAAGTTCTCGCCTACACTGCGGCTTCCACCACCATTGTTGGAGGCGATGGCTGCGGCGATCAGGATCAGGATCAGGATCGGGATCAGGATGCCCGAGGACGACGAGCGCGTTGCCGTTGCGACAACTTCCGGCTCCATCGCGGGCTCTACAAGGCCGCCCGCCAACGCTGCGGACGCGGACGAGCCGATGGCCGTAAGTGCAAGGAAGATCTTCTTCATATCATTTCCACTCCATTAATGACGGTAGGGCGGCGCGGGCAAATTCACGCCGCCAGCACGATTCAACCCAGTGTTTCGGTTACTCTTCTGCTGCTGCTGCCGTTGCTGGAAGCGATGGCCGCAGCGATCAGGATCAGGATCAGGATCGGGATCAGGATGCCCGAGGAGGACGAGCGGGTCGCCGTGGCAACCACTTCCGGTTCCATCGCGGGCTCAACGAGACCGCCAGCAAATGCGACACTCGTAAATGGCAACATCGTCAGTGCGGAAAGAAAGAACTTCTTCATTGTCGTCCCCATGTTCAGCGATGAGGTCGGGCGGAAAGGCAAGCGCAGGCCGACAGACCCCTCAGAAACGTACTCTGTGGGTTCGCAGGCTGATTGCAATCATTTTGTAAAGACTTGTTTAAATTAACAGCACCTGTGTGCCCACTTTGCTCATGTCGTACAACTCCACGATGTGTTCGTTGTACAGACCGATGCATCCGTTCGATGATCTGCGGCCGATCTTGCGCGTGTCATGCGTGCCGTGGATCCGGTAGTACTGCCAAGACAGATACATTGCCCGGATGCCCAGCGGGTTGTCAGGCGCGCCGCCCTCTACCACATCCGGCCACTCGGGATTGCGTTCCTTCATCGACGGCGTCGGGCGCCATGGCGGGTTAACCACCCGCTGCACCACCTGCGTGCGGCCACGCCGTGTCAATTCTTCGCTCAGCGGAACCGACGTGGGATACAAGCGATAGACCGATTGATCCTCGGACCAGAAATGAAGCGCCCGCGAGGTGGTATCGACAAGGATCGCGCCGTTCTTCGTGTTGTCGAAGTATCCCTTCCAATCCAGCATACGGAAGCTGGAGATGTTGTGGCGCACGCTCGACGATGCACCCGGCACGAATTCCGTGGACCCATTCATCGCAAGCGCCGGCGCGGCCAGACTCGCGCCGGCGGCGGCAAGCAGCGAACGGCGCGTAAGGCGGGACAACGGGTTGGTGGACATGTGCTCGTCTCCTTTATTTTTTTCGCAATCTAGCGGTCTGGGCCAGCAAGCGCAATTCACGCAAGTGTCACCCGGCGGGAAGAGGCCAACGCTGTTGCCAATGGGATTTGAACCCCGCCGCATGACACGATAGGAGAGGGGTCGGATAACCGGATCGGACCTTGCATGACACGTAAGTCTTTCCTGATGCTTTGTGCGGCTCTGGCACTTTCGGCTTGCGCGACGGGCGGGGCCATTCCCCTTGGGCCGGACGGCAAGCCGCTGCCGCAGGTGTACCGGATAACGCCGGACGTGAGCCGCCAGATCCCCTTCCGGATGCTCGATTCCGTCAATTCGCTGCGCGCAGCGCGAGGGGCCACGCCCTTAGTGCTGAACGCGGAGCTGAATGCTGCTGCAGCCACGCACTCTCGCGACATGTCGGTACAGAACCGCCCGTGGCATTTCGGATCGGACGGATCATCCCCCTTTGATCGGGTGCAGCGCGTAGGCTACCGCGGGCGGATATCGGGAGAGTTGATCTCGGAAAGCTTCGAGACCGAGCTTGAAACATTGTCGGCCTGGATGGCACAGGCCGATACGCGGGAGATCGTTCTCGATCCGGCCGCCAACCAGATGGGGTTTGCCTGGTTTCAGGAAAACTCTGGCAAAATCTGGTGGACGATGATTACCGGCGCGGGGCTTTAGGCGCCATCAAGGCCGGATGAAGATCGGCGTTCCGTCGCGCACCATGGCGTAGATGTCTTCGATCTGCTTGTCCGAGACGGCGATGCAGCCTTCGGTCCAGTCGCCTTTGGCCTTGGCGAAGCGCGGCCCCCGTCCGTGGATGAAGATGTCGCCCCCCGGCGCCTTGCCCTGCGCTTCGGCAAAGGCGCGATCAGCCAGGTTGGGGTAGGATATGCCCAAGGACAGGTGGAACGCGCTGTTGGGGTTCCGGCGGTCGATGAAATACGTGCCTTCCGGCGTCTTGCCGTCGCCCTCGAACTGTTTGTGGCCCTCGGGTGCCCGTCCGAAATCGACGTTGTAGGCCTTTAGAACCTTCGTCTGGTGGAAGAGCAGCATCTTGCTGTCGCTCTTGTCCACAAGGACGCTGGTGACCTCTGGCCCGTTGTACCGCTTGAACTTCGTCGGCGCACAGGCAGCAAGGCCCAGCATTACCATCAGAAGAAGGAAAACCCGCACCGCTCTGCCCCCGTTTTCTTTTCCGGGTAGCGCAGGTGCGGCGCCGTGCCTAGCGGCTTTTCACAAAACGCCCGGTCACAGCTTCGTCAACGTCCTGTCGGATTGCGGCTCTGCAACAGGGGGGGGCAGACGTGCCTCGATATCCTTTAGTTTGCTTAGAACATCGGTCCGGAAGATATCCTCTTCCTTCACGCTTTCTTCGTTCGCGGCCTCCTGCAGCGAGCTGACCACAAGGCCGACCAAAAGGTTCACCGTCGCGAAGGTCGTCATCATGATGAAGGGCACGAAGAAGGCCCAGGCGTAGGGGTATTCCTTCATCACCGGGCGCACGATGCCCATCGACCAGCTTTCCAGCGTCATGATCTGAAAGAGCGAATAGGCGCTGCGACCGATGGAGCCGAACCATTCGTCGAAACTACCGCCGAACAGCTTGGTCGCCATCACCGCGCCGATGTAGAAGATCATGCCC
Organism: Rhodobacterales bacterium; assembly: GCA_038251625.1. Lineage (GTDB taxonomy): Bacteria > Pseudomonadota > Alphaproteobacteria > Rhodobacterales > Rhodobacteraceae > JBBQXK01. The sequence goes on from JBBSBE010000008.1 coordinate 20,664, forward strand.
AGCAGCAAGAAGACCGATCCCATGCCGGGCAACGAGCGGACAAGCCCTTCCACCACGCGGCGCAACGACGGTGCCACCGAGATCACCCGGAACACCCGCAGAATGCGGAGCGCCCGCAACACTGAAAGGCCCCCTGCGTCGGGCGTCAACGCGATCGCGACCACGATAAAATCGAAGATGTTCCAGCCAGACCGCAGGAAGCGCCATCCGAAGGCGTAGATCTTCAACAGCAGTTCCAACACAAAGATGCTGAGGCAGACTTTGTCCAGCGTACCGACCACCGGGCCGACCACGCCCATGACCGTGGGCGATGTGTCCATGCCCAGGACAATCGCATTGATGACAATCACCCACATGATTGCGTTCTGCACGCGTGTGGACATGATCCACTCGGCCACTCTTTCGCGCATGTTCGGCCTTTCGCGGCGGGTTGCGACTTCAGGCCTTATCCCCAAGGCGCAGCGATGCCGCAAGCTCAACGTGGTTCGACCAGCGAAACTGATCCACGGGCTGCACCCATTCGATCACATATCCGGCATGGACAAGCACCTTTGCGTCTCGCGCAAAGGTTGCAGGGTTGCACGACACCATGGCGATTCGCGGCACACGCGCTGCGGCAAGGCAGGCGGTTTGCGCCTCGGCACCCGCGCGGGGCGGGTCGATCACGACGGCAGGCGCCTTCAGTTCATCCGGTTCAAGCGGTCGACGGAACAGATCGCGCATCTCGGTGGTCACGCGGCGCATGCCTGCAGCCTGCCGCCAACCCTTGTCGAGTGCGGCCGTCATTGCCGCGTCGCCCTCTACCGCCAGAACTTCCGCGCGGTCGGCCAGAGGCAGGGTAAACGTGCCGCATCCGGCGAAAAGGTCGATCACGCGCGGCGCATCGCCCAGCGCCTCGCGGACGGCGGCAACAAGTGCGACCTCACCCTCGCCCGTGGCCTGCAGAAACGCACCCGGCGGCGGAACCACCCGGGCACGGCCCATCGCAACCATCGGTGGGGTGCTGAGTGCGACAGTCTCGCCATCCCACGTCAGCCGCGAAAGGCCGTGTCCTTCGGTTACCCGTGCCAGATCGAGCCGCAGCTCCCCGTCCAGCGGCTTGCCGCCCGTCACCATGACATCCGGCCCCCCAAGGGTTTGCGTCACCGTCAGCGACAGTTCGGTGCTGCGCGAGCCGCCAATCTTTGTCAGCGCCTCCAATGCCGGGAAGGCTGCCATCAGATCGGGGTGCAGAAGCTGGCACTGCGGCACCGGGATCAGCGTGGCCGAAGCGCGTGCATGAAAGCCCATCAGCACGCCCCCCTTGGTGCGGCGTGCCGAAAGCGTGGCGCGGCGGCGCGACCGGGGCGGTGATGTCAGGATCGGGCGGATCGGCGCCGTCAGCCCCTGCCCCGCCAGCGCCCCTGCGATGATCGCCTCTTTCCATCGCGCGACCAGCATATCAGAGGCGTGCTGCATCATGCAGCCACCACAGGCACGGGCATGAACGCACGGAGGGCGCACGCGATCGGGCACAGGAGTCAGGATGCGCGTGCCGGTCAGGCGGTCGCCGTCAAGCGTACCCTCCACCTCCTCGCCGGGCAGGGTTTGCGGCACAAAGATCGCCCCATCCGGGCCCTCGGCGATGCCATCGCCATGATGCCCGAGCCGAGAAATCGTCAGCTTCACTCAGCTGCCTCGCCCACGCCATCATCCGTGCCGATGAACCCGCCCGACTGCCGTGCCCAGTAGCGCGCATAGAGGCCGCCCTGGTCCAGCAACTCCTGGTGCGAACCCGCCTCGACGATCCGACCATCATCCATCACCACGATCCGGTCCATCGCGGCGATCGTCGACAGGCGGTGCGCAATGGCCAGAACCGTCTTTCCTTCCATCACACCCGAAAGGCTTTCCTGGATCGCGGCTTCAACTTCGCTGTCCAGCGCCGATGTGGCCTCGTCCAGCACAAGGATCGGTGCGTCTTTCAGGAAGGTGCGGGCGATGGCGATCCGTTGGCGCTGGCCGCCCGACAGCTTGACCCCCCGCTCACCGAGGAAAGCGTCATAGCCCTTGTTGCCCTTGTGATCGATCATCGCGGTGATGAATTCATGCGCCTCGGCCGCCTTCGACGCGGCGATCATCTCGGCCTCGGTGGCATCCGGGCGACCGTAAAGGATATTGTCCCGCGCCGAGCGGTTGAACATTGCCGTTTCCTGCGTGACCATCCCGATCTGGCGGCGCAGGCTTTCCTGCGTCACATGCCGCACATCCTGCCCGTCGATCAGGACACGGCCCTTTTCGGTGTCGTAGAGCCGCAGAAGGATGGCGACCAGCGTGGATTTCCCCGCACCCGACGCGCCGACGATACCGATCTTTTCGCCCGCGCGAATGGTGAGGGTCACCTCCTGAACACCGCCCCGACGGCGTCCATAAGCGAAGCTGACGCCCTCGAAACGCACCTCGCCCATTGCGCGCGGCAGATCCACCGCATCCGGCGCGTCGGCCAGCGTGTGGGGGACGGACAGCGTGCGCATTCCGTCTTCGATCTCGCCCACGGAGGTATAGATGTTCATGAGCGTGAAGCTGACCCAGCCCGACATTTGCGCAATCCGCATCGCGATTGCACCGGCGGCGGCGATGGCCCCCGCCGTCGCTTGCCCTTGCTGCCACAACACAACCGTGCCGCCGATCAGCATCACCGGCAGAACCCCGGCCAGCGTCATCAGCGCAAGGCGGAACCAGGTGGAGATCACGCCGAATTCCAGGCTGCGGTCACGGAACACATCCATCGCCTGCAAGGCCACACGATCCTCGAACGCGGCATGGGCAAACAGCTTGACCGTCTTGATGTTGGTGATCGTGTCCACCACCTGCCCCGTCACCATCGCGCGGGCGGCGGCGCGCGCGGCCGAGTTCACGCGCACGCGGGGCATGAAATGGCGGATCATCAGGATATAGGCCACCAACCAGACGGCCAGCGCCAGGGCCATCGTCCAGTCGATGGCAAACAGAAAAATGACCGACCCGATGACCGAAGCCAGCGCAAAGAAGACGGTGTTGATCACTTCCGTCGCGGTATCAGTGACCGCGCGCGCCGCCTGCATCTGCTTTTGCGCGATGCGACCAGCAAAATCGTTGTCGAAGAACGTGATGGCCTGCCCCAGCGTCCAGCGGTGCAACCGGCTGAGAACCAGAGGCAGGACGTTCGGCCCCACGATGATGGAGTTGGAGGCAGACGAAATGCCGAATGCCGCCGGGCGCAGGATCAGGTAGAACACCAGAAAGCCGATCAAGAGCCACATGTGATCGCTGAAGAATGCCGTTGGGCCCGAGGCCGTTGCCGCGTCGATCACCCAGCCAAGGATGAGCGCGGATACAACCTCTGTAGCCCCAGCGATGCCAGACAGGATCCCCGCGACCCACAGGATCGGCCACGAGCCGCTCAGGCACCAGCGCATGAACGCCCAAAGCTTTTGCGGCGGCGCGCCCTCTGCTGGACGGAAGGCATCGATCGCGTCGCCGAGCCGGATCAGTGCCTTCACTCTGCTGCCTCCTCAAGCCCGATGAACCCGCCCGACTGGCGCGCCCAGAATCGAGCGTAAAGCCCGTCATGCGCGATCAGTTCCGCATGGGTCCCGGTTTCAGCCAAGGCGCCATCGTCCAGCACAACGATCCTGTCCATCGCCGCGATGGTGGACAGACGGTGCGCGATGGCGATGACCGTCTTGCCTTCCATCACGCCGTAAAGCGTGTCCTGGATCGCCGCTTCCACTTCGCTGTCGAGCGCGGATGTCGCCTCGTCGAGAATCAGGATCGGTGCGTCCTTCAGCATCACGCGCGCCAAACCGATCCGCTGCCGTTGCCCGCCAGACAGTTTGACCCCACGCTCGCCCACATGCGCATCATACCCCTCGCGCCCCTGCGGATCCTGCAGGGTCAGGACAAAGTCATGCGCCTCGGCGCGCTTTGCAGCCACGATCATCTCGGCTTCAGTAGCATCGGGGCGGCCGTATAGAATGTTATCGCGCACCGAACGGTGCAGAAGGCTCGAATCCTGCTGAACCATCCCGATCGCGTGGCGCAGGCTATCCTGCGTCACCCCGGCAATGTTTTGCCCATCGATACGGATGGCCCCGGTCTCCACGTCATAAAACCGCAGCATCAGCTTCACGAGCGTGGACTTCCCGGCCCCGGACCGCCCGACAACACCGATCTTTTCGCCCGGCGCGATGGTCAGGCTTACATCCCGCAACCCCCCCGACCCGCGCCCATAGTGGTGCGACACACGGTCAATCTCGATCCGCCCGTCCGTCAGCCGCAGGGCGGGTGCGGCGGGCTTGTCCACCAGCGTGATAGGCTGCGCTATCGTCTCCATCCCTTCGGCCACAACACCAAGGTTCTGCACAAGGTTCGTCGTGGCCCACATGATCCAATACGTCATGTTGTTCAGCCGCAGGACCAGGGCCGTCGCTGCGGCCACGGTGCCCACACTCGCGGCCCCCTGCATCCACAAAGCGATGGCCCAGCCCGTTACCGATACGATCAGCGCGCCATTCAACACCGTCAGCGCGATGTCCATGCTGGTGATCACCCGCATCTCGCGAAAGAACGTGGTCCGCGCGTTCTCGATCACCTCTTTGGCATAGCCGAGTTCGTGGTCGTTCTGCGCAAAAAGCTTGACCGAATGAATGTTGGTGTAGGCATCCACCACGCGTCCCGTCACCGCCGAGCGCGCATCGGACGACGCTTTTGAGGCTGGCCCTGCGCGGTGCAACGTCCAGCGGACAAGGAAGACGTAGAGGACCAGCCACAGGATCAGCGGCACCATCAGGCGCGGATCGGCATCGCCCAGCAACGCGGCGGACCCGATCAGGGTCACCGTCGCAAAGGCAACGGCATCGAAGGTTTGAAACACCGCCTCGCCCGCTGCCGGGGGCGTCTGCATGATGCGGTTGGCGATTCGGCCCGCAAAATCGCTTTCGAACCAGCCGACGGGCTGGCGGATGACGTGGGCATGCGACCGCCAGCGAATCATCGTTCCAAAGTTGGGCAGGATGGTGTTGTGCAAAAGCGCGGTGTTGGTGGCCGAAAAGAACGGGCGCACCACCACGATAGCCAGCGCCACAAGGATGAATTCCAGCCCGCGCGTCGCCCACACTTCTTCCGGCGCTCCCTGCGCCAGAAGATCGACGATCCGCCCGACATACCAGATCAGCACCACGTCGCCCGAGGCCACGATCAACGACATCAGCCCCGTCACGACGAAAACCCGCCGGAACGGAACGATGTATTCCTTCAGGAAAGGCCAAAGCCTGCGCGGTGGCGTATCGGATGCGGGATAGGGCTGGTAGGGGTCAACCAGCCCTTCGAAAAAGCGGAACATGGGGGGTGCGGCCTTCTGTCCGGTTACCCCGGGCATATAGCTCTTTCGGCGCCGAAGGAAAACCGGGGATCAGCCTAAAAGTTCGCTCTTGGTCTTGCGCAGATCGGATGCCAGCCAAAGCGCCTCGATGGCCTTCAGCCGGGCGCCGAGGGCCGCGCCTTGAAGGCCCGGCATCAGATCCTCTGCCCGGACCGGAAGCTCAGCGTTTGCACCGCGTGCAAGATCAGACGTGACAAGCGCAGGCACGGGCGCACCCGTAAGGATGGCGCGAATGGTCACTGCAGCCCAGCCGAGATCGACCCCCAACCGCCAACCGATCGCGGCGGGCGTCTCCGTGCTGCCCGCCGCATCGCGCAAAGCCTGCAAGTGGCGCGCTTCGGCCCGCGACAGGCGCAGACGGTCAGCCACCTCTATTCCGCCGATCACCGCAAGCCGCCAAAGCCAGTTCGGTTCGGCATCCATCTCGGCGCTGACAAGCTGGGCCAGTCCACGCGGGTCCGCCCCTGGAAGGAGGCGCGCCAGAAGGCCCGCCTGCGCCATGGCCGCAACGGCCGGGGCCGGATCCGCAGCCAACAGAAGCTTGCGCATTTCGGCCCCGACCCTTTCGCGCGACAATGTATCAAGACCATCGGCCGCCTCTGCACAGGCAGCCAGGCCATCAGCATCAAGGCCCTGATCCGGATCGCCGTACCACGCATGAAAACGGAAAAATCGGAGGATGCGCAGGTAATCCTCGGCAATCCGCGTAGTCGCATCGCCAACGAACCGCACGCGGCCGGCCACAACATCCGGCAGGCCGCCCAGCGGGTCGATCACATTTCCATCCGGCGTTGCATAAAGCGCATTCATGGTGAAATCACGCCGCGCCGCATCCTCTGCGACCTCTGCGGTGAAGGCAACGGTCGCGTGCCGTCCATCGGTTTCCACATCGCGGCGGAAGGTCGTGACCTCGTGCGGGATACCGCCAGAAACGATGGTGACGGTCCCGTGCTCGATCCCGGTTGGTACGGCGCGCAGATGCGCCCGCTCCGCCAGCACCAGAACGGTTTCAGGCGGCGCGTCGGTGGCGATGTCCACATCGGCCACCGGGCGGTGCAGCAAAGCGTTGCGGACACAGCCGCCCACGAACAGCGCCCTATGCCCCGCTTCGGTCAGCATGGCGCAGACGGCCTGTGTTTCGGCCCGCGCCATCCAGGGGCCGCTGATCCTCATGACATCCTCTCCGCAAGGCCGCGCAGGATCCGCGCGGTCGCGCCCCAGATGTAATAGGGACCGTAGGGTACGGCATAATACCTCCGCCATTCCCCCCGCCACCGCCGCCGCTCGATGCGGTAGTTGGCAGGATCTGCCAGAAATGCCAGCGGGACCAGAAACACTTCATCCACCTCGCCCACCTCGGGCATGGGTACAAAAGCGGCTCTGACAATGCCCAAAACGGGCGTCACTTGAAAACCCGTCACGGTTTCATGGTCGGGCAGCCTACCAAGCACTTCCACCGATGCAGGGTCGAGCCCCACCTCTTCGCGCGCTTCGCGCAGGGCCGCGCCCTCGGGCGACGCATCGCCGGGGTCGACCTTGCCACCCGGAAAGGCGATCTGGCCCGGATGATGCTTGAGGCGCGAAGATCGCTTGGTCAGGATCACATCGCCACCGAGCACCGCCACCAGCACCGCCGCAGGCCGCAGCATACGGTCCGGTGGCAGCACAAAACCGGGGTTGAGATCGAAGTCGGACGATGCGCCCGTTCCGCGCAGCAGGGCCGCGCGCAGCGCCTCAGGCGCCATCGCCCGATGCCCGGGCCTTTGCCTCGAACCCCACCGTCGACGGATCAAGCACGTAATGGGCGCCGCAGAACTGGCAGTCAGCGGTAACCGTGCCCTCGGGGGTGGTCATGGTGGCGATATCCTTGTCGGAATAGATCGACAGGGACTGCCGCACCTTGTCCGCCGAACAGGAACATCCAAAGCGAATCGGCTGAGCCTCGAACACGCGCGGCCCTTCTTCGTGGAAAAGCCGGATCAGCAGGTCGGTCGGTGCGACCGAGGGGCCCACAAGTTCCAACTCTTCCACCGTGTCCAGCAACACGTTGGCCCGTGTCCAGTTTTCACCCTCATCACCTGTCAGGATATCGGAATGGGCCAAGAGCCCACCTTCGCCCGAGCCTGCGTCGGCAGCCACGCCCGGCGACGCCTTGGGCATGTGCTGCAACATCACGCCACCCGCGCGCCAGACGGCCATCTCACCCGGCGCGGCACTTTTGCCGAACGACAGGGCAAAGCGCGTCGGGAGTTGCTCGGACTGGGCGAAATACGTCTCTGCACAGGCAGAAAGCGAACCACCCGCGATGGGAGTGATGCCCTGATAGGGAACCGTGCCCTCGCCCTGGTCGATCAGCATGGCGAAGTATCCTGTGCCGATCTGGCTGAAGGGATCACCCGCCTCGTCCAGCCGTTCGCGGTCAAAGCTGGCATAAGCGCGGATGCGCGCGGGGCCACCATCTTCCGACGGGCCGTAGTAGTCGGTGGCGATGATGCGCACGGGACCGTTGCTGCGAATCTGCAGGCTCAGCTTCCAGCGCAGCTTGATTGTCTGCCCGATGAGCGCGGTCAGAAGCGCGGCCTCTGCCACCAGAGCCTCGACCACGGGCGGATAATGGTGCTGGCGCAACACGTTTTCCAGCACGCCGTCCAGCCGCGCGATGCGGCCACGGATATCCGAGCGGTCAAGTTGAAACGGAAGGACGGTATCGTCCCAGGCGATCTGCGTTCCGATGGTCATGGGGTTTCCTTGGAGGCTTGGCCTTGCCATACCGCGTCCATATAGGCACGACAACCGGGCGACCAAGGGGGCAGTCATGATCAGGCGGCATGGCGAGGCGGTGAAAAGCGGGCAGCGTTACGGGCGCAGGCCGGGTGTCTATGCCATTCTGCCGCTGGATGGCGCGCTGCTTTGCACCCATCAGGCCGCCCCTATCCCGGAGTTTCAGCTCCCGGGCGGTGGCATCGACCCGGGCGAGCAGCCCATTGCGGCGCTGCACCGCGAGGTCTTTGAGGAGACCGGCTGGTGTATCGCCGCGCCGCGCCGCATCGGGGCGTTCCGACGCTTCACCTACATGCCTGAATATGACCGCTGGGCCGAAAAGCTGTGCACCGTTTACGTGGCAAGGCCGGTCCGGCGCCTTGGGGCACCGGGGGAAGCGGGGCACACGGCCGTCTGGCTGCCGGCCGATGCGGCGCTGGAACGGCTGGGCAATCCGGGTGATCGGGCGATGCTGGCCGATTGGCTGATGCGGGCCTGATCACGCCCCCGAATAGCGGAACAGGACGCCTGACACGTCATCTGCAAACGTATCGGTTCCGGCAAATTCGGAAAGGTCCCAGACCAGCGCCTCAAGCAAATCAGCGTTTCCAAGCGCGCAATGATGCGCCAGACGCGCGGCCAGCCCCTTTTCCCCCAGCTCTTCACCCGTGGGAGAGGCACATTCTGTCACCCCGTCCGATACGATGAAAAGCCGGTCGCCGGGAGCGAGAACCAGGTCCACGCGCTCATACGTAGCGCCGGGAATAAGGCCGATCGGCATGCCGCCCCGCCCGACAAAATCCACCGTTCCGTTCGCCCGGATGACCGCCGGATGCGGATGGCCAGCCTGAACCAGCGAGACCCTGCCTGACCTTAGATCTACCTCGGCATAGACCATGGTGAAATACTGCTCGACCCGCAGTGTTTCGAACATCACGCGATTGAAGCGATAGGCGACCATTTCGGGCGGCCACGCTGTCCGCTGTCCGTAGGGGCCCGCAGTCATGGCGATATTCTGTTCCGACGATGTGCCCGAAAGAAGCCCCGCCAACCGCGCCGTCAGCATGGCCGAAGCGACGCCGTGGCCGGAGACATCAACGGAAAAGAGAACGATTCTTCGCTCGTTGATTTCAAAAAAACCGACCAGGTCTCCGCCGACATGGCCCGAAGGGCGCAGAAGTGCCGTTACCTCGCCCTCGTGGAACATCCGCTGACGTTCGCGCACCAGCGTTTGCTGGATTTGACGGGCCTCGATCAGATCGCGGTCGAGCGAATCGTAGATGCTTTGCAATTCACCCAACGTCCGGCCGATCAGAGCGTTCTTGGTAAGAAGCTCTTCCTGCATGGCAAGGATGCGTTCCCCCGCGCGAAGCCGGGCCCGCAGTTCATCGCTGCTGACAGGTTTGGACAGAAAGTCATCGGCCCCGCAATCGAGCCCGTCAGCCACTTCCGCCGATTCGGACTTGGAGGTGAGCAAGATGAAATAGCTGTAGCCATGACGCGGCAGCGCGCGGAATGCGCGGCAGAAATCCAGACCCGTCATCCCCGGCATCATCCAGTCGCTGAGAACCATGTCGAATGTCTGCGCCTGACAAAGCGCCAGCGCCTCTTCGCCAGACGCGGCCTCGGTCACCCGGTAGCCGCCGCGGCGCAGAGCCAGCGAAAGCACCATCCGCTGCGCGCGGCTGTCATCCACGACAAGCACATGCCTGACCGTGTCTTCTGCAGGGGTTGGATTGTCCTTGGGTGTGATGCGGGGCAAGCGGGGCAAGCTGCAGTCTCCTTCGTATGAAAGAGGCCTAGCCGGTACGGGGTTAACCAGCGATGAAGTCTAAAATGCCGCCGTAATTTCGAGCGATGTCTAACCGTACGTTAAGCCCGATGCCTGATGCTTCGGACTTGTGGGACAAAGAGGTATGGGATGGGTCATGTTGGACTGGACACGAATAGATGAGTTGATGGCAGAGATCGGTGAAGACGATTTTGCCGAAGTCGTGACGCTTTTTCTGGAGGAAGCGGACACCGCCGCCGATACATTGGCCATGCGGCCAAACGGGACCTCGCTGGAAGAGGTGCTGCATTTCATGAAGGGAAGCGCCCTTAACCTCGGCTTTTCAGACCTTGCGCAGCTTTGCGCGCATGGAGAGCGTGCGGCACGCCATGGCGCCGCAGTGGATCCCGATCCGGTGATCGCCGCCTATCGCGCTTCGCGGAAGGTGCTGCTGGACGGGTTGGCAAAGCGCAAGGCGGCCTGAGGCATCAGATAAGGAATTCGGCCAGCGTCTCATCCCCGGTGATATCCCGGAAGGCAAAACCCGCGCCATCCATCCGGGCAAAAAGCTGGGTGAAGTTGGTGGCCGCCTTTGTTTCAATGCCGATCAGCACCGACCCGAAGTTGCGGGCTGATTTCTTGAGGTATTCGAACCGCGCGATATCGTCATCGGGTCCAAGCATCAGCAGAAATTCCCGCAAGGCGCCGGGACGCTGCGGCATCCGCAGGATGAAATACTTCTTCAGCCCGGCATGCCGTTGTGCGCGCTCTTTAACTTCGGGCAGCCGCTCAAAATCGAAGTTGCCCCCTGACGTCACGCAAACCACGGTCTTGCCCAGAATCAGTTCCGCCAGATCAGGCAGAACATCCACTGCCAACGCGCCCGCAGGCTCGAGCACTATCCCTTCGACGTTCAGCATTTCCAGCATGGTGCCGCAAATGCGATCTTCGGGCGCCAAAAGCACCTGATCGGGGCAGACCCAATCCAACATGGCGAAAGTATTCGCCCCGAGACGCGCGACTGCAGCACCATCGACGAAGGAATTGATGCGCGGCAAGGTTTCGGGGTGACCAGCCTTAAGCGCCGCCGTCAGGCTTGCGCCGCCCGAGGGTTCGACAAACCGATAGTCCACTTCCGGTGCTTCTTGTCGCAGATAGCCGGTCACACCGGATGCGAGGCCCCCGCCCCCGACCGGCAGGATCACGAGGTCGGGCGCTCGTCCCAGCTGTTCCAGAAGTTCGACGGCAACGCTGGCCTGACCCTCGATCACGTCGGGATCGTCGAAGGGTGACAGGAAATGCGCCCCAACCTCGCGGCAAAAAGCCTGGGCGGCCATCAGCGTCTGGTCGAAATAGTCACCGATCAGGCGGATTACGACGGCGTCCCCGCCAAAGGCGCGGGTCTTGTCGATCTTTTGCTGGGGTGTGGTGATGGGCATGAAGATCGTGCCCTGCACCCCGAAGTGGCGGCAGGCATAGGCCACACCCTGCGCATGATTGCCCGCGCTCGCCGCCACGAAATGCCGGTGCGCCGCCACGCGCTTGCGCATCGCGTTGAATGCGCCGCGCAGCTTGTAGCTTCGGACCGGGCTTAGATCCTCGCGCTTGAACCAGATCTCGGCACCGTACCGCGCCGAAAGATGGTCGTTGCGCTGCAACGGCGTCGGATCGAAAAGATCTCGGAGCGCTTTCGTGGTCTGGCGGGCGGCATCGGCAAAATCGGGCATCCCGCATTCCTGCCGCCTGCGAAAGGCGCAGACAAGCGAAACCTCATGCCCCATGTTGCGCCGCAGCCGCAAAGGCGGTACCGGAATGCGTTCTTTTCCCGAGGGGAGCCACTGATGACCGCGCCGAAGAAAGTTGTGCTCGCCTATTCCGGTGGCCTTGATACGTCGATCATCCTGAAGTGGCTGCAGACAGAATATGGCTGCGAGGTGGTGACCTTCACCGCCGATCTGGGCCAGGGCGAGGAGCTGGAGCCCGCGCGGGCAAAGGCGCTGATGCTGGGGATCAAGGCGAAAGACATCCATATCGTGGATGTGCGCGAAGAGTTCGTGCGCGACTTCGTCTTCCCGATGTTTCGCGCCAACGCCCTGTATGAAGGGCTATATCTCTTGGGCACGTCGATTGCCCGCCCCCTGATCGCGCAGCACCTTGTTCGCATTGCACATGAAACCGGGGCGGATGCGGTGGCCCATGGCGCGACAGGCAAAGGCAACGATCAGGTGCGGTTCGAGCTGTCGGCGGCAGCGCTGGACCCCGCGATCCGGGTGATCGCGCCCTGGCGCGAATGGAGCCTGGCCAGCCGGACCAGCCTTCTGGCCTTTGCCGAAGCAAACCAGATACCGATCGCCAAGGACAAGCGGGGGGAGGCGCCGTTCAGTGTGGACGCGAACCTTCTGCACACGTCGAGCGAGGGGAAGGTGTTGGAAGATCCGGGGCAGGAGGCGCCGGACTACGTGTATCAGCGCACGGTAGACCCCGAAAATGCGCCGGATATCCCTGAAATCATTGAGGTTACGTTCGAGTGCGGCGATGCGGTCGCGATTGACGGCGAGGCGATGAGCCCGGCCACGATCTTGACCCGCCTCAACGAGATCGGCGGGCGGCACGGGGTGGGCCGGCTCGATCTGGTCGAGAACCGCTTTGTGGGTATGAAATCGCGTGGCATCTACGAGACGCCGGGCGGGACGATCCTGATTGAGGCGCATCGCGGTATTGAGCAGATCACGCTGGACGCAGGCGCTGGCCATCTGAAGGACAGCATCATGCCGCGTTATGCGGAACTGATCTACAATGGGTTCTGGTTCAGCCCCGAGCGAGAGATGCTGCAGGCGCTGATCGACAAGAGCCAGGAACATGTGACGGGAACCGTGCGACTGAAGCTTTACAAGGGATCGGTGCGGACGGTGGCGCGCTGGTCCAAGCATTCGCTTTACAGCGAAAAGCACGTGACCTTCGAAGAAGACGCGGGCGCCTATGACCAGAAGGACGCCGCAGGCTTCATCCGGCTGAATGCGTTGCGGCTGCGGCTGATCGCGGCGCGGAATGCGCGGCAAAAATGACGGACGCATCGGAAAACGGAAGGCCGACGGTCGGTCTGGCTGAAATTGCCGAGCGGATCAGCGCGAAACTTGCAGTGAAGCCCTTTGACGGGTCAATCAAGTTCGATTGCGGGGCGGATGGCGTGATTGTGCTTGCGGATGGCGCGGCCACCACGACGGACCGCAAGACCGATTGCACATTGTCAATTTCGCAGGACAATCTGGTCAAACTGCTGACTGGAAAGCTGAACCCGATGATGGGGATGGCTACAGGAAAGTTGAAGCTGACCGGCGATCCTGTGGTGGCATTCCGACTGGCGAAACTGCTGGGCTGACGCCTCGGCCCCAATAGCGCGGTCAGCGCGAAAAGATCGCCTCATCCCCCCACAACGCGCGCAACCGCGCGTCGCGGCCGCAAGATTGACGATAGAACTTGTAGGCTTCGGATTGCTGCATGGGGCCCGCGCGCGTGATCACGATGCGGGTGCCCTTGGCATAGTCCTGATGCTCTGCCTCAGCGGGCCAAAACGGACCTACATCGAGGATGGGTGTCACAATGGGACGCGTTAGTCCCTTTTGTGCAAGCGACAGTGCCGCAGCCGCAGCCGCGCGTTCAGCAGAGTTCGAGACGAAAATTGCCGTTCGATAGCTATCACCCCGGTCGCAGAACTGGCCTCCCGGATCGGTGGGGTTCACCGAGCGGAAGAACAGAAAAAGCAATTGGGCGTAACTGACGACCGAAGGATCATACTCAATCTCGACCGCTTCGTAGTGCTTTCCGTGGGCATCGTAGGTTGGTGACGGGCTGGTTCCGCCAGTGTAGCCAGAGATGACGTTGCGCACGCCGGGCACACGCTCAAAATCCGCCTCGACGCACCAGACGCAGCCCCCGGCGAAAATCGCCTTGTCTGCAAAGGCGGGCGTGGCGGCGAGGATGGCAAGAAGGGCGAGACGCAGCATCGGCGATCCTTGGTTTCATGTCAGTCTAGCGACAGCGTGAATCAGTTGCACCCCGCTCGCGCAGAGGTGAAGCGGTTGTTGTGCGGCGCTGTTTCCTCTGGTCTAGAGGATGCGGGACCGCAAATGGGGCAGGCATGGCGGAGGATGGCACCACGCCGATGATGGCGCAGTATCTGGGGATCAAGGGGCGCTACCCGGACGCGCTTCTGTTTTACCGGATGGGCGACTTCTACGAGATGTTCTTTGCCGATGCCGAGGCCGCTGCGGCCGCATTGGACATAGCGCTGACCAAGCGCGGCTTTCATCAGGGCGAGCCCATTCCGATGTGCGGCGTGCCGGTGCACGCCGCAGAGGGATATCTTCTGACGTTGATCCGAAAGGGGTTTCGCGTCGCCATCGCCGAACAGATGGAAGACCCGGCCGAGGCAAAAAAGCGCGGCGCAAAATCAGTGGTAGCGCGCGATGTGGTACGATTGGTGACGCCCGGCACGCTGACGGAAGAAACGCTGCTGGAGGCGCGGCGGGCCAATTATCTGGCGGCCTACGCGGAAGTGCGTGGCGCGGGTGCGCTGGCCTGGTGCGATATGTCTACGGGCGAGTTGCGCGTCATGGATTGCCCACCCGTACGGTTGGCGCCGGAACTGGCACGGCTTGCGGTGCGCGAACTGCTGGTGGCGGAAGACGCAGACCCAAATCTCGCGGTATTCGAGACGTTTTCGAGCCTGGCTATGACACCACTTTCCCGTGCAAGCTTTGACAGTCTTGCCGCAGAGCGGCGGCTGTGCGCCCTCTACCGGGTGGAAACATTGGACGCCTTTGGGGCCTTTGGGCGAGGCGAACTATCAGCCCTTGGTGCGGTACTGGATTATCTGGAACTGACCCAACGCGGCAAGCTGCCCCTCTTGCGGCCACCCGTGCGGGAACTGGCCGGAGGGGCAATGGCGATTGATGCCGCTACGCGCCGGAACCTTGAGATCACAGAGGCCCTGTCGGGTGGGCGTGAGGGGTCTTTGCTGGGGGCCATCGACCGAACCGTTACAGCCGCTGGCGCGCGGATGTTGGAGCGTCGCCTTTCCGCGCCGTCCTGCGATCTGGGGGTGATCGGTGCCCGGATGGCGGCGGTGCGGCACCTGGTGGATGACGCGCGGCAGCGGGCGGACCTGCGGGCAGCCTTGCGTCGTGTGCCCGACATCGACCGGGCGCTATCGCGCCTTGCGCTGGACCGGGGCGGGCCGCGTGATCTGGCGGCAATCCGGGCCGGTCTTGCGCAGGCGGGTGTGGTGGCCGGTATGTTGGCAGGGACGCCGATTTTGCCTGAGGCTGCAGCGGCCCTGGTGGGGCGTGAGGCACTGGTCGCGCTGCTTGATGCGGCACTGGTGGAAGAACCGCCCCTGTTGGCGCGTGACGGTGGTTTTGTGGCCCCGGGTCATGTGCCCGACCTTGATGAAACGCGCGCCCTGCGGGACGAGGGGCGCGGCGTGATTGCAGCGATGCAGACAGAGTTCATCGGGGCGACGGGTATTAATAGCCTAAAGATCAAACATAACAACGTGTTGGGCTATTTTATCGAGACGACCGGAACGCATTCGGAGAGAATGCTCTCATCCCCCTTGAACGAGACGTTCATCCATCGACAAACAACAGCGAATCAGGTGCGCTTTACGACTCTGCGGTTGAGCGAGATGGAGACACGCATCCTGAATGCGGGGGCGCATGCTCTGGCGCTGGAGATGTCCGTTTTCCGCGATCTGGTTGCGGCTGTGTTGGCCGAAGCGGGGCCGATCGGGGCTGCGGCGCGCGCGCTTGCGGAAGTGGACGTGGCTGCGGCACTTGCTGATCTCGCTGCGGGCGAGAATTGGGCGGAACCCGTTCTTGACGACAGCCGCGCCTTTGAGGTGGAGGGCGGGCGGCATCCGGTGGTGGAGCGGGCCTTGCGCCAGCAAGGGGGGGCTGCATTTGTGGCCAACGACTGCGCCCTGACCACGGCAAAAACCCCGGCTATCTGGCTTTTGACCGGGCCGAACATGGCCGGGAAATCGACATTCCTGCGGCAGAATGCGCTGATCGCCCTCTTGGCGCAGGCTGGGAGCTTCGTTCCGGCCAAGGCGGCCCGGATCGGGATGGTGAGCGCCCTTTTCAGCCGCGTGGGTGCGGCGGACGATCTGGCGCGGGGGCGGTCTACTTTTATGGTCGAGATGGTCGAGACGGCTGCAATCCTGAACCAGGCGGATGACCGTGCACTGGTCATTCTGGACGAAATCGGTCGCGGAACGGCAACCTATGACGGGCTTTCCATCGCATGGGCGGTAATGGAGCATCTGCACGCGGTCAACCGCTGCCGGGCACTTTTTGCCACGCATTATCACGAGATGACGGCGCTGGCCGGCAAGCTGCCAGGCGTCGCGAACGCCACGGTCGCGGTGAAGGAGTGGGAGGGCGAGGTGATCTTTCTGCACGAGGTGCGCAAGGGCGCAGCAGACCGGTCCTACGGGGTTCAGGTAGCGCGTCTTGCTGGGTTGCCCGCTGCAGTGATCGAACGGGCAAGGTCGGTTCTGGAGGTTCTGGAAGCGGACGAACGGCAAGGGCGGGGCCGGGTGGCCATCGACGATCTGCCGCTGTTTCGTGTCGCGCCCCTGGCACCGACGCCAGCGCCCAAATCATCGAAGGTCGAAGAGGCTTTGAAAGATGTGCATCCGGACACGCTGACGCCCCGTGAAGCGTTGGAGGTTCTCTATCGACTGAAGTCAATAGGTTGATCTTAAAAGGATTTTCTGGCTTTGCAGGGGCGCTTTGCCCCTGCTTTTCAATCAACCGGAATCACCCGTTCGTATTGGACGACACGCCGACCTGTGCCGGTCGCAACAGGCGATCATGTAAAAGGAAGCCTTCGGTCATGACTTGGATGATGGTGCCCGCCTTGGTTCCGGGGACAGCCGCCTCGAACATGGCTTGATGCATTTGTGGATCGAACACATCCCCCGTCTCGGGAACGATCGGGGTAACACCGTGGCGGGTAAGCGTTTTCACCAACTCCTTGAGCGTCAGCTCGATCCCTTCGATAAGGGCGGAGGCTACCGCGCGCTGATCTTCGGTGGCGGCATCGAGCGCGCGTCGCAGGTTGTCATATACGGGCAGCAGGTCACGGGCGAGTTTTGATCCGCCATACTGCTCGGCCTCGCGGCGATCACGCTCGCCCCGTTTGCGGATGTTCTCTGCCTCGGCAAGAGCACGCATGAAGCGATCACGCAATTCATCGCGTTCGGCGCGCAGCGTCGTCAACTCGTCCAAGGACCCATCCTCATCGGGACGTGTCTCGACGGTTTCCAGCGGGTCATGTTGATCGGTCATAGAAGGAGATTCCGTTTTCGTCTTGTGGTCTGCCATGGTTAGCCTTTGCCGCGCTCAGATACGAGGCGCCCGATGAGTTGGGCCGTGTAGTTCACGATGGGTACGACGCGACCATAATTGAGACGCGTCGGACCGATCACGCCCACGGCGCCGATGATCTTTCGATCAGCGTTCATATAGGGAGAGACCACCAGAGAGGAACCCGTAAGAGAGAAAAGCTTGTTCTCGGAACCAATAAAAATGCGTACGCCTTCGCCCTGCTCGGTAAGGTCGAGGAATTCGGCGATGTCACGTTTGCGTTCCAGATCGTCGAAAAGACTACGGATACGATCAAACTCGGCCGCATCCACGGAATCGTCCAGCAGGTTGGCGCTGCCGCGGACGATCAGCCGTTCCGATTGTTCGCCGGCGTTTTCCCACACCGCAACGCCGCTTTCCACGAAGCTGCGGGCCAGATCGTCGATCTCGCGCCGACGGACGGCCATTTCCTGGGCCACAGTCCGGCGCAACTCAGCGAGTGTCTTGCCCTCTGCCAGCGCGTTCAGGAAGTTGGCAGCCTGACGCATGGCTGACGCGGTCTGACCGATAGGCGGGGTGAAAACGCGGTTTTCAACGTGTCCATCGGCAAACACGAGGACGACGAGGGCACGGTCAGGTGCAAGGGCCACGAATTCGATATGGCGGATCGGCGCCTCGCGTTTCGGGGTCAGAACAAGGCTCGCGCCATGGGTTAGCCCGGACAGGGCTGATCCCACGCGGTCAAGGAGGCTTGTCACATCGGGCTCATTTGTTCCCAGCGTCGCATCGATCTTTTCGCGGTCGGCATCCGCGACATTGCCGACCTCAAGCACGCCATCCACGAACAATCGCAGGCCAATCTGCGTGGGAATGCGCCCGGCCGATGTGTGCGGGCTGTCGAGCAGGCCAAGATATTCCAGATCCTGCATCACATTGCGGATTGTGGCAGCGCTGACCTTGTCGGTCATGCTGCGGGTCAGCGTGCGCGAGCCGACAGGATCACCGGACGAAAGATAGCCCTCGACCACGCGGCGAAAAACTTCGCGCGCGCGGTCGTTCAGGTCGGCAAGCTGCGGGGCGTGATCGGGCATGATGCATCTCTGCAAGGAAAGGGGAAGGTAGGGAATGCAGGGGGGGGACGTCAATGCGGGTTGCACGGCACCCTGCGGCACGCCTATCTGGACGCGAACGAACGGGAGAAGCGGTATGCGGCCTTCGGGACGGAAGCTGGACGAAATGCGGCCGGTCATCATCGAGACGGGAGTGATGCGACACGCGGAGGGGTCTTGCCTGATCAGGGTGGGGGATACCCATGTGCTGTGCTCTGCATCGGTCGAGGAGAGGCCACCACCCTTTTTGAAGGGGTCGGGCCTGGGCTGGGTGACGGCAGAATACGGCATGCTGCCCCGCGCCACGACATCGCGAAACAGAAGAGAGGCCGCCGCCGGCAAGCAGAGCGGACGTACGCAGGAAATTCAGAGGCTGATTGGGCGTGCATTGCGCGCCGGAGTGGACCGGCGGGCGTTGGGAGAGCGGCAGATCGTCATCGATTGCGACGTCATTCAGGCCGATGGCGGAACGCGGTGCGCCTCAATCACCGGCGGATGGGTTGCGCTGCGCCTAGCGCTGAACCAGATGCTGAAGGCTGGCGTTCTGACCAGCGATCCGATGATGGATCACGTGGCGGCGGTGTCTTGTGGGGTTTATGCAGGACAGACGGTGCTTGATCTGGACTATGCGGAGGATTCGGAGGCTGGCACAGATGGAAATTTCGTGTTGATGGGAAGCGGTCGACTGGTGGAGGTGCAGATGTCTGCGGAGGGCGCCGCGTTTTCACGCAAGGAAATGGAGGCACTGCTCGATCTTGCCGAGGCAGGCAACCGGACACTCTGTGCGGCTCAGGCGGCCGCAGTCGGACGCTGATGCGTCGGCTGGAGAAAGGGCGCCTTGTGATCGCGACGCACAATCGCGGCAAACTAGAAGAGTTTACCGCCATCTTGGGGCCGCTTGGTGTGACGACTGTTTCGGCTGCGGACCTCGGACTGCCCGAGCCCGCAGAAACCGAGGACAGCTTTGTCGGCAACGCGCGGATCAAGGCGAAAGCGGCAGCTACTGCCTGCGGACTACCCGCGCTCTCCGATGATTCCGGGCTTACAGTCGATGCTTTGGGGGGTGCTCCGGGCGTCTGGACAGCAGACTGGGCAGAAACACCGCGAGGACGCGATTTTGTCCTCGCGATGAATCGGACTTGGGCGGAGGTCGAGGCAGTAGGTGCGCCCTATCCGCGGTTGGCACAGTTTCGGTGCACCCTCGTTCTGGCGTGGCCAGACGGACAAGATGTTGTTTTTGAAGGGGTTTTATCTGGTCAGATCGTGTGGCCGATGCGCGGTGCCAGTGGGCACGGTTACGATCCAATGTTCAAGCCCGACGGATACGAGCAGACGCTGGGTGAGCTGCCACTTGCCGAGAAAAACCGCATCAGCCATCGGGCTGAGGCCCTGAGGCGCCTTGCGACGGCTTGTTTCACGTGAAACATCCCCTGTCATCCTATGCCTCTGAATTGGGCCAGCACGAAGACTGGCGGAACGGTGGATTTGGAATTTACGTTCACTGGCCCTTTTGTCAGTCAAAGTGCCCGTACTGCGATTTCAACAGTCACGTCGCGGATCGCATCGACCAGGAACGCTGGTCGCGTGCGTATTTGCAAGAGATCGATAGGTTGGCAGAAGAAACTGGCGGACGGATGGTCGATTCGGTTTTCTTCGGCGGCGGTACGCCTTCGCTGATGCATCCAGACATCGTGGCCGCAATCCTGAGCCGGATTCGGCAGCATTGGGGGCCACGCAATAGTTGGGAGGTCACTTTGGAGGCCAATCCGAGTTCGGTGGAAGCGGGCCGTTTTTCCGGCTATCGCGACGCGGGCGTCAATCGTGTCTCTGTCGGTGTCCAGAGTTTGCAGGATGACGCGCTACGCGCGTTGGGGCGCCTGCACAGCGCCGCAGAGGCGAAAGAGGCCATTGACGTGGCGCAATCGGTGTTCGGCCGGGTAAGCTTTGATCTGATCTATGCACGACAGGATCAAACGCCAGATGCGTGGGCTTCCGAGTTGAGAGACGCTCTGCAAATGGGAACCGATCATCTCTCGCTCTACCAGTTGACGATTGAGCCCGGCACGCCTTTTCACGCGAGAAAGACGGCTGGAGGCTTGAAGGGCCTGCCGTCGGAGGAACGCTCAGTTGCCCTTTACGATTTGACGCAGGAGCTTTGTGAAGCAGCTGGTCTTGCGGCATACGAGGTTTCCAATCATGCCCGCGCGGATGCTGAATCCATTCATAACTGCATCTACTGGAGGGCGGGCGATTATTTGGGTATCGGGCCTGGCGCACATGGTCGGTTGACATTAGGAGGCATACGCTTCGCCATAGAATCAGTATCTGCACCGGGAAAATGGCTTGATATGGTTCACCGTAGCGACGCGCCCGACACACGAGCCGCGCTTTCGGGCGAGGAAATGGCGGATGAGTATCTTCTGATGGGCTTGAGGATGTACGACGGCATCTCTGTCGCTCGTCTGAAGCACCTTCTTGGCAACGAGATTCGCCTGCACAGACTACAAAACCTGGTTAATCTGGGTCTGATCGAGGTTGACCCCATTAGGATCAAGGCAACGTCTGCTGGGCGGCTTCTCTTGAACAGTGTAATTTCAGAAATTTCTACTGCCTTGACCTAGGGTTGTTTGGCAGCGCTCAAAAGTTTCCATCGCGGGGCAACATCGACAGTGCCCGGCAAAGCAGATCAAGGTCTGCCAGCGTGTTGTAGGTAATCGTCAATCGGCCCTTTTCTCCACCCGCCTCATGATTGATGCTCACGGCCATTCCAAGGTTTGCCGAAAGATCGCCCTCAATCGCGCGGGTGTCAGCATCCTTTTCAGAGGATCGTCCCCGGGCGCCAGCGCCTCCTCGCACCTTCGTCGCACCGACCGACCGGGCCAGCGCTTCGGTTTCCCGCACCGAAAGACCACGCGAGATCACCTGGGCCGCAAGCTCGATCGGATTGGCGGCGTTGATCAAGGCACGCGCATGCCCCGCACTGAGCCGTCCTTGCCTGAGATGGAGTTGAACCTCATCCGGTAGCGACAGAAGGCGCAACAGGTTCGCGATGTGGCTGCGGCTCTTTGATAGTGCCTCTGACAGCTTTTCCTGCGTGTGGCCAAAGCGATCCATGAGCTGCCGGTACCCAGCGGCCTCTTCAATCGCGTTCAAGTCTGATCGTTGAATATTCTCAATGATCGCAATCTCGAGGACTTCTCCATCATCAAGTGTCCGGATAATCACCGGAACACGATGCAGAGGGACCGCTTGAGCCGCTCGCCAACGCCGCTCGCCAGCAACGATCTCATAGCGATCCGATTGTGCAGTCGGTCGCACGATGAGCGGCTGCAGAATACCCTTTTGCCGGATGGACGAGACCAGATCAGCAAGGGCAGCCGGTTCATAGTCGCGGCGCGGCTGGTTCGGGTTGGGGGTAAGCTGCTCGATGGGAAGTTCGGCTTCTGCACCTGAAGCTTGGCTACTCTGATCTTCGCTATCTTGTGTCAGCCTCACATCAGCCATCAGTGCAGACAACCCACGACCCAAACCGCGACGTTCTGCCTTGCGCTCTGTCATGATGGTTCTCTTTCAGACACTGCCCGGATCGGACTTGGCCGAAGAGCGATTTCTTCTGCAAGGGCGCGGTAGGCTTCCGCACCTTTCGACGCCGAATCGTATGCCAAAACGGGCAGTGCATACGAAGGTGCCTCACTCACGCGCACATTTCGCGGGATCATTGTCTGAAAAACCATGTCTCCCAGCGTTTCGCGCACATCGTTTTCCACCTGTTGAGAGAGGTTGTTTCGCCCGTCATACATGGTCAGTACAACGCCCTCGACCCGAATCTCGGGATTTGCCGTCTGCCGAACATCCCTGATCGTCAACATAAGCTGAGACAAGCCTTCCAACGCAAAAAATTCGCTTTGAAGCGGGATCAGAACCGAGTGGCACGCCACCAGCGCATTGACGGTCAGAAGGTTCAATGACGGGGGACAATCGATCAATACAAAGTCGAATGACAGTCGGGACAGGGCAGCATGCCGCAGCGCATCGTGCAAAAGAAAGCTTCGCTTTTCACGTGCGATCAGTTCGATATCCGCAGAGGACAGGTCTGTATTGGCTGGGATGATCCAAAGGCCCTTTACATTGGTCTCGAGTACCAACTCCGTCGCGGGGCGTTCGCCGATCAGAAGATCGTAGGAGGTTTTCGCCCGGTCACTTACTTTGAGGCCGAGGCCGGTTGAGGCATTTCCCTGCGGATCAAGATCGACAAGAAGTACCTTGAGGCCCCGCTCAGCAAAAGCCGCGGCCAAGTTGATAGCCGTCGTTGTCTTTCCGACACCGCCTTTTTGGTTTGCGATAGCCACGATCCGAGCAGACCTGTCAAGCATGTCTGACATCCCAAATCTTCAAGATCGACCCTTCTTCCCCAGCCAAACTGGGCGCACGCTCCATTGTAAAGTCCCACTTCTTGCGCGCATCTGCAATCTCTGCCTCAACTTTCCTCCCCTTGTGAAAAATCATCAACCCACCAACACGAATGAGCGTGACACCGAAACCCAGCAACTGGTCCAGCGGACGAAAAGCCCTTGCAGAAACAACATCGTAATGGACCGGTGGGAGGGCTTCTACCCGTTGCGCCAGAACAGTCACCGTTGTACCCGTCAGCCGCGCCGCCTCTCTCAAGAAGGACGCCTTTCTCTGGTCAGCCTCGACCAGCGTCACGCGCAAGTGCGGCCGACAATCGGATGCCATGATCGCGATGACAAGCCCGGGAAATCCTCCACCAGACCCCAGATCTATCCAATCATTTGCGGCCTCGGGGCACATACCAAAGACCTGGGCACTGTCTGCGATGTGGCGCGTCCAAACATCGTCGAGTGTGGACGCGGATACCAGATTGATCTGGCTGTTCCATTTGCAAAGAATGTCCGCCAGCCTGCCTAGCCGTTCGGATGTTTCACGTGAAACATCCTGCAACGCTGATGTGGACATGGCCATCACTTGGCGCCTGCAGACTTCAGTCTGCGGTTGATGCTTCCCAAAAGCACAGCAACGGCAGCGGGCGTCATTCCCTCGATCTGCATCGCTTGCGCAATCGTTTCGGGTCGCCGGGCGTCGAGCTTCAGGGCAAGCTCCCGCGAAAGCCCGGGGACCGATTGGTATGAAGAAAAGGAGTGTAGGCTGACGTTCTCATCATTTTTCAGACGGGCAGCGTGCTGTTCTTGGCGCTCTACATAAGGACGGTACATCGATTCACGCCAGAGTTGCGCAAAAACCTCCGGCTCCAACTCTGGCAAATCCGAGGCGGCCTGCCGCATTGCTTCATAATCTCCAGAACTTAGGCCGAGAGCCGCATAGGCGGACCGGCGTCGGCCATCCCTTCCAGATTTCAAACCCATCGCCTCAAGCGTCGTTGGTGACAGCGTGATCTCTTCCAGCGCATGCCGGGCCGCATCCAACGCATCCATTTTTCTTGCAAACACGTCAGCGCGCACACTCCCCACGCAGCCAATCGTGAGTCCCATCGATGTAAGTCGCTCATCCGCGTTGTCCGCGCGCAAGCTTAGGCGGTATTCTGCCCTCGACGTAAACATGCGGTACGGCTCTGTCACACCCCGGGAAACAAGGTCGTCAACCATCACGCCGATGTAGCTTTCTGCCCGGCTCGGAAACATCGGCGCACGATCCGACACAGACAAGGCTGCATTGAGGCCCGCCAGAAGGCCTTGCGCAGCCGCCTCTTCATAACCGGTGGTTCCGTTTATCTGGCCCGCAAGGTAAAGCCCCGGTAGAATGCGCGATTCCAGTGTCGGCCGCAGAGCCCGTGGGTCGAAGAAATCATATTCTATCGCGTAACCGGGCTGAAGAATGCGGGCGCCGGACAGACCGACAATCGACCGCACGTACTCTTCCTGAACATCTGCAGGAAGCGACGTCGAAATGCCGTTCGGATAAATAGTGTGATCGTCAAGTCCTTCCGGCTCAAGGAAAACATTGTGATGATCCTTGCCCGCAAACCGAACCACCTTATCTTCGATCGATGGGCAGTATCGGGGGCCGACACCCTCAATATTCCCGCCGTACATCGCTGACTTTCCCAGATTCTTTGTAACTATCTCATGGGTTTTCGGGTTGGTTTGCGTAACGCCGCAGGCGATCTGGCGCACGAAGGGACCGGCACTCAAAAAACTCAGCATCGTTGGATTTGCATCGCCCGGCTGCATTTCCAAGGCACCCCAATCGATGCTCCGCCCGTCAAGACGCGGCGGCGTTCCGGTTTTCAGGCGCCCGCGTTGAGGGAACAGTTCGCGAAGTTGCGAAGCCAATTTTTGCGAAGACTGGTCGCCAACCCGCCCACCGCTTCTTTTCTCTGACCCGACATGGATCACGCCGTTGAGGAATGTACCCGCCGTGATGATGATCCGCTGTGCGAACAGGCGTATACCCTCTACAAGCTCAACCCCGCTCAGCCGCTCGCCAATAAAGCACAGACGAGCCACTTCCCCCTCGACGATCTCCAACCCCGCCGTCTGCCCAACGATTTCCTGGACCGCAGCACGATAGAGCTTCCGGTCCGCCTGCGTTCTCGGGCCCTGCACTGCGGGCCCTTTGCTGCGGTTTAACAAGCGGAATTGAATCCCGGCCCGGTCAGCCGCACGCCCCATGACCCCGTCAAGAGCGTCGATTTCGCGAACAAGGTGGCCTTTCCCCAGGCCACCGATTGCCGGGTTGCAGGACATGGTACCGATCGACGCCGCCGACATCGTTACCAGTGCAGCGCGTGCGCCCATACGTGCAGCAACGGCGGCAGCTTCAACCCCGGCGTGTCCACCACCAACGACCAGCACATCCCATTGTTCCACGTGAAACACCTATTTTCCGATGCAGAACCGGGCGAAGATTTCCCCCAGCACAGTCTCAACGTCGATCCGGCCCAGAAGCGACTCAAGCGATCGAACGGCCGCGCGCATTTCTTCCGAGGTCACTTCAGCGCCAGCCCCATCCTCTAGCGCAAGAACCGCCAATTCCAAAGCGTGGATCGCCCCTTCCACGGCCTTTCGATGCCTCAAATGTGTGAGCACCCCGGCCCCGCTTGCGCGACCGGCCAAAATTTCGCGCACTTGGTCCAGCAAGGCGCTGACACCAGCACCCGTCAGACCGGATACCGATGGCTCCTGCAGATCGGCCAAATCCGCCTTTCCGTTCACCACGATATCGCCAGGATGCCGTGGTATATCGGCCGCAACGCCCTGACTATCCAGCAAAAAAATGCGCAGATCAGCCGATTCTGCCCGCTCTCGTGCCCGCCCGATCCCCAACGCCTCAACCGCATCCTGTGCCTCACGCACACCGGCAGTGTCCAGCAGGGTGACCGGCAAACCCCCAAGGTCAAGCCGAACCTCCAGCACGTCCCGTGTCGTGCCCGGTATCGGCGAGGCCAAAGCAACATCCCGTCCGGCGATCCGGTTCAGAAGAGTCGACTTTCCGGCATTCGGAAGTCCCACGATAGCAACCTCAAACCCATCTCTGATGCGCTCTGCGGCGCCGTATCCAGCCACCTCCGCACGCAGATCGGCCAACAGCGACCGTTGAATCTCCCGAACCTCCGGCGTCACGTCCACAGGAACATCCTCATCGACAAAATCGATGGTCGCCTCCAAAAGCGCCAAAGCCCGTGTCAGTTTCTGCCGCCACGCTTCCACGCGCTGCCCGATCGCCCCTGACAGAACCTGCTGCGCTTGCCGTCTTTGTGCTTCGGTCTCCGCGTCGATCAGATCAGCTAGGCCTTCGACCTGTGCAAGGTCCATCCGCCCGTTTTCAAGCGCCCGCCTGGTAAACTCTCCAGCCTCAGCTGGCCTCAACCCATCCATTTCTGCAAGCACGCCCAGCACAGCGCTCAAAACCGCGATGCTGCCATGAAGATGCAGTTCAGCGGCTTCTTCGCCGGTGAAGCTTGCCCCTTCCGCAAATGTCAGAACCAAAGCGTCATCCAGAACATCTCCTTCGTGCTCTAAACGCCGCAAAACAGCCTGGCGCAAAGGGGGTACATCCCCCGCCAGTATTGCAACCGCTGCATGCGCCTTCGGACCAGACAAACGCACCACAGCCACGCCCGCCCGACCGCGGGCGCTGGCAAGCGCAAAAATCGTATCCATCCTGGTTCGGCCTCCCGAGGCCAGAAAACAGCCTTAGCTGTTCATCGATTCGAAGAATTCCGCGTTCGACTTCGTCTGCTTGAGCTTCGAGATGAGGAACTCGATGGCATCCGTCGTGCCCATCGGGTTCAGGATCCGCCGCAGAACATAGGTTTTCTGCAAATCATTCTTCTCGATCAGCAGATCTTCCTTCCGCGTCCCCGATTTAAGAATGTCCATCGCCGGGAAGACGCGCTTGTCAGCCACCTTGCGGTCCAGCACGATTTCGCTGTTGCCCGTCCCCTTGAACTCTTCAAAGATCACCTCGTCCATCCGGCTGCCGGTATCGATCAATGCTGTTGCTATGATGGTCAGGCTGCCGCCTTCTTCGATGTTTCGTGCCGCACCGAAGAAACGCTTCGGACGCTGCAGGGCGTTGGCGTCAACGCCACCCGTCAGCACCTTGCCACTCGACGGCACTACCGTGTTGAACGCACGGCCAAGGCGCGTGATCGAATCAAGCAGGATCACGACGTCCCGCTTGTGCTCCACCAACCGCTTGGCTTTCTCGATCACCATTTCAGCAACCGCAACATGCCGCGTCGCCGGTTCGTCAAAGGTCGAGGAAACAACCTCCCCTTTCACCGAACGCTGCATGTCCGTCACCTCTTCCGGGCGCTCATCAATCAAAAGGACGATCAGATAGCACTCCGGGTGGTTCACCTCGATGGACCGCGCAATATTCTGCAAAAGCACCGTCTTCCCGGTACGTGGCGGTGCCACGATCAGGGCCCGCTGCCCCTTCCCGATAGGCGCCACCAGATCGATGATCCGGGCGGAGCGATCCTTGATCGTCGGATCCTCGATTTCCATTTTGAACCGCTCATCAGGGTAAAGCGGCGTCAAGTTGTCGATATGCACCTTGTGCCGCGCGCGCTCGGGGTCATCAAAGTTGATCCGCGTGACCTTCGTCATGCAGAAATACCGCTCATTCTCGCGCGGCGCCTGAATCACGCCTTCGATCGTGTCCCCTGTGCGCAGGGAAAACTGCCGCAGAATTTCAGGCGAGACGTAGATATCATCCGGCCCCGAAAGATAGTTCGCCGAAGGCGAGCGCAAGAACCCGAAGCCGTCCTGCAAGACCTCCAGAACCCCATCGCCACCGATTTCCCATCCCTCTTCGGCATGTTCCTTCAGGATCGAGAACATCATCTCGCCCTTGCGCATCGAGGGAGCGTTCTCAATTTCCCACTCTTCGGCCATTGCCAGCAAATCTGCGGGCGTCTTGGCCTTGAGCTCGGAAAGGTTCAGCCGCTGGATATCTTCGTCGGTCATCGGGGAATTGTCCTTGGGCACGGCACCCGGAACCGAGTCGGCCACATCGTCATCAATAGGGAAGTGCGAACGGGCCGGACGGCCCCGCAGTGCGCGGGCTAAGCCACGATCGCGAAAAAGTCAATGTCAGAACTTCACGATCACCGAAAGGACGATCACCACCATCAGTATCGTTGGCACCTCGTTCATCATCCTGTATTGACGCCCGCTCAACGTGTTCTGGCCAGCCACAAAGCCCTTGTGACGCGCCGCGAGCCACATGTGAAACCACGTCATGCCCAGAATCGCCGCAGCCTTCGTCCAGGGCCAGAGGCTCGACCAGTCCACGATGCCCGGAGTCATCACCAGCGCCAATCCTGCAGCCCACGCCACGATCATCGACGGTGTCATGATCAATTTCAGAAGCTTCCGCTCCATGACCTGAAAAACGTCGTCCAAGGAATCGCCCGTCTTCGCCCGTTCAACATGATAGACAAACAGCCGGGGTAGATAGAAAAGCCCGGCCATCCATGCGATCACCGCCATCACATGCAGGGCCTTTATCCAAAGATAACCATCCGCTAGAAACGCCACAATCCGCTCTCCCGCACTGTCCTTCTATTCTAGAAGTAAAGAGAAAGAGATGTGGTTGTAAGCCCTGTGGATATGGGGATGTCGTGATACATCCACGAAGTTATCCACCGGCCTGATGTGGTGGACAAAGTCGGGAAAACCACTCAAACCCAAACGCGTATCACAAAAAAGTATTTTATTTCAATTATTTGCGTCTAAAGTAAGCGAACATTCGTTTATCTCACATTCCAGACCCTCGGTGGACGAAGCAGATTGTCCCAGATCGGCATCACGTACATCCCCATCCGGATTGATCGCCCGCTCTTCTTGACAACTGGCGGCGCTTTCCCGCACCAGTGCCTCAACACCAGTCTTGCCCACGTTTCTTCCCGCATAGTTCCCGCGACTGCACACAATCTGTCCACAAGGGTCCCGCAGCAGCACCCCATGCCCCCGCCTATTGTCCTTGCCTCGTCTTCCGAAACCCGATTGCGGCTTTTGCGCGCGGCGGGGCTTCCCGTCAGTGCGCAAGCCGCTCGTATCGACGAAGAAGCTGCGCGATCCGCGCTCGAGGCCGAAGGGGCAACGCCACGCGACATCGCCGACACCCTCGCTGAAATGAAGGCACGCAAGATCGCAGAGAAAACGCCCGGCGCCATTGTGCTTGGATGCGATCAGGTGCTCGATTTCAAAGGACGCGCCTGGGGGAAGTCTGCCACTGAAAGCGCCGCCCGCGATCAGCTGCGCGCGCTTCGCGGCAACACGCACCGCCTTCTTTCGGCAGTCGTTCTCTATCACGATGGCCGGCCACAATGGCGCCATATCGGCGAGGCCACTCTGACCATGAGAACCTTCAGCGACGATTGGCTCGAGGGCTATCTGTCCCGCAACTGGTCTGATCTGCGACATTCCGCAGGCGGATATCTGCTGGAGGCGGAAGGTGTGCGCCTCTTTGAACAGGTCGAGGGCGACTATTTCTCGATCCTCGGCCTTCCCCTGCTCCCCCTCCTTGGCTATCTCGGTCAAAGGGGGTTCATTCCGACATGACCGACCATCCACGCATCCCTCTCGCTGGCGTCGTCGGATCGCCCGTCGCGCACAGCCGCTCACCCGCATTGCATGGCCACTGGCTACGCCGTTACGGGCTTGCAGGGCACTATGTGCCGATCGATATTACGCAGGCCGATCTCGCCGAGCTTCTGCGGATACTGCCGCGCCTGGGCTTCGTGGGGGTGAATGTCACAATTCCGCACAAGGAAACTGTCCTTGCGCTCGCCGACATCGTGACGGACCGTGCGGCGCTGATCGGTGCTGCCAATACGATCATCTTCCGCAAGGATGGCAAGATCCACGCTGACAATACCGACGGTGCAGGCTTCATCGCAAACCTGCGCCAGCATGCCCCCGATTGGGTGCCCGCCGCCGGCCCGGCCGCTGTTTTCGGGGCAGGCGGAGCAGCGCGCGCCGTTGTGGCGGCACTTCTTGAGGTTGGCGTGCCAGAAGTTCGCGTGGCCAACCGCACCCGCCCCCGCAGCGAAGCCTTGCGCAGCGATTTTGGCGCGCGCGTCACCGTCACAGATTGGGTACAAGCCGCCAACATGCTTGACGGTGCAACATGCGTGGTCAACACAACCTCGCTTGGCATGGTTGGCAAGCCGGAGTTTCGTGCCCCGCTCGATGGGCTCTCCTCTCAGGCCCTTGTCACTGATCTTGTCTACACCCCGTTGCGCACTGCGTTCCTGGACGCTGCCGCCGCGCGCGGATGCAGAACCGTGGATGGCCTGGGAATGCTTCTGCATCAGGCGGCACCGGGGTTCGAGCGCTGGTTCGGCAAGCGACCGGAAGTCGATGAAGCCGCACGCGCGGCTGCACTTGGCGCATGAACGGGTTTCGGCTCGGCCTTACCGGTTCGATCGGTATGGGAAAATCCACAACTGCGGCATTCTTTGCGAGCGCCGGGGTACCGGTTTGGGATGCCGATGCCGCAGTCCGCAGGCTTTACGTCGCCGATGCGCCGGGCGCCCGTGCCATCGCGACCACCTGGCCCAAGGCTGTTTCCTCTGACGGTGTGGACCGCACGATCCTGAAGCGCATCCTTGCCGCGGATCCCGGCGCATTCGAGCGGCTCGAGGCGTTGATCCACCCTCTGGTTGCTGCCGACCGTGCAGCGTTTCTGGCCGAAAAAGAGGCTCCCCTGATCGTGCTTGATATCCCGTTGCTCTTTGAGACTGGCGCGGACGCGCAGATGCACGCCACCCTCCTCGTCACAGCTCCTCCAACGCTCCAGCGGGCGCGCGTTCTGGCCCGTCCGGGCATGACCGAGGATGTCTTTGCCGCAATCCTTGCGCGCCAGATGCCGGACCAAGAGAAACGCTCACGCGCCACCCATATCATCGAAACCCTGTCACTTGATGCCGCGCGCGCTGGCGTCGGCGCGCTGATCAACTATCTGTCGGAGGTCCAAGATGCGTGAAATCGTGCTTGATACCGAAACGACGGGCTTTGATCCTGCGCAGGGTGACAGGATCGTCGAAATCGGCGCGATCGAACTGGATAACCACATCCCCACCGGGCGCAGCTATCACCAGTACCTCAACCCCGAACGCCCGATGCCCGCCGAGGCTTTTGCTGTCCACGGCCTTGGCGATGATTTCCTGCGCGACAAACCGCTCTTTGCTGCGGTTGCCGCCGAATTTCTTGGTTTTATCGGTGATGCCCGGCTGGTGATCCACAATGCCAGCTTCGACATGAAGTTCCTGAACGCCGAACTGCATCGGGTGGGGCTGCCGCGCCTTGCCGACGCGCGTGCCATCGATACCGTCCTTATCGCGCGACAGAAGTTTCCCGGGTCGCCAGCGTCGCTCGATGCCCTTTGTCGCCGTTTCGGGGTCGATAATTCCGGTCGCGAAAAGCACGGCGCTCTTCTGGACAGCGAGCTTCTGGCCGAGGTCTATCTGGAACTTGTGGGTGGCCGCCAGCCCGGTCTTACGCTGACGGCTGTATCCTCCCGCCCTGCCTCTGGTGCAATGGCCGCTGAAGAGTGGCGCCCGCAACCACGTTCAGCGTCCTTGCCTTCCCGCCTCAGCGAAGCCGAGGCATCGGCGCACCGGGCTTTTGTGGAAAAGCTGGGCGCATCGGCGCTTTGGCGGCGCTAATCGATCAGGACAGAACCTGACCGGACTTCTGGGCCTCCGCACGGCGTTGCAGTTCCATCCGGTAGAGCGACAGAAAATCGACCGTGTCGATGTTCAGTGCCGGAAAGCCGCCATCCCGCGTCACGTCCGAAATGATGCGGCGCACGAAAGGGAACAGCATGCGAGGGCATTCGATCAGCAAGAACGGATGAAGCTGGTCCTCCGGTACGTTCTCGATATGGAAAATCCCACCGTAATCCAGTTCCACGAGGAACAGCGTTTCGCCTGTCGCTTTATTCTTCGAGGTTACGCGGAACTTCGTGATCACCTCATATTGATTGTCCGCCGTTCGCTTGCGTGCGTCGAGGCTGACGGCGACCTGTGTATCGGGCGTCACTTCGGCATTCTGTACGCCGCGTTGCGCGACGCCGTTCTCAAAGGAAAGGTCGCGGATGAACTGCCCCAGTACCTGCATGCGCACCTGCGGCGCCGATCCGGGGGCAGTCGCCTGGCCATTGGTCGGGGTCTCGTCGGTCATGAGGTGCTCTCCTTGCGAAATGTGGCGCCTGTCTATCAGGTCAGGCACGAGCCCTCAATCCTGCGATCACCGCTTGGTCGGTGGGGTCTCGACGTCGCTCAGATCAATGTATTCACCGTCAATCGGCGCATCGCGCGCGCTATCCATCGGCCCCCTTCCCTGTGGTCCTGACGCGTTTGGAAAGACAAGGCTTACGTGCCGCGCCATGCGCCCGATAAGCCACTGCCGGACCGGCGGCACCAAAAGCAGAAAACCGAGCGTGTCGGTAAAGAACCCCGGCGTGATAAGCAGCAACCCGGCGACCAGAATCAGCGCCCCGTGGGCAAGCGGCGACAGGGGATCGCGCAGCGCAACCTGCGAATTGCGCAGCTCTTCCAGCACCGCGAGGCCCTGCCAGCGCACAAGGACGGTGCCTACCACGCCCGTCAGCAGCACCAACCCCAGTGTCGGCCAAAGAGTGAGCCAACCCCCCACCGTTATGAAGAGGGCAATCTCGATCAGCGGGATCGCAAGAAAGATCAGGAAGAGTGCCATGGAACACCTTTTTCTTTCGGGGGCTTGGCGGTGGACTTGGCCGGGCCCACCTCCTACATAAGACCAAGGTCCGCACAGACCAAGCCCGCACACCACGCCGCACTTGGCCGATCCGAGGAAGAAGATGAGCAACTCCCTGATCCAACTCCTGGTTCTTGCCGGAATCGCAGTTTTTCTGATCCTCAAATTGCGCAACGTGCTTGGTTCGCGCGAAGGGTTTGAGAAGCCGCCGGTACCTAGTGAAGAGCCGCGTGCCCGCACCAAACGCGGTTTCGAGGTGATCGAAGGCGGGCAGGACCGTGATATCACCGATCACGTTCCCGATGGCAGTCCTGCAGCCAAGGCGCTGGCCGCAATGAAAATGGCAGAGCCAGGGTTTTCGGTGAATACCTTCCTGCAAGGCGCACGTGGCGCGTACGAAATGATCCTTATGGCCTTCGAACGCGGCGATCTTGCGTCGGTCAAGCCGTTCCTCGCACCCGAGGTGTTCGATACCTTTGCCGAGGCTGTGGCCGCGCGCGAGGCGCAGGGTCTGACGGTCGAGGCCAATTTTGTTGGCCTGCGAGAGATGTCCCTGGTCGAGGCAAGCTTTGATCGTGGTTCCCGGGAAGGCGACGTGTCGGTGCGGTTTACCGGTGAGCTTACATCCGTTGTCCGCAACAAAGCGGGCGAGGTGGTTGAAGGCAGCCCTACCGAGATCAAGCGACAGCGTGATATCTGGACTTTCGGTCGCAAGATGGGCTCGGACGATCCGAACTGGATGCTTGTCGCCACGGGTGAGTGATGCGGCATGCGCTTGCAGCAATGGCCTTGGCTTTCCTGATGGCGGGGCAGGCTGCGGCGCAAATGCTGGATTTTGCAGCCCTTGACGGCTGGGATGATGACGATCATCGCGCCGCTCTTGCCGCCTTTCGCGTCACCTGTCCGCAGCTTGATGCACCGGAATGGCGACCGATCTGCAGGCTTGCGGCCGATGCCGGCACTACCGGGGCCGATGCGCGCAGCTTCTTTGAAATGCTGTTCCGCCCTGTCCTGATCGGGGACCCGCCAGCGCTTTTCACGGGCTATTACGAACCAGAACTTGATGGGTCACCCGTTCGGACGCCGCGCTATGCCTGGCCTTTGTATGCGCGTCCGCCCGAGTTGCGTGAAGGTGTGCAATACCTGAGCCGTGCACAAATCGAGGGCGGGGCCTTGCGTGGCCGTGGGCTTGAGATCGCCTGGCTGGACGATCCTGTAGAGGCATATTTTCTTCAGATTCAAGGATCGGGCCGGATCCGTTTTCCCAATGGCAAGGTGATCCGTCTTGGCTATGCCGGGCGCAACGGTCATCCCTATCGGTCCATCGGGCAAGAGATGCTGCGCCGTGGCACGCATACGCTCGATCAACTGTCCGCGCAGGAAATCCGCGCGTGGGTTCGGCGCAATCCACAAGCGGGATCGGACCTTCTGCACACCAATCCATCTTACGTTTTTTTCCGGCGCTTGCCTTCTCTTGGGTCCGAGGATGGCCCTATCGGTGCCATGGGCCGGTCGATCACGACGTTGCGCAGCCTTGCTGTTGATCCCGGCTATGTGACACTCGGCGCACCTGTCTGGATTGAAAAGGAAGGCCGAAATCCGATGCGCCGCCTGATGATCGCGCAGGATACCGGCGGTGCGATCAAAGGCCCGCAGCGGGCTGACATCTTCTACGGCACTGGCGATGCGGCGGGTGATGCGGCCGGGGTCGTCAAGGATGGTGGGCGAATGATCGTGCTTTTGCCGATCGATCAGGCCTTTGCGATGCTGCCGGGGGGTTGATGGCCATGCCCCGCCGCCGGACCCTGCGCCCCGAAGAAGACGATCTGTGGCAGGCTGTCGCGCAATCGGCCCGCCCGTTGAAAGCCCGCGCTGGACATGTACC
Organism: Rhodobacterales bacterium; assembly: GCA_038251625.1. GTDB lineage: Bacteria > Pseudomonadota > Alphaproteobacteria > Rhodobacterales > Rhodobacteraceae > JBBQXK01. The sequence continues at coordinate 55,194 of JBBSBE010000008.1, forward strand.
TACTACGCCCCGGCCTATCGCCAACCTTCCAGCGACGGTCGAAAAAACAGCCGCGCCATCGCCGCTTTCCACGTTTCGCTTGGGCGAAAGGGCCAGCATCGCGCGCGCCCATGATTTGGCGCCTGCGCTGGCCGAACGGCTTGCCAAGGCGCCACTGCAGATGGATGCCAAGGCCTTTGGCCGCATGACGCGCGGCAAACTTGCCCCGGAAGCGAGAATTGATCTCCACGGCATGACATTGGCCGAGGCTCATTCAGAGTTGACCCGCTTTATCCTGCGGGCCCAGGGTCAGGGCCTGCGGCTGGTCTTGGTCATCACAGGCAAGGGCAAACCGGGCGACGACGACGGCCCCATTCCCCGTCGCCCCGGCGTTTTGCGCCACCAGGCGCCGCTTTGGCTGCGTCAACCGCCACTTGGTCCGGTCGTTCTGCAAATCGCGCAGGCGCACGCCCGGCATGGTGGTGCGGGCGCATTCTATGTCTATCTGCGGCGCTGACGGCGCTCAGCGTTCGCCCGGCTTACCGACTGGCAGCCCGACAGTCACGACGCGCGCATTGCGAAATTGCTGCACAGTCTGGGTGAAGAGGTCCGTGTTCTGCGCCTGATCATCCTGGAACGCAGCATCGATATCCGCCATGTTGCCGAGAATGCCGATCAGGCTTGCTGACTTGCCGATATTGAAATGTCCGTCCTTCACCGAAAATGCGGTCGTGTCGATCACGGTGATATCGAGGTCGGCCAGTTTTTCAGGCTTGTCGATGTTCCCCAACCGCTTTGTCCGCCCCGCAAGCAGGGCCGACAATGAAAGCGCCTTGTCGCGCCCGGACGTAAAAATGAAAAACGGCTGCGGCAGCTTGCCTATCCTGCGGGCCGTCGTCGTGAACACGTCAACATCCACATCGGGTGACAAGAGCACCACGCCACCAATCCGGTCGAGGACGGCCCTGTTCTTGCCGATTGCCATCTGACGCAGGGTTTCCATCGTCAGCACGCTTCCCATCGAGTGCCCGATCAGGATGATCCGCTCTGCGCCCGTGCCGGCAAGCTCGGTCAGGAACTGTTCGTACCCGTCACGCGCCAGAACCGCGCTTTCCCGGTCCGGAAAATACGCAAGCGGCTTCCCTCGGGACGGCCAGGAATAAAGCACAGATACGCCGGGAAGGCGCAGGTCGTCATCAAGCTGCGCCAACCGATAAAGACCCTCGGCGAAGTTCGTGTTGAATCCATGCACGAACACGCGCAATTCACGCTTGCCGCGTGGCTGTGCTGCAAGCGCCCTCGCCACATCGGCGCGAAACATCGCCGGGGACTGATAGATCTCGCGATCGATCGTCAGAAAGTCGACCGACGGGTTCGGTTCCCTGCCTTGCCGCGGCCACCGGATTGTACCCGGCTCACGGTCAGGGGGCACCTGCACCTCATATCGCGCCAGCGTTTGCCGTTCTGATCGTCCAGCGCTGAATTCGCCCGTCGCAGGATCCAGCTGGCGCGTTGTACCCACGAAAATCTCGGGAACAAAGCCGATGCGTGGTGCATCTGGAATATACGTTATCGATCCCCGCGACGTGCAGGCTGCGACCACGAGTAAACACAGGAAAAGCCAGCGCATCTTGGCGATAAACTTAAGGTTGAAGCGCCCCAGTCCGCAATCCGATTCGTGCCCTCAGGGCACATTCGCCCCGACGATCGTGGTAACGGGCGAGAGAATGATCTGCGTCGCGCTCTGAACGGTCAGCACCACCCCGGGCAAAAGCCCGGTACGCCCGGTCTGATCACTGTCAAAAGCGGCGTTCACATCGGTGATCCGTGACAACAGGCGGATCAGCGTGGGCGAGTTCGCCACATTGAAATGCCCGTCGCCGGTATTGAAGGCCGCAACGTCGACGACCGTCACCTTCAGGTCTGCCACTTCGGACAGGTCTTTCAGGCTGCCCAGCCTGTCACGTTGGCCCGTCAGCCGCGCAGACAAGGCAAGCGCCCGATCCCGCTTGGAGGAAAAGATGATGAAGGGTTGTGGCAGGGTCCCGATGGCAGTGGCCTGTTCGTGAAATACATCCACATCGATATCCGGCGATATCAGCACCACCCCCGCAATCCGCCCCATCACACGCTTGTCGCCCCGGATGGAAATCTGGCGCAGCGTCTCCATCGTCAGCGCAGCACCCATGGAATGGGCCACAACGACGATCCGGTCTGCCCCTGCCCCTGCAACCTCGGACAACAGCCGCTCCAGCCCGTCGCGAGCAAACAGCGCTGAATCGCGATCATAGACATAACCCAAGGGATTGCCCGCCGACGGCCATGCATAGTGGACGGTCACGCCCGGAAGATCCAGATCGTTCGCCATCTGCGCAATGCGGTACATCCCTTCGGCAAAGGTGTTGTTGAAGCCGTGGATGAAAACCGTCACGTCGCGCTGGCCACGCTGGTTTTCGCGCAAGGCCCCGGCCAGATTGGCGCGAAACGCCCCGGCATCATCGAACAGATCCTCTTGCGTGGTCAGAAAGTCGGTGCGCGGGTCGGGGGCCGCCCCGCGCTTTGGCCATGCGATCTTGCCAACCTTGCGATCCGGTGGGATCGAAATGTCATATCGCCCGTAACTGACCGCCTTCCTCAACCGCTTGGTGTCGAAGGTGCCGGTTTCCGGATTGGTCTGGCGGGTCGTGCCGAAGTAGACCGTCCGCACATGCCCGATGTCGGCCGCCTCTGGCAACAGCGTGATCACCCCGCGTTCTGCGCAAGCCGTCAGCAGTATAAGGAAAAGAACGGCAAGGTGGCGCATCGGCAATCTCCGCGCCCTTTGTATCATGGCTCGCCAGCGATGGCGTCAACCACCGTAGCCCCGCTGAGAGTTTACAAAACATATCTCGACAGGTCGGCAGAGCGTGACAATTCGCCCAAACGCGCCTCGACATAGCCGGCATCAACTGTAACCGCGTCGCCATCCCGGTCGGGGGCGGCGAAGGACAATTCTTCAAACACACGCTCCATCACCGTATAGAGCCTGCGCGCCCCGATATTCTCGACGCTGCGGTTCACCTCGGCCGCGATCTGGGCCAACGCCGCGATGCCGTCTTTCGTGAAGTCCACGCGCACCCCTTCGGTGCCCATGAGCGCGGCATATTGCCGGGTCAGCGCATTGTCCGTTTCGGTCAGGATGCGCACGAAGTCGCCCTCCGTCAGTGCCGAAAGTTCTACCCTGATCGGCAGACGACCCTGCAATTCGGGCAGCAGATCCGATGGCTTGGCCACGTGGAAGGCACCCGAGGCGATAAAGAGGATGTGGTCGGTCTTGACTGGCCCGTGCTTGGTGCTGACCGTCGTACCTTCGATCAGCGGCAGAAGATCGCGCTGCACGCCTTCGCGGCTGACATCGGCGCCGCGCGTCTCGGCCCTGGCGCAGACCTTGTCGATCTCGTCCAGAAACACGATTCCGTTTTCCTGCACCGCTGTCAGTGCCGCCTGCTTCACCGCTTCATCGTCCAAAAGCTTGTCCGCCTCTTCCGCGATCAGGATGGCGTGGCTTTCCGCCACCGTCACCCGGCGCTTCTGGCTGCGCCCGCCCAGTTTACCCAGGATATCGCCCAGGTTCATGGCGCCCATCTGGCCCTGCCCGGTCGGATCGAACATCGCCATCGGGTTCGACGTATCGGCAACCGCGACCTCGATCACCGTATCGTTCAACTCGCCCCGCCGTAGTTTGCCACGAAACATCTCGCGCGTTTGTTCGCGTGCGTCACGGCCTGCCACGGCCTCGATCACGCGCTCTTCCGCGGCAGCCTCGGCGCGAGGGCGCACCTCTTCGCGCATCCGCTCTCGCGTCTCTATCATGGCTGCATCGGTCAGGTCGCGTATGATGCTGTCGACGTCGCGGCCCACATAACCCACCTCGGTGAATTTCGTGGCCTCTACCTTCAGGAACGGCGCTTTTGCCAGCCTGGCAAGTCGGCGGCTGATCTCGGTCTTGCCTACACCGGTCGGGCCGATCATCAGAATGTTCTTGGGATAAACCTCTGCGGCGATCTCGGGCGGCAACTGCCGCCGCCGCCAGCGATTGCGCAGCGCGACTGCGACGGCCCGCTTGGCGGGGTCCTGACCGATGATGAAGCGGTCAAGTTCGGATACGATCTCGCGCGGGGTCAGGTTGGACATGTCAGGCTTTCGCATAGGGGGGCAGGCGGTCCTTGCCGGGGAACGCGGGCAGAGCCCGCATCAGGCGGGCGCGCAGTGGCACCCACCACGTACCGATGGCCGTGACGATCCCGCCCAGAACGATCAGGATGAACGCCCAGCGCGAAAACTCTCCATCGCTGCCTTGAAGAAGCCAGGCGATCACGATGGCAAGGTAGGCGATACCGGCCGACAGGAAGGACCGCCGGTCGATTACCAGCGCAAGAACGGTGATTCCGACCAGCGCCAGCAGCAAAAGCAGCATCCCCGTCCCGCCGCCGGTGTTGTAGAGCGTCATCGCGACGGTGTTGACCAGCGCGGGCGCGGCCAGCAGATGCAGCCAGAACCCCGTTGCCGCATGTCGGCCCAGCCGATAAGGGTCGCGTGTGTCGAACCACAACCCCGCAACAAAGGCCGCCACGCCGAACAGTAACGTCGAGAGCGCGAAAACCGGGCTTTCACGCAGGTCGAAGATACCACGCAATCCCCCCGCACCAACGGGAAGGCTGTCGAGTGAGGCTGTTGCGGCGTAGACAGTCCCCAGCGCGAAAAGCCCAAGAACGAACATCGCAAAGGGAAGCCGGAACTGGTGATACCAAAGCGCCATGGCAACAGCCGACAGCCCGAGCGAAAGCACCAGACTGGCCCGGTCGCCCATATTGGCTTGGCTCAGCAGGACGCCCAGCGAAAATGCGACCCCCCCGCCAAACGCCAGCGCCAGCACCATCGACGGCAGATTCATCCGACGCTTCAGCGTGAAATAGCCCGCCCACCACCAGGCGATTGATGCGCAGAAGGCCGGGACCACCACCAGAACGAAGGGGCCGGTGACAATCACCAGCAACGTCGTGATGCCGGACAGAAGGATGACAAGGCCAATGGAAACGAAAATCTCGGAAAAGCCCTTGAAGAACTCGAAGGGCTCGTCCTCGGGGGGCAGTGCTGCGCGTTGACCGGCACGGCTTGCGGCCAATGCAACAAGCGAGGCAGCCTGTGCTTCGGACAAGATGCCAGCGCCAACGGCGGCGCGCAAATCCTGTGGTGCAAGGTCGGTCATGCGCCTATGCTTTCCACGGTCAGATTACCGTTCGTGAAAACGCAAATCTCGGCCGCAATCGCCATGGCGCGGCGCGCCACCGCTTCGGCGTCCAGGTCGCTTTCCATCAGTCCCCGCGCGGCGGCAAGCGCGAAGTTCCCGCCAGACCCGATGGCAGCGACGTCATGCTCGGGCTCCAGCACATCGCCAGCGCCGGTGATGACGAAGAGGTCGCGCCCATCCGTCACGATCAGCATGGCCTCCAGATTTCGCAGGTACTTGTCCATCCGCCAGTCCTTGGCAAGGTCGACAGAAGCTCGGGCAAGTTGGCCGGGATTGGCCTCGAGCTTCTTTTCCAGCCGCTCCAGCAGCGTAAACGCATCTGCGGTGGACCCTGCGAATCCGGCTACCACGTCGTGACCACCCGGCGAAAGGCGGCGCACCTTGCGCGCCGAACCCTTGATCACGGTGTTGCCAAGGCTGACCTGCCCGTCGCCCGCCACCACCACCCTGCCGCCACGGCGCACGGCAACGATCGTGGTGCCGTGCCAACCGGGAAATCTGTCGTCGGCCATTGCTGCCTCCGTTTGTCAGTCCCCTATATGGCTAGAGGCCAGACAAGCGACAAGGCGATTGACGGATCGATCTGCAGATCACACCCTTCGGCATGCACAGCGCCTACCGGAATATCCTTCTGTCCGGATTGATCCTTGCCGCGGGCTTTTCGGCGCTGGGCTGGTTCTTTATGGCCTCTCCGGGTTTCTCCGACACGGAAGGGATGCATATGCTGGCGCTGGCGTTGGGTGGGGCTACCACGCTGTTCGGTGCGCCGCTTTTGCTGAATTTTTTGGCTGCCGGGCGTCTGGTCGCGCGGCTGCGAGCAGGTCACGGTGTGGTCGCGCGATTTCCCATCTCTTCCCACGCAATCGACGCGTTTTTGAAGCTAGAGAAGGCACGTGGTCAGCGCAACGCGTGGCGCCCCTCCCGTGCCGAGCGGCGCGATGGGGTGGAAGCGGTGTTCGGGGCCGAGTCGCTTCTTCTGGGTGGAACCCTTCTTGCCTTGCCGACCGCCGGATTGCAGGCCATTCTCGGCATCGTACTTGATGCAGGGCCGCCCCTGACGCTGGTCATCCAGACCCGTACCGTGACCAGCAATACGCATCACTTGATCTCTCAGACCGAAGACTGGCGTCTTCCGGTCACCGATCCGGGCGCTGCAAATGCCGTTCTTGCGCATTTCCGGGCTACTCTGGCGGGACATATCATCGTGGCGCCGCGCCGCTGGTGGTGGCGACTGAGGATCGGTTTGGCGCTGGTGGTAATCCTGCCGGTCGTTGGCCTTCTGGGATGGCATCGGCTGACAAATCCGGCGCTTGTATCGGATGCGGATTTCATTGTTGCAATGAGCATGACGATGCTCGGCATTCTGGGATCGGTCGCCGCGCTGATCTTCAGCCTGATCGTGTGGAGTTTCAACAGACGCCAACGTGGTGGGCGCTGATCATCCGATTGCTTCGAATGAAAAAAGGGGCCGAACGGCCCCTTTGGTTTCTAAAACACAGGCTCGCCCTCAGACGGCCGAAGCGATCCATGTGGCCAGCGCGGCCTTCGGCGCGGCACCCACCTTGTTCGAGATAACCTTGCCGTCCTTGAACATAAACAGCGCCGGGATCCCGCGCACGCCAAGTTCTGCGGGGCTGTCGGGGTTTTCGTCCACGTTGACCTTCACGATCTTTACGCGACCCGCGTATTCGGTGGCCAGCTCTTCCAGCGCAGGGCCGATCTGGCGGCAAGGACCGCACCACTCGGCCCAGAAATCCACCACGACCGGAATGTCCGACTTGCGGACTTCGCTGTCGAAGGTGGCGTCGGTCACGGCGACTGTGGCAGCGCCCATTTCATATCTCCTGAATGGAATGTGTCAGACGGCAAAACTAGGCAGCCCCCCGCCCTTCGTCAAGGGCCAGGCCTTCGTCAAGGACCGGACCTTCGTCAAGGGATCGTGGCGCGGGCCAGTGCGGCACTCACGATATCGAGAGGCAGGCGCATAAGATGCGGCCCCTTGGTCCAAAGGATCGCCACCTCGATCCGGCGGTCGGGGTAAATCTGCGCCAGCGCATCGGCATAGGCGCCCATCTGGCGCAAGATACCCTCGGGCACCGCGTCGGGCCGATCGGGGATTACCCCGTTCGACTTGTAGTCAACGGCAAGAACATGGGTTGGCGTTACGATCAGCCGGTCAATCGTTCCCGCCAGAACCCGCCCGCCCAGCCTGGCCGTCACCGCGACCTCGGCCAATGTGCCGGGTGCAAAGACGTCGGCCAGTGCGGGGTCGGCCAGAACCGCCATGGCCTCGGCCCTCAGCGCTGCACCGGATGCGGCGCCATCGACAATCGCGGCGGAAAGCGCCGTGCGCTCTGGCTCCGGGACGGTGGGCAAAACCTCCAGCAAGCGGTGCAGGATGGTGCCATCCTCCAGCGCCGTTGCCTTATCCGCCCCTTCCCCGGGCAACGCCTTGGCGCCGCCGAGTCCGGTCGGGGAAACCGGTTGTGGGGGACGTGGCGCCGGAAGCGCGGGGTGGCGTAGCCAATCCGGCAAGGGGTCTGGCGCCGACGGCGGCGGTACCTGCGCGGCGCCTGGCACTGGCCAGGCCCCCTCGGCATGGAGCAGCCCACCGTCGGGGGCGGCAGAGGCGCCAGCGGCAATCATCCCGGCCTCCACCAGCCGATACCACGGTGGCGGGCTGGTCTCACCCTCCGCCTCTTCCTTCCCGGGGTCGCCTGCGACGGCCACGATCAGCCAGCTTTGCGCGCGGGTGAGCGCCACGTACAACAGCCGCAGCGATTCTGCCTCATCCCGCGCCTTGCGCAGCTTCAGCGCCTCAAGGCTGCGAGGCGGGCTGACATCTTTCGCGGTTTTCCACGCCAGCGCTCCATCCTGCAGCGGCAACAGGTCATCCCTGTCCGGGCGATTGTATTTCGCCGTATCGGCCAAGATCACCAACGGCGCCTCCAACCCCTTGGCACCATGCACCGTCATCACGCGAATGCGCCCGCCGCCATCGTCAAGCTGGCGCTTGATCTCTACCTCATCGCTTTGCAGCCAGACAAGAAACCCGGTGAGCGAGGGCACTGCCGCCCGTTCATACGCCAGCGCCTGCGCCAACAGCGCGTCGATTCCATCCTCGGCTTCGGCCCCCAACCGCGCGATCAGCCGTTCGCGCCCACGATGGCGCGTCAGCATGCGGTCGATCAGATCGTGCGGTCGCAGGAAATCTGCCTGATCCAGCAGATCGCGCAGCACGGACAGCGTTTCCGTCTGCCCCGATGCCCGCAACGCAGGCCATAGGTGCCCCTGGCGCGGTTGCGCCAACGCATAAAGCTGCGCCTCCGACCAACCGAACAGCGGCGAACGCAAGGCTGCAGCCAGCGACAGATCATCCTCCGGCAGGGCGAGGAACGACAAAAGCGCCGTCAGGTCCTTCACCGCAAGTTCGGCTCCGAGCTTCAGACGGTCTGCCCCGGCGACGGGCAATCCGGCGACTTTGCAGGCACGGATCACTTCAGCGAAGATATCGGACCGCCGCCGTACCAGAACCAGCACATCGCCCGGGCCCAATGGGCGCGGCCCTTCCTTGCCAGGCACCTGCGTACCGCTGGCAATCAGGTCGGCAATGTGTGCGGCGATCTTCTGCCCAAGGCGCGCGGCATGGTGGGCGTCAGTTACAAGGTCAATGGGGTCATCCCAGTCGCCCGGCTCGGCTTCCGTTGCTTTTGCTATGGGCGGCCAAAGCTCCACCCGCCCCGGCATGGCTGCATGATGGGCCAGATGCGTGCTGTCCTCGCCAAGTCCGGTCCCCCGGCGCGGATCAAAGATGGCATCGACCACCCGCAGGATCGCGGCGGCGGAACGGAAGGAATAGGCCAATGCCACTTCCTGCATCGGCTGGCCCGTTGCCGCGAGCCGCGCGCCAAAGGCGGCCTTCTTGGCGCTGAAGGTGGCAAGGTCTGCCCCCTGAAAGGAATAGATCGATTGCTTGGGATCCCCCACGACAAAAAGAGTGCGCCCCTCTGCCCGCGCCCCTTCGCCCGCCGTGAACTCGCCCGCAAGGCTTTCGACCACCTGCCATTGCAGGGGGCTGGTATCCTGTGCCTCATCGACCAGAATATGGTCGATCCCGCC